>JAYWDK010000439.1:0-3186 GCA_043779845.1 Betaproteobacteria bacterium | reverse complement strand
GCTTCGCAACGAGGCGACGCAACGCGCCGTGAAAGGCCGCTCCAGGATGAACAAGGCGCAGCTGGAACAAGCTCTGCAGCGCTGAGTGCGCCCGGCCGCAGCGAACTGCCCGCCGGCCGGCTAAGCCAGCCGGACAAGCGCATCAATTGGCCCCCGCCGAAGTAGGCCCACACCTTTCGCCGAGTCGCAGGGCTATGCCCAAGATCATTTTTCCTTGTAGCTTGTGGAAGATTTGCCATGAACGAGAAGACCGCCATCGTGCGCTGGGAAGCTCAGGGCAAATAAAACCAAGGCCAGATCAGCACCGAGACCGGGCGCGATCTTCGCCGCGGCGTCCCACGAGCGCATCCGGCGATCACTATGCACTGTGGGGCAGTTCGCGCAGGCCATTGGCCCGCCGGTGAGAAGCGAATTCTCCGACAAGACCCAGGTATCCAAAATGCTTGAGGGCGCACGAGCGTGCGACGGTGCGATGCCCGTATCGTGGCGCCGCCGCTTGATGCACGAGATCCCTCAACGCCTGCTCGGCGGCGGCGCTGCGTCACTTGATCGGGATGAGGCGCGCTTCGACTTCGTGTGGGTGTTCGGTCGTCGCCACGATAGCTGAATCTACTAGCAAGTGCCGCAGCTGCTACTGCCGGGCGACAGCGAGGCGCGGACCGAGGTCGCCCCGTCATGGCGGCTTCATTGCGCTGAACGGGTTCCAGAGTCCGGCGAGTTCGCGCACGGACCCACCACATCAGGCCAACGGTGAGTACTTCTCTATACTTCGATTTAGCTATTGGGAAACCTATGGAATCGTACGGAAAACACGTCACATTCGCCGGGCGGGTCGTGATGATCGGCTTTGGGAGCATCGGGCAGGCCATGTTGCCGCTGTTATTCCGTCATATCGGGTTGAAGGCTGGCCAATTCACGATCATCTCGCGTAGCGATGACAAGTCCGGCATTGCCCGGGAGTTTGGCGCCGAGTTTATTGCCCAGCCGCTAAAGCAAGGCAACTACGAAGCCATCCTGGAGCCGCACCTGCAAGAGGGCGACTTCCTGCTCAATCTCTCGGTCGATGTATCGAGCTTGGACTTGATCCGCTATTGCTGGAAACGCGGCATCCTTTATCTGGACACCTGCATTGAGCCTTGGGCCGGCAGCTACACCGACGCCGGCTTCACGCCTTCACAGCGTTCCAACTATGCGCTGCGCGAAGAGGTGCTCGCCTTCCGGCTCGACAAGCGCAATGGGCCCACTGCCGTGGTCACGGAAGGTGCCAACCCTGGCTTGGCTTCGATCCTGGTCAAGCAAGCGCTGCTGAACATGGCGGCAGACAACGACATTGATCGTGAACCGCCGGTCTCGCAGGAAGACTGGGCTAAACTTGGCGAGCAGCTCAATGTCAAGGTCATACATATTGCCGAGCGCGACACCCAAATCAGCAACCGGCGCAAGGAGAAGGACGAGTTTGTCAACACCTGGTCGGTGGACGGCTTCGTTGGTGAAGGCTTGCAGCCCTCCGAGCTTGGCTGGGGCAGCCACGAGCGGCATTTCCCCCAGGATGGCGCGCGTCACGGCTACGGCAACGACGCAGCTATATACCTGCGCCGCCCCGGAGCTTCCACGCGTGTGCGCAGCTGGACGCCGCTTGAAGGACCCTACCATGGCTTTCTGGTCACGCACGGCGAGTCGATCTCCATTGCCGACCACCTGACCCTGCGTCAGGACGATCAAGTAATCTACCGGCCCACCGTGCACTACGCGTATCACCCCTGTGACGACGCAGTGTTGTCGCTGCATGAACTGGCCGGCAAGAACTGGCAGCTGCAACGCAAGAAACGCATCATGCGCGACGAAATCACGCAAGGCATGGACGAGCTGGGCGTGCTGCTGATGGGCAACGGCAAGGGCGTGTACTGGTACGGCTCGCGCCTGAGCATCGGGCGGGCGCGCGAGCTGGTTCCCCACAACACCGCCACCAGCCTGCAGGTGGTGGCCGGCATCCTGGGCGGCATGGTATGGGCCATGCGCAACCCGCGCGCTGGCGTAGTCGAGCCGGACGACCTTGACTACCAGACGGTGCTGGAAGTGGCCAGCCCCTACTTAGGCGAACTGGTGGGCGTATACAGCGACTGGACGCCGCTGCGCGACCGCAGCCCGCTGTTCGAGGAACACAAGGACGATGCTGATCCCTGGCAGTTCGTGAATTTCCGGGTGACGTGATTGCTGCTGCAAAAAGAACTTGGAGTCATCGAAAACTCCTACTACGAGGCCAGTGTGACGAGGCCAGCACCCTCGCCGCCGCTGGCAGAGCGTGTCACGGCCGATGTTTGCGTGGTGGGCGGCGGCTTGGCCGGGGTTTCCGCTGCGCTTGAACTGGCCCAGAGCGGCTACAGCGTCGTTCTGCTGGAGGCCCAGCGCATCGGCTGGGGCGCCTCGGGCCGCAACGGCGGCCAGGCCATTGTGGGCTTTGGTTCTGACGGCGAATGCGCCATCGAGAAACAGTTCTCGGCCCAAGACGCGCGCCGGGCCTGGGACGTTTCGGTTGAAGGACTCACCCTCATGCGCGAGCGCATCGAGCGGCACGCCATTGATTGCGACTGGCAAAACGGTTATCTGAGCCTGTCCGTCAAGCCGACCAAGACGCGGGCACTGCGTCATTGGGTCGATCATGTGATGCGCGCTTACGACTACCCGTTGCAGTGGATTGAAGGGGTCGAACTCCCCGCCTGGATTGCCTCTGATCGGTTCGATGCGGGTGCCTACGACGCCGCCTCCGGCCACCTACATCCGCTGAAATACTGCCTGGGTCTAGGTGCTGCGGCGCGCGAAGCCGGCGTTCAGATTTACGAGAACTCGCCTGCGTTTTACGTGGCGCGCGGCCCTAAGCCGCTCGTTAAAACCGCGCAGGGCGAGGTGCGCTGCGGCTTCTTGGTGCTGGCCGGCAACGTGTACCTTGGCGAGTATGGCGACAACGTCGCGCCGGAAGTGGCGGCGCGCATCATGCCAGTAGGCACCTACATGATAGCCACCGAGCCGATGGGCCGAGAACGCGCCTATGCGTTGATGCCGCAGCGCAGCGCAGTGTCGGACACCAATTTTGTGCTGGACTATTTCCGGCTCACTGCAGACCACCGGCTGCTATTTGGCGCCGGCGACAGCTACAGCGGCTCCACGCCGCGCAACTTGGTGGCACGC
>JAYWDK010000438.1:0-3187 GCA_043779845.1 Betaproteobacteria bacterium | reverse complement strand
CAGCAAATCGCCCCGGCCCACCTCCGACCAGGCCAGGTTGCTGCTGCCTGCCGACCCAGCGCTGAAAGCGCCCAGGCTGCCGCTGAAGCTGCCGCTGGTGGCCGCAACACCCGTGGGCTGCACGCGCAGCCAGGCCAGCGTGGCCGACTCGGCGGGGGTCTCGCGGCCAAAGTTGGGTGTGCTGGCATTGGCCGAGTTGCGTGCCCACAGCGTGGCCGAAAAGGGGCTGCCGGCCTTGATCGGCGAGGCCGTGATACCGCTGAAGGCCAAGGACGCCGGCGCGGCGATGAAGCTGGTGCTGCCCGTCATCACCAGGCCCGCCTCGGTGGAGCCCGCTGCGCCGGCATAACTTGCCGTCAACGTGACCTGGCCCACGTCGGCGTACTGCAGCGCCGGGGTGGCCACGCCGCTGGCGTTAAAAGTCAGCGTCACCGCCTGGCTGGCCGTGCCGCAGGCAGCACCCAGGCTGGCAGCCGTGCTGAGCGCGGTGCCGCCCACGCGCGCGGGCAGGGTGCCGGTGCCGGGGTTGGTATAGCTGCAAGCCAGCGTCATGGCACGGCTCACGTTGGCAAAAGCGGGCACGCAACTCAGGCTGTTGTCGGATTTTTTGACCGCCGAGATCGACAGCACTGATGCCGCCTCGGCCACGTGGTTGGGCGCCTCCAGCAAGAAGCCCGCGTCAGCAGACGACACGGTGCAGCTGGGCGATCCAAAGTTGCAGGTGTGGGTACCGGTGGCGGTCACCGACACCGTGTTCACACCCACCAAGGTGGCGCCCACGCCGGTGACCTGAAGGCCCTTGGTGGTGCTGCTGCTGCCAGTGGGGATCGCAAACGCGGCCCCCGTGCCATAACCCGAACTGCTGTCAAAGTTGTTGCTGGTGCTGCCCGTGGTTTTCAAGGTGCCGGCCACGCCACCCGTGTACAGCGTGCTGCAGGCCGCGTTCTGGCAGGCACGGATCGCAAGCACCGTGGGCGTGCAGGTGAGGCCCATGCCGGTGGCGTGCTGCAACTCGAGGTGATCGAAGGCCAGCGTGGCGCAAGAACGGGTGGCGGACATCTGGGTGAGCAACTGCGCCGTGCTCAGCACGTAGTTGAAGAACTGGGCTTCGTCGATCTGGCCGTTGGCGGAGTTCACCGTGCCTTGGGCATCGGCAATGCCCAAGGCGTTGTCGCCCAGGTAGACGGTGCCAATTTGTGTGCTCACCGTGCCACTGCTGGTGAAGCTGGCCACCGTGGGCGCGCCGCCATTGATCGAGATGCGCAGGCTGTCCTGGTTGCTGCCGGCGTTGCCATTGAAATCCCAGGCGATGGCGATGTGCACCCAGGTGCCCGCTGCAATGCTTTGTGCGGGCGTTTCCACCGAGCGCACGACGCCGGTGCTGTCCTTGACCTCAAAAAACAGCGTGCCAGCGGCGCTGCGGGTCAGGAAGAACCACTCGCCGCTGACGCTGGTGGCGTCCAGCAGCTGGGCGGGGTTGCCGCTGTTCCAGGCGGTGTTGGCGCGGTACCAGAACATGGCTGTCCCAGCGCCTTGCATTTTCAGCGCGGTGTTTGACAAATCAACGCCTGTTTTGACCGCGTCCACCGTGGCGCCGCTGGTATTGGCGGGGATGTCAAGCGCCCGGCACACCTTGCCACCACTGGTGGACTCGGCATTGCCCAGTGACATGCCTGGCCGGCCGAAACCCGAGGAGTCGAGCACCTGGCCGGCCGTGCCGGTGGCCCAGGCGCCTTCGTCAAACGCGTAGCTGGCCACCGGTGCCGGGATATGGAAGCTGATCGCCGTGTACGCCGGTGGCTCCGAAGAGGCGCCAAAGCTGAGCACCTGGTAGTCAGAGGTGCTCAGTTGCCAGCCAATTTGCGCCGTGCCCGTGCCGCCATGGACGATGGCGCCATATTGGTAGACGAAGCTGCCGTCCTCGTTGAGGAGAATTTGCAGATCAAAGCCGCCGCTGGTATTGCTGTAGCCCACCCACTCGGGCACCGACTTCCAGGTCACGACAAACTGGCGGCTTGGCGCGCTGCCCAAGGTGGCCAAGGTGGCCACGCTGACATAACAACTGCTGCTGTTCTGGCAGGGCGTCATGTTGGTGGCATCGGGGTAATTGGGTTGGTCCACCAGGTTGGTGGGGTCCAGGTCAACGCCAAAGATCTTCATCACACCCGACATGTTGGCGTCGGGCAAACCGTAAGGGTAGGTTTGCGGCGGGCCAATGGCGTTGGTGCCTGAGCCGCAGGTGGTATTGCCCAATTGCAGCCGGCCGTTGCTCATGATTTGAGCCGTGCTGTAGGCCACGCCGCCAAACACAAAGCTGAAGCCGATCGGGATGGGGTCGCTCAGCGTGTCATCGAGCACAGGCGGGGCGGTGCCGCAACCCGGGGCCGCGTTGAACTTGTAAGGCGTGGTGTTGTAGCCCACCTTGCTGTGGCTGCTGGAATCGATCAGGCTGTAGGTGGTGGACGCACTGGTGTAGGTTTGCGCCCGGACGGCCTGCGGCGCTAGTAAAAACATCAGCAGCAGACAAACCAGTATCCGCGTTAGCACAGGGTATTTTGGCAACAGCTGTCTGCGCGTTTTGGCGGGCTGAACCTGGCGTGGCATCGCGCTTTGGCGCAGGTGCCGTCCGCTGGAAAGCTCAGTAACGGCGCAAGTTTCCGCGTCAGGCCAAGGCCGTGGCATGGACTGCGCCGTCAGACAACCCCTATCGAAATTGAACATAAGTAGAGTGATGATTTACAAAGTAAGGCGCAGGTCAAAACGTGTAGGGGCGTGAGGTTTCAAGGCGGGTGCTGTTGGGCGTGGGTCCCATCCGTCAATCGACGGCCTGCACCTGGCTGCGCCGTTCAACATAGCTTGACGCAGTGGCGGCCGTGGCGTCGGGGCACGCGGTGGTGGCGCTGCCGCTGCTGCACGCGATGGCGTCCAGCGTGTACACGCGCACCGCGTGCGGCACGCCAACATCGGTCTCACCCTCATGGAACAGCTTGGAGTCGCAGCTCAGCGTCACCCGGATGCCGTTGCCCGCGTCTTGTGTGGTGCTCAAGCCACTACAGGCGGCCCAACTGCCCTTGAAGGTTTGGTAGAGCGCCCACTCCAGCCCCGCGCGCGCGGCCAGCGTGGCGTGGGTGGCTTGCACATCCTGCGACGTCAAGGATTGGGATTGCTGGCCCAGGCGCAGCACAGC
>JAYWDK010000437.1:0-3190 GCA_043779845.1 Betaproteobacteria bacterium | reverse complement strand
GTGTTTCGGCCATCAGGTGCGGCTCGGCCGCCAGGGTGACATGGGCCTCGTCGCGCACCTCGCCAATGTCGCGGCCCAGCAGCGTGCGGGCCAGCGATGTTTTGCCCACGTTGGTGTGCGACACCAGGCTGAGCGAGACAGTGCGCGGTGCGCCCGGGCTTGAAGCGCCATTCATTGAACAACTCCCATCAACCAGCCCCCGGCAAACTTGTTTGGCATCACGAATCCATCAATCCATTGCAGCGGCTTGTGCACCCGGCAAAGGCGTGCCCAGGTCGATGAACAAGAGCAGCACGCCCAGTTCCTGCATCAAGCTTTGCCAGGCAGCTTGGCGCTGGGCCAGCCTAAGCGCGCCGTCGCCACCCACAAAACGCGCCCGAAATCCGGCCGTATCCACCATCACTCGCAGCACGGCCTGACCCCTGAAGTGAGCGGCCAAGGCACGCACAAACGCGCCGTGGGTTTCACGCTCCGGGGTGGCCGTGAGGGCAAACAGCGCCACCACGGTGGTGGCGGCTGGGCTGGAGGTCGGGCTGGATGACGGGCGGCGCTTCGGGCTGGACGCCAGCGTGGCCGGCGTGGGCAGCCAGCGCGGCAAATCGTCTTCGGCGCCCATCGGCAGGCTGGCCAACAACTGCATCAGCACGCCGGGGCCCAAATTAGCCTCCAGCACCCGCGCCAGCGCGGCCTGGCGCCCGGCGTCCAACGCGTAGCTGTACGGCAGCACCAGCACGGGCAAAGGCTGGCCGGTGGCGCCCCGCATCAAACGCTGCAAGTCGCCGGGGCTTGATGGGTTTGTGGCGTTGGCGTCGTCGTGGCTCGTGGTGCCGGCAGCGTCGGTGGGCAGAGCCAAATGGGTGGCGCGGCGGCGCGCTTGCCAGGCAGCCCACGCCGCCAAGGCCAGGCGCGGCAAGACAACGGCCAAAACCAAAGTCAGCGCCCAGAGGTGAATCCAGGGCGCTGCGCTTTCGCTGCCACCGGTGGCCAGGCGCAGGCCGGCAAGCGCCTGGGCGCTGGGCAAAACCTGGCCACTGAGCGCGGCGGCCGGGCCCAGCACCCAGCCCAGCAGATGGTGCACGGCCGAGGCGTGCAAGAACGTGCTGTCCCAGCCAGCGCGGTAATCAAACACCAGCCCACGCGCGTACAGCGAGCCCACCGTGCCCAGCGCCAGGCAGGCCGCCGCAGCGTGCAGCAGGGCCGCCAGGCGGGCAACTTGCAAAGGCTGGCTGGCACGCTGCCAATCGGCGCCAAAGCGCGCCAGGGCTGACAACGCAGCCGCGCTGGGTGCGGCGCCGCCCGCCGCCCCGGCCAGCAGGCGCGTCATGCGGGCCTGGCCCTTGGCCTGCGCCAGGTTGGCCCAAAACAGCAAGCGCCGCCGCAACAGGCCTACCGGTTCGTTGCCCACCGTGCCATGCGACCCCTGGCGCCCAAGGCTGCCGATGCGGCGCAACGCTGCCCCGAGCATCAACGCATACACCGCAAAATTCCAGGCCAACAAGGCCAGCAGCGGCGGCGCCAGCAAATTGATTGCCCGCGTCGAGCCCAGCGCGTCGCCCAGCAGGCCCAGCATGGCGGCCAGAGGCAGCAGCAGCCAAGTGACGCGCCACGGGCCGCCGCCAACGCCCCCGCCACCCGCACCACCCGCACCACCCGCACCACCGAGCAGGCCCGGCCCGCCAGCACGGGTCAACCAGGGCCGCAGCGCCGGCTCGCGTTCCGCCAAGCGACCCAGGCCCAAGCGCGCGCGCAGGGCAAGCCAAGCCTCGGGCGCGGCGTGTTCGCCCAGGCGACGTCGCGCTTCCTGACCGGCCCAGGCGGTGTCGTCAGCCAGCCCACCAGCGGCGGGTTGCTGCTCAAAGACCCGCATCAAAAGCACGGCGCGAAGGTCGGATTCAGTCATTCAAGTGAGATGGAAAAAGCGCGGGGTGAAGCGGCAAAGGGACGGACACGCGAGGGCAAGCCAATGTTCGGCAGCCGCGCCAGGCATTGTGCCGACGGTGCTTGGCGCGTTGCGCGCGACGCAGCACCCGCATCTGCGGCCCCTGCCCTGACCGTGACCACCATCCCGGACAGAGCCAAAACAACGGCGGCTCAGGCCGCGCCGAAGCCAATCCACCCGCCAGGCCCTTGCACGCAGTGAATCGCCGATCAGCGCGGCGCGCCCTAGTTTTGCCCCGCCTTCATGTGCGGTCTTGACCAATTACATTGCATACAATTTAATTTCTGGCAATATTTCAGCCATGCCCAGCCGCCAAGCCGCCGCAACAACCAGCACCACGGTGGATGCCAGCGCCTGGTTGGCGGGCCCAGACGGCCCAGCGGCCCAGGGTCAGGTCTCCTATTTCCCCTACCCCGCACTCGCATCAACCTCGACCGTCGCAATCAGAGAGCTGGCATGCACGGCCTGGGCCACATGGCCTAGCGGAAGCGGGTTGGCAGGGGAAATACAAGACCTGACCCCCGGCCCCTCACCACAGCACGCCTGCACGCCATGGTCACCGAGCGTGGCTTCGTGGGCAGCACCTCGCACTTCCGGGCCCTGGTGGCCGGGCTGCGCCCGCGCCCGCCGGCCGAGGCCTACCTGCGCCTGCGCATGCTTCCCGGCGAGCAGGCGCAAGCGGACTGGGCTCACCTCGGCCACCTTCAGATCGGTCGCGCCCGGCGCCCGCTGATGCCTTGCAGGCCGCGTTGGCCCGGAGGGCCAACCTTTCGCCAGGCACAAACCGCCCTCAGGGCGGTTTGAGTCCGGGCTCAGCCTTCGTGATGGTGCTCAGCCACTCACGGCAGATCTTCCGTAAGCGTTCCGTCAACCCATCTATCCGACCGATCCCGAAGCTGAGAACCTTGCATTTATTGCAACGGCGAGTCAGAGGAAGTGGCAATGGATCGAGATCGACTGGAGAGGTGTTTGGAGCCGGTGGCGGCGTACCGGGCGTCGGGCCTGAAGGCCAGTCTCGGGAATGCGTGCCATGCCGTGCTCCGTATGCCCGCGCTATACGCTGGGTTGCTAAACAATCTGAAGGACGGCACACTGTACATTGTGTGTATAAGTGTCAAGCCGGAGGCTTCAATGCAGGCAGCAACAGCCCTAGGAGCCTGTCGGGCTTGGGGTCGGGCCCGCGCCGGGGAGATTTCCGGCATCAGGCGTCGTTGCCGACTCGTTGTGTGGCTGGGCCACACGCACCGCCAG
>JAYWDK010000436.1:0-9125 GCA_043779845.1 Betaproteobacteria bacterium | reverse complement strand
GCAAGGCCAACGAGATGAGCCCCGCCGCCTGCGCCGAGCTGCTCAAGCAGCATTTCCCGGCGCTGTTTGGTGGCCCCGCCAAACCGCTGAAGCTGCGCATCCAGATCGACATTCAGGAGCGTGCGCCAGGCGTGTTCACCAAGGGCGCGTTGTCGGCGTTTTTCCGCCGCCACACGGGCAGCACGGGCTACCTGATGGCGCTGGGCAAATCTACGCAGCGCTTTGATCTGGACGGCAACCCGGCCGGCGAGCTGAGCGAAGAACACCGCCAGTTGGCCCGCGACGAGCTCACCCGCCGCCGCCAGGTCACCCGTGAGCGTGAGCAGCAAGCCCACGCCCAAGCCAACGCCCAAGCCCGCGCCCTAGAGCAAGCCCAGCAGGCCCAACACGCCGAGGTGATGCAGGCGCGCCAAGCCCGTTTGGCGCTGCTGCGTGACTTTGAGCGCACCACCCTGACCCCCGCCAATTTTTGCGCGCTGAAGGGCGTGGCGCCCGACGCCCTGGAAGCCACGCTGGCCCAAGCCCGCCAGGAGGCTGCAGAGGCACCCCCGCCCCGGCCCGCCGATGACCGGCGCGGCCCAGCCGGCGCACGCCGAGACGGCGCGCCTGGCCCGCGTCGTGAAGGCGCACCGGCGCCCCACCATGACGGCCGCGGCGACAACCACAATGCGCCGCGCAACGACAACCGCAATGACAATCGCCGCGATGGCCAGCCGGCGCCGCGACAAGACCAGCGTGAGGCTCAACCCGGCCGCCGCCCAGCGGGTGGACCTGGCGGACGCCGCGGCAACCGCTGAGGTTTTTACGCCCGGCTGAAGCCCCCGGCATTGGCCGGGTTTCAGCCCCAATTGAGTTCAAGCGTGAGCGCGGCCGGCGTCGGGCGTCTACGCCTTGTCAGCGTCGTTGGCGTCGTATTTGATGTACTTGAAGCGCGGCTCGTCGGGCGTGCCTTCCAGCACCGCGCCGGGCTCGGCGCCCGGGCGCCACATCAGCACCGACTCAATCTTTGCGGCGAGTGCAAAGTCACGGTCGGTGATGCCTTTGGCGTCGTGGCTCATCAGCTTGATGACGACGAACGCATACGACACCGCCAGATCGGGGTGGTGCCAGGCGGCCTCGGCCAGGTGGCCCACGGTATTGACCACCATCAGCGTGCTTTTCCAGCCGCTGGTTTTGATCTTGCGGCGGATCCAGCCGCCCTCCAGCCACCACTCGGGCAACTCAGTTTTGAGCTTGGCTTCAACCTGTTCGGGGCTGTAGACGGTGAGCGTGTTGCGCATGGCGACTCCTGAAGGATGCCGGATTTTGGCGCCGGCAAAAAGACCTCAGCCCCGGTACAGGGTTTGCGCCAAGGCCCAGGCTTGCTCGGCCAGCGGCCGGGCGCGGCGGCCCGCCTCCAGCGCCTGCGGGCTGGACGCGTTGCCTTGCAGCGCGCGGCCCATGATGCCCTGCAGGATGCCCACCAACCTGAACATGTTGAACACCAGGTAGTAGCCCCACTCGTCGGCGCTGATCTGGCGCCCGGCGTGGCCCGTGCGCTCAAGATAACGTTGCAAGTAAGCGGCCTCGTCGGGGATGCCCAGCGCCGCCAGATCCTCGCCGCCCAGGCCGCGCGTGGTAGCGCCGTTTGCCATGTGCCAGGTCATGCAGTGGTAGGCAAAGTCCACCAGCGGGTCACCCAGGGTGCAAAGCTCCCAATCCAGCACGGCCAGGATGCGCGGCTCGGTGGGGTGGAACATCACGTTGTCGAGCCGGTAATCACCATGCACGATGCGGGTTTCGCCGTCGGCGGGCAAATGCAAAGGCAGCCAGTCGATCAGCGCGTCGGCGGCGGGGATGGTCTCGGTTTCGGCGGCGCGGTATTGCTGGGTCCAGCGCTTGACCTGGCGCTCAACATAACCGCCCACCTTGCCAAAACCAACCAGGCCCACCGCCATCGGGTCCACCCGGTGCAGCGCGGCCATCACGCGGTTGAGCTCGTCGTAAATGGCGGCGCGCTCGGTGGGCGTCATGCCCGGCAAGGTGGGGTCCCACAGCACCCGGCCCTCGACGCAGTCCATCACGTAAAACGCCGTGCCGATGACGCTGGGGTCTTCACACAGCAGGTGCGCACGGGCCACCGGCACCTCGCTGCCCGCCAATGCACTGATCACCCGAAATTCACGGTCCACCGCGTGGGCCGAAGGCAGCAATACGCCCGGCGGCTTGCGGCGCAGAACATAACGCGCACCGTCAGCGGCCGTGAGCCTGAACGTGGGGTTGGACTGCCCGCCCTTGAACTGCTCAACCAGCAAGGGCCCGGGCGCCAGCCCCGCCATGTGGGCGTGCAGGTATGCGGCCAGCTTGGACTCGTCAAACGCATGCTGCGCCGACACCGGGCGGGTGCCGGAGAACGCGGCGTACTTGTCGTCGGTTTTGGCGTCGGTTTTGGCGTCGGCCTTGTCGGCGGCCTTGTCGGCGGCGTTGTCGGCTGCGTTGTCGGCATTTTGGTTGACGGGGTCAGTCATGGTTTTGTCTCCAGGATGAGGCGATGGGTTGTTTCAGGCAGGGGATCTGGGCGTATGTTCGTGCCGGCTCAAGCCGCCAGCAGGCCCGTCAGCAAGGGCTTGGCAAAAATGTCGGCCAAGGGTTCGGCCCCGGGCGCGGTGGGTTCGCTGGCCACCCAGTGGTCAATTTCAGCCAGCGAGTTGATCAAACCACTGATCATCTGCGCGGCCACCGCCGTGTCCAGCACCCGGATCGAGCCATCCAACAAACCGCTGGTGATGATGCCGGCATAGCGCTCACCAAGCCGGTTCATGGTGCTGAATTTTTGCCAGCGCAGGGCGCCCGGCAGCTCGGTCCAGGCAGTCAGGCGCAGCAAGGGGCCGGCGCTCTTGTCGGGCGCTTTGTCGGCGCTGGTGGCCAGGGCCGGGTCGTGCAGCGCCACCAAGGGCAGCGTGGCCAGCAACAGGTGCGCCCAGCCGCTACCTGCTTGGGCCAGCGCGGCCAACTGCACACTGCGGATCAGCGAAAAGCTGCGCTCGAAGCAGGCATCCACCAGCGCGTGCTTGGTGTCGTGGTGGTGATAAAACGAGCCTTTGGTCAGCGCCAGCGTGGCGGCAATGCGCTCTACCGAGGCGCCACCCACGCCCTGGTCATTGATCAAGCGGGTGGCCGTGCGCAGGTAGGCGTCGCTCAGCTCGTCCACGTTGGTGGCCTCGCTTTGGCTGGGCAACACCGGCGCTGGCGGGCCGTCGGTGGGCCAGGCCTGGCCAGGTGCGGCCAAGCCATGCAGCAGGATGTCGACCATGGCGTTGGCCACTCGCGGGTAATCAGTTGGCTCAAAACGGCTCAGCCAGGCGCGGGCCCACAGCAGCTGGCCTAACACCAGATGCGTGCGGGCGTTGAGCGCGCGGCGCTGCGCGGTTGAGGCTTGGCTGGGGCCATCGCGCAGCAGCCGGCGCAAGCCCCGGTACATCTCCACGTAAGCCGCAAACACCGGCTCGGCCTGGGGCTGGGGCAGCGCGCGCATGTCGCCAAAAAAGATCAGTTCGGGCCGGCGCTGTTCGGCCAAATCAGCCAGCACGCCCAAAAAACCCAGCACGAGCGATTGCACCCTGCCCGCCAGATCAGGCGCCGTTGAGGCGTCGGCCACCACGCCGTTGAGGGCCGCCAGACTGCGTTGCAGGCAGGCGCAGACCAGATCTTCTTTTTTGCGGTAGTAGTAGGTCAGGCTGTTGGTGGCCAGGCCCACGCTGGCGGCCACCTCGGCCAGCGTGCCGGCCTTGATGCCGCGCCGGTTGAACAAACGCGCTGCGCCATCCAGGATGGTTTCGCGTTTTTCGGCAAAGCGCAGGGTGGCGGCGGTCATGCGTGCGGGTTCTGGCAGGGTCAGGGCTGGGGTCAGGCGGCCATGCCGTCTTCATCCGCCAAGCGCGCCAGCATCGCGGCAAACGCCAAGGGCTGGTCCACCATCAAGTGGTGGTCGGCATCGGGCAGCTCGCAAGTGGGTGTGCCAGCGGGCGCCAGTGACACGGCCAGGGCCAGCAGCTCGGGCGGGATCAAGCGCGACCGCCCACCCCGCACCAGCATCACCGGGCATTTGGCCTGGCCCAGATCCAGCTGCGGTTTGCCGAACGCAAAGCGCTGAAACAGCGTGGGATCGAAGCGCCAGCTGAAGCCCGGTTGGCCAGCGCCATCCACCACGGGTGTGAGCCCGTGGCGGGCGATGTGATCGGCGATGAATACATGCTCGCAACCCTGTGGCGGCAAGAACCGGAACCGCGCCAGGGCCAACGCTTCGGTGGCGTGCACCTTGGCCACGAAATCGGCGGCGCCAGCACGTGCTTGGCGCTTGGCTTCACGCGCCTTCAGCTCCTCGGGCGCACGCAAGGGCGTGTCCATGATGATGGCGCGACGCAATCGCTGGCCGTGGCGCGCGGCCAGCGTCATCAAAGGGAACCCACCAAACGAATGCGCGGCCACCACGGGCGGGGTGGCCGCGTCAAACAGGCCCGTGACCTCGGCAGCGGCCAGCGCTTCTTCAGCCCACTGCGCCACCGAATACTGGGCCCGCCAGTCGGAGCGGCCCATGCCTGAAAAGCTCATGGCCACCACGCGGCGCCCGGCCCCGCTGCCAGGCTGGCCCGGCGCCTGCACCCCGTTTTGACCCCCCACCAGCAAAGGCGCGATAAAGCTGTACCAGTCGGCGTGGGCGCCATTGCCATGCAATAGCAGCAAGCCGGGGTCACCGCGCCGGCCCCAGGCCAGGGTTTCGATCTGCGCACCATCAACGTTGACGTGCGCGCGCTCAGGCGCGTGGGTCAAAGCCTGCTCAAACCAGGCGGGCGCGGCGGGCACGGCGCCGTTCAAAGCGGCCAGCGGCGGGGCAAATTCAGGCGCGTCTTGCGGTGCGACTGGCGCGGCGACTGGCGGCAGCACGGGTGATGGCACGGGTGACGGCATGGACGCGTCTTTCAAAAGTTAGCAAGCATGGGCCAACACCCCGCGCTCAAGGCTTGGCGGCCAGCGCCTGGCCCACCTCGTTGCTGCCCTGCGCCGCGCCACTGGCGGGCACCTGCTCGCCAGTGCGCTCGCTGATCTGGCCCCAGGCGGCGGCCACCTGTTCAGGCGTGTCGGCATCCAAGCCCAGGTGCAGGCCCTGGGTGAGCGTGATGTGCGCGGCCTCAAACGTGCCGGCGCCCGCGCAGGCAATGGCGCGGGTGGGCGCCTCGGCCGACACCAACCACAGCAGCGCTGGTGTCACTGCCTCGGGCTTTAGCACGGCCAGCACCGCAGGCGGCAGAAGGCCTTCAGTCATTCGGGTGGCGGCCGTGGGCGCCAGGCAGTTGACATGGATGCCGTGCTTGGCGCCTTCGAGCGACAAGGTTTGCATCAAGCCCACCAGCGCCATCTTGGCCGCGCCGTAATTGGCCTGACCAAAGTTGCCGTACAGGCCCGACGACGAGGTGGTCATCACGATGCGCCCGTATTTTTGGGCCACCATCAGCGGCCACACAGCCTGCGTGCAGTGGAAAGCGCCCATCAGGTGCACGTCGATCACCGCCTTGAAGTCGTCGGCGCTCATCTTGGCAAAGCTCTTGTCGCGCAAGATACCGGCGTTGTTGACCAAAATATCCACCCGGCCCCAGGCGGCCACGGCTCGGGCCACCATGGCCAATACCGCCTCGGCGTCGGTGACTGACGCGGTATTGGCGATGGCCTCGCCACCGGCCGCCACGATCTCATCCACCACCGCTTGTGCCGCCCCGGCGCCCAGGTCATTGACCAATACCCGCGCACCGCGCGCGGCCAAAGCCAGCGCATGGGCACGGCCCAAACCACCACCCGCGCCAGTGACGATGGCAACCCGATCGGTGAAGTCGATTTTCATGTGGTTTTCAAAATTTGGTGGTTTCGGTATGGCGAGCCCGCCGGTTATACCGTAAGTACCAATGGCTTGATTGGCGCCGGCTTGGAAAGATGCGCATGCACAGCGACTGCATTCCTCAACTTCAAGGACACAACATGAACTTGTTTGATCTCACCGGCCAGGTGGTGGTGGTAACGGGCTCGTCACGCGGCATTGGGCGCGCCACGGTAGAGCGGCTGGCCGAGCACGGCGCGCGTGTGGTGGTGTCGTCGCGCAAGCTGGACGCCTGCCAGGAGGTGGCCGCCGCCATCAACCAACGGCACGGCGCCGGCACCGCCCTGGCCATGGCCGCCAACTTGTCCAGCAAAGAGGCGCTGCAAGCCCTGGTTGACCGCACGCTGGCCGAGTTTGGCCGCATCGACACCCTCATTTGCAACGCCGCCAGCAACCCGTATTACGGCCCGATGGCCGGCATCAGCGACGATCAATTTCGCAAAATCCTCGACAACAACATCATCGCCAACAACTGGCTGGTGACCATGGTGACGCCGCACATGGTGGCGCGGCGCTCGGGCTCCATTGTCATCGTCTCGTCCATCGGCGGCCTGCGTGGCTCCAACATCATTGGCGCTTACTGCATCAGCAAGGCCGCCGACATGCAACTGGCGCGCAACCTGGCCGTGGAGCTGGGCCCACACAACGTGCGCGTCAACTGCATCGCGCCCGGCCTGATCAAAACCGACTTTGCCAAAGCCTTGTGGGACGACGCCGCCGCCGTGGCCGAGCGCAACGCACAAACCCCGCTGCGCCGCATTGGCGAGCCCGACGAAATCGCCGGCGCCGCCGTCTACCTGGCCGCCCCCGCCAGCCGGTTCATGACCGGGCAATGCTTGGTGATCGACGGCGGCGTGACTATTTAGCCCGGCAAACCAACATGCCTGAATACCGCACGCTGCTGGCCCGCAAAGATGCCGCCCATCCACGCATCGCCCGCATCACCCTGAATCGCCCCGAACGCGTGAACGCCATTGCCGAAGACATGCCGCGCGAAATACGCGAGGCGGTGCGCTGGGCCGAGGCCGACGACGAGGTGCACGTGATCGTGCTCGACGGCGCCGGGCGCTCGTTTTGTGCCGGCTACGATTTGGTGGATTTTGGGTCAGGCACCACCGCGCACCCCTGCCAGCAAGAGGCCTACCCGTATGACGCCATGGCCGACTACGGCGCCATGAAGGGCTACACAGAAGACTTCATGAGCTTGTGGCGCTGCCGCAAGCCCACCATCGCCAAGGTACACGGCCACGCCGTGGCGGGCGGCAGCGACATCGCCTTGTGCTGTGATCTGCTGGTGATGGCCGACGACGCACGCATTGGCTACATGCCCACCCGCGTGTGGGGCTGCCCCACCACGGCGATGTGGACTTACCGGGTGGGTCCCGCCCGCGCCAAACAGCTGATGTTCACCGGCGACACGCTCGACGGCCTCACCGCCGCCGCCTGGGGTCTGGCCAACATCGCCGTGCCCGAGGGCGAGCTGGAGGCCGCCACGCTGAAGCTGGCGTTGCGTATTGCCGGCGTGCCCAGCGCCCACCTGGCCATGCACAAGATGGTGGTCAACCAGGCCATGCTGACGATGGGCCTGGAGCAAACCCAAATGTTTGCCACGCTGTTTGACGGCGTCACGCGGCACAACCCCGAGGGCCTGTGGTTCCGCCGCCAGGCCCAGGTGCATGGCTTCAAATCTGCCGTGAATTGGCGCGACAGCGGCCGCCCCATCCCCGAAGGCGACGAGGCGCGGGCCTTGATTGCCGAGTTGGAGGCGCAACTCAGACGGGGTGGGGGCTGAGCGATTTAGGGCCCCCTTCCCCCGCTCGCTTGATCGCGCCGGGGTGGGTTTGTCGCAAAGTCACGTGGGCGGCGCCCCGATGCTCGCGTGGCTTTAGCCACGGTCACGGCTACGGCTACGGCTACGGCTACGGCTACGGCGACAGTTAGACCACCGCAGAGCCCCGGGGACAGGCGGAAAAACCCCAGCCACCGTCACGGCCTGCCCAGCCCCCTCAGCACGTATGCTCAAGCGGCGCACAAAGCTGAGCGCACCGGGCAAATGACGCAACACAAGGTCTGCCCAAATAGCCCCCTCAAGCACTGTTTGAGGGGCGCATCACAACAGGGAGGGCCTGTGCGACCAATCCACACCCAGTCAGCAGCACGACCGAATCTGGTTGGGCGTGAGCCTGCACGACATGGCGGCGGCGCTCGGCATTCGATTGTCAGCGGGCCATCCAAAAGACACTCTTGCAGGTCGACCCAGCCGGCGCGCCCATGAGCCTGAAATCAGTCCAAATATGGACAGCGAAAATGGACACAAATGTCTACCGGTGGAACGTTTTGTCTACTGGTGGACAGTTGGGTTTAGTCCGATAACACGTTAGGCATCTGGAATAACCTGCCGTAGACTTAATAGAGGTAATCTAATGTTGAGATCCCAGTATCTTCTGCTACTGGCCTTCCTGGCAGCACCGTCTTTCGCAGCGCCCTCTGACGCCCTTGCCCAATGGGTACCAAATGGTTGGAAGGTCATCGCGAATAACGTAGGAGACCTGAACCGCGACGGAATTGACGACGTGGTGCTTGTCACTGAAGGAACCAATCCTGCCAATTTCAAGAAGAAGCCGGAGGAGTCTCCTGGACCGAACATTCTAAATTTGAATCCACGCCGTCTCATCATTCTCCTGCGGTCATCCAGTGGGCTCAAAGAAGTTCTACGCAGGGATGATCTGCTCCCTAGCGAGAATGCTGAAGACTGGGGTTGTTTGGACGATCCACTAGCGAATGGTGGTGTATCGATTGCGAGAGGCAATGTCGTCATCGAATTGCAAGATAGACGAAGCTGCGGTAGCTATGGCGTAGTGAACGAAAAGTTCACTTTCCGCACTCAGGGCACTCGGTTTCAACTTATTGGTTATGACCGCTCTGAGTCCTCCCGTAGCACTGGCGAAAGATCCGAGTACAGCACCAATTATCTGACGGGCAAGAAGAAGATAACGACAGGACTGAATGATTTTAGGGACTTCAAAGCAGAGGTTTCTTGGAAGAGGCTTCCGTCCAAGAGGGCTTTCTTCTTGAACGAAATCTTCCTCTATTGCGACGCAGTTGATCCAGCGCAAAAGGACAATTGGTGTCAGTAGCCATGCTCCATATGCCCAACCCATCGGTCAACACGGACGCTGGGCGGTGAAGCCGCGCAGCGCCGGTTACCTCAAACGTT
>JAYWDK010000435.1:0-3198 GCA_043779845.1 Betaproteobacteria bacterium | reverse complement strand
TCCAGGGCAAGGATGCCATCCTCAGCGGCCCGGCGGGCGGCATCGTGGGCATGGTGCGCACGGGCCTGGCGGCGGGCCATGGCCAGCTGATTGGCTTTGACATGGGCGGCACGTCCACTGACGTGTCGCATTTCACTGGCTCCACCTTGGCCGGCGTAGCGCCCGACTTTGAGCGCGCCTTCGACACCCAGGTGGCCGGTGTGCGCATCCGCGCGCCGATGATGAGCATCCACACCGTGGCCGCGGGCGGCGGGTCGATTGTTCGTTTTGACGGCGCGCGCTTGCGAGTGGGCCCCGAGTCTGCCGGCGCCAACCCCGGCCCGGCCAGTTACCGGCGCGGCGGCCCGCTGACGGTGACCGACGCCAACCTGATGCTGGGCCGCATCCAGCCGGCGCACTTTCCGGCGGTGTTTGGGCCGGGCGCCGATCAACTGCTGGACGGCGTGGTGGTGCAACTCAAGTTCACCGAACTTGCGGCCCAGCTGCAACAGGCCACTGGCCGGCCCACCACGCCCGAAATGGTGGCCGCTGGCGCGCTGCAAATCGCCGTGGCCAGCATGGCCAACGCGATCAAAAAAATCTCGGTGGCGCGCGGCTACGACGTCACCGCCTACACGCTGCAATGTTTTGGCGGCGCGGGCGGCCAGCACGCTTGCGCGGTGGCCGACGCGCTGGGCATCAAAACCGTGCTGATCCACCCGCTGGCGGGCGTGCTGTCGGCTTTTGGTATGGGCCTGGCCGACCAGACGGCGATGCGCGAGGCGTCGATCGAGCTGCCGCTGGGCGCCGCCGGGCTGGTGGTGGCCACTGGGCGGCTGGCCGAGTTGATGGCTGCGGCCGTGGCCGAGGTGGCCGCGCAAGGTGTGGAGTTGTCGCGCATTTCACAAGTTGGCAAGTTGCTGCTGCGCTACCGGGGCACCGACACCGCGCTGCCCGTGGCGCTTGGCACAGCCGAGGCCATGCGCGAAACCTTTGAGGCGGCGTACCGCCAGCGCTTTTCGTTCGGCATGCCCGGGCGCGCGCTGGTGATCGAGGCAGTCAGCGTTGAGGCGGTTGGGGCGTCGGAGACGGTGTCGGTGTCACCAGCGGTGCCGGCCGGCGGCGACATCGCGGGCTTTGCCCAAGGCGAAACCAAACCGGTGGGGCTGCCCGCCGACCCCGCCAACGTGCGCATGTTTTGCGCCGCAGACGACGGCGGCGATGTTTGGCGAGAGGCGTTGTTGGTGCAGCGAGACAGCCTGCCAGCCAGCGCACGGGTCGACGGCCCCGCCGTGATCACCGAGCGCAATGCCACCACGGTGCTCGAACCCGGCTGGCAAGCAGTGCGTGAGCCCGACGGCGCACTCACCTTGCGCCGTGTGCGGCCGCTGCAAACAGCGTTTGCTGTGGGCACTTTGGCCGACCCGGTGATGCTGGAGGTGTTCAACAACCTCTTCATGAACATCGCCGAGCAAATGGGCCAGCGCCTGCAAAACACCGCGCACTCGGTCAACATCAAAGAGCGTCTCGATTTCAGTTGCGCGCTGTTCAACGCCCAGGGTGAGCTGATCGCCAACGCGCCACACATGCCCGTGCACCTGGGCTCGATGAGCGAATCGATCAAGACGGTGATCCACCGCAACCCGGCCATGTTGCCGGGCGACGTCTACGTGCTGAATGACCCCTACCACGGTGGCACGCACTTGCCCGACGTCACCGTCGTCACGCCGGTGTACCTGGAAGCCACTGACGCTGGGGCCGCACCCGCGCACCCCAATTTCTACGTGGCCAGCCGCGGCCACCACGCTGACATCGGCGGCATCACGCCAGGCTCGGTGCCACCGTTTTCCAAGTCGATCACCGAAGAAGGCGTGCTGATCGACAACCTGTTGCTGGTGCGCGCTGGCGTGATGCAAGAAGCCGAGCTGCGCCAATTGCTGGGCAGCGGCCCCTGGCCCGCGCGCAACCCCGACCAGACGATTGCCGACCTGCGCGCCCAGGTGGCCGCCAATGAAAAAGGCGTGCAAGAGCTGCAAGCCATGGTGGCGCACTGGGGCCTGGGCACCGTGGTGGCCTACATGGGCCACGTGCAGGACAACGCCGAAGAATCGGTGCGCCGGGTGATCACCGCGCTGGGCGCCGCGCTAGGCGCCAACAGTGAATTTACCCTGCCGATGGACAACGGTGCGCAGATCAAAGTCAAGCTCACGGTGGACGCCGCCCGGCGCTGCGCGGTGATCGATTTCACCGGTACCAGCGCCCAGTTGCCCGACAACTTCAACGCCCCCAAGTCAGTCACCATGGCCGCCGTGTTGTACGTGTTCCGCACGCTGGTGGATGACGACATCCCGCTCAACGCCGGCTGCCTGAAACCGCTGCGCGTGATCGTGCCCGAGGGCTGTTTTTTGAACCCGCGCTCACCGGCGGCGGTGGTGGCCGGCAACGTTGAAACCTCGTCTTGCGTCACCAACGCGCTGTACGGCGCGCTGGGCGTGATGGCGGCGGGCCAGTGCACGATGAACAACTTCACCTTTGGCGACAACACCCACCAGTATTACGAGACGATGTCGGGCGGCTCGGGCGCGGGCGCGCTCACCGATTCGTCTGGCCAGGTGGTGGGTGGTTTTGCTGGCACCAGCGTGGTTCAGACCCACATGACCAACTCGCGTTTGACCGACCCCGAGGTACTGGAGACGCGATTCCCGGTGCGTCTCGACAGCTACGCGATCCGGCGCGGCTCGGGCGGCGCCGGGCGCTGGCACGGCGGTGACGGCGGCGTGCGGCGAGTTCGCTTTTTGCAACCCATGCTAGCTGCCATCCTGAGCAATGGCCGCTCACATGGCGCGTTTGGCAGCAATGGCGGCCAAGCCGGCGCGCCCGGCGTCAACAGCGTGCAGCGTGCTGACGGCCACATCGAGCCGCTGGGCTACATCGCCGAGGTACAGATGGCGCCCGGCGACGTGTTTGTGATCGAGACGCCTGGCGGTGGCGGCTGGGGCGAGGTGGCGCCATGAAGGCGGCCATGAAGACGACCACCAATCCGACCACCAATCCGACCACCAAAACGATTTGGCTCACCGGTTTTGAGCCCTTTGCGGGCGCCACCATCAACCCGTCGTGGGAGGTGGCGCGTGCGCTGCACGGCCAGTTGATCGGCGGCGCCCGGGTGGCGTCGGTACAACTGCCCTGCGTTTTTGCCCAAGCTTTGCCGGCACTGCA
>JAYWDK010000434.1:0-3202 GCA_043779845.1 Betaproteobacteria bacterium | reverse complement strand
CTGGGTTTTGTCAACGGCCTGCCGCTGGTGTTCATTGAGCTTAAAAAGCCAGCCGTGCCATTGAAGAGCGCGTTCGACGACAACCTGCGCGACTACCGGGGCCAGAGCGTGCCGCAGCTCTTCCACCCCAATGCCTTCATCCTGTTGAGCAACGGCTCCCACACCCGGGTGGGCACGCTCACCAGCGGCTGGGAGCACTTCTTCGACTGGAAGCGGGTGGCCGACGAGGACGAACTTTCGCCCATCAACGGCAAGGTGAGCCTGGAGCGCGCGCTGCGCGGCCTGCTGGAGCCGGCGCGGCTGCTCGACTACATCGAGAACTTCACCGTCTTCGAGGAGGGCCGGGGCGGCCTGATCAAGAAGACAGCCAAGAACCATCAGTTCCTGGGTGTGAACAAGTCGATCGCGCGGCTGGTGGAACTGCGCGAGGCCGAGCGCCTGGCGCGTGCATCGTCAAGAAAGCGCCTGGGCGTGTTCTGGCACACGCAGGGCTCAGGCAAGAGCCTGTCGATGGTGTTCTTCACGCAGAAGGTACTGCGCCGGGTGCTGGGCTTTGCACCTTCGTGATCGTGACCGACCGTGAGGAACTGGACGACCAGATCAGCAAGACCTTCAAGGCGACCGGCGCCGCCGCGCGCGAGGACGTGCGCGCCACCAGCGGTGAGCACCTGAAAGAGCTGCTGCGCGGCAATGAACGGGTCATCTTCACGCTGATCCAGAAGTTCAGGAACGCGCCCGGCCTGCCCTACCCGATGCTCTCTAACCGCTCAGACGTGATCGTCATCACCGACGAGGCGCACCGCAGCCAGTACGACATCTTTGCGCTGAACATGCGCAACGCACTGCCCAACGCTGGCTTTCTCGGCTTCACCGGCACGCCGCTGATCAAGGGCGAGGAAGAGCGCACGCGCGAGGTGTTCGGCGACTATGTGAACGTGTACGACTTCGCCCGCTCAATCGAAGACGGCGCCACGGTGCCGCTGTACTACGAGAACCGCATCCCCGAGGTGCAGCTCACCAACTTGGAGCTGAACCGCGACCTGGAGGCGCTGCTGGAAGCGGCCGAGCTGGACGAGGCGCAGGAGGGCAAGCTGGAGCGCGAGTTCGGCCGCGAGTACCACATCATCACGCGCCAAGACCGGCTTGAGGCCATTGCCCGGGACATGGTGGCGCACTTCACCGGCCGGGGCTTTCGCGGCAAGGCCATGAAAAAAGCCCCTAACTGGTTAATTTACTTAGGGGCCTGACTCAATATGCGGCAACCTGAAAACCTGTCTTGGTGCCTCCGACAGGAATCGAACCTGTATCTAGCGCTTAGGAGGCGCTTGTTCTATCCGTTGAACTACGGCGGCGGGCGGCTTGAATTCTCGCATGCTCGTTACCAGCGCCATGACCAGATCACGTCCAGCGCGTTTTCAGTGCCCGACTGCGCGCGCAGCGTAAAGCGCTGGGCGATGCGGTAGATCAGTTGCCAGGTGCCGGTGGTGGCGTTGACGCTGCGCTCGTAGCCCAGATACCAGCGCCGCGACAGTTGTTTGCCCAGGCTGACGATGGTTTCGCGGGTGTCGCCATCACTTTGGCGCACTGAAAAATCAGTCAGACCGATGGCGCCCAGCAGCGCGTCGCTCGGGCTTTGGCCATCACCCGCCAGCAGCGCAAACGCAGCGCGTTGCAGCAGCGCGGTGTCGGTGCGGCCCAGGCCGTCGGGGCTGCGGCCCAGCACCAGCCACGACAGCTTGTCGTACTCGGGCAGATCGGGCTCGCTGAACAGGCGGATGCGCGGGTTGAGCGCGGTGCCCACCACCACCACGCCAACCCGCACGTCCAGGTTGGGCCGGATGGCCTGGATGTCCAGCCTGGGGTTGTCGGCGGGGCCGGTAAAAGTGAGCTCGCCGCGGCTGATTTCCAGCTTCTGGCCGTAAGCGGCAAAAGTGCCGCCGTCGGTGCGCACCTGGCCGTGCAGCGCCAGTTTGCCCTCGGGCGTGCTGAGTTGCAGCTCACCGCGCACGCCAGTGTCCACGCCGTTGCCGCGCAGCCTCAGCTTGTCGCCGAGCTTGAACTTCAACGCCACCTGGGCTTGGCGCAAAGGGGTGGCCAAAGGCACGGGCACGGGCGTTGCTGGCACGGTCGCTGTCGCAACGGGGTTGGCCGTGCTGGGTGCCGCTTGAGCGCTGGCGCCGGTTGTGGCCTTGGTTGTGGCGATGGTGGCTGCCGTGCCGGCGCCTGGCCCGGCGCCAGCGCCGGATGCCGCCAGGCCACCCCGGTGCACCACCACGTCGCTGTCCAGCCTGGGGGCGTCGCCCCGGCTCAGGTCGATCAGGCCTTCGTCGACGGTGAACCCGCCGTCCAGGCGCAGGTGCTGGGCATCCAGATGTAAATCGGCACTGCCGCTGGCCACCAGTCGGCGGTCGATGCGGCCGAGCAGCCTGAATTGCGTGGCGATGAGGTGCACGCTGGCGCTGGGCGCGGCGCCCAGCGTGGCGCCACCCGTGAGGCTGAGTTGGCCGTCGCCGCCCTTGAAAACAAAGCGTTCGATGCGCGCGGTGTCGCCCGACAAGGTGAGCGCCAGGTCACCGTCGGCAAAGCTCAGGCCTTGCAGCAGGTTGCGCGCGCCCAGGCCGCTGCCCACCATCTCGCCGCGGATCTCGGGCGCGCCCATCGTGCCGGCAAAGCTGGCGCTGGTGCGCAGGTTGCCCGATAGGCGCCAGCCTGGCGGCACCCAGGCGCCCCAGATGCCCAGGTTGGCCACGCGAGACTCGATCACGCCTTGCAGCGTGGCGTCGGCCGGCGGCCAGTGTTTGTCGGCCGTGGTGCGCAGCACCTGGGCGCCGGCCATCTCGCCCAGGCTGCGGCCGGCCAGGCCTTGGGCAAATTGCCAGACGCCGTCATGGGCGCTCAGCGCCAGCCGCAAGTCGGTGACGCCCAGCGCCTGGGTGGCGCCCAGGTCGTCGGTCAGGGTCAGGTCGCCGCCCACGCGCTCCAGCACCACGTCAGCGTCCATTTTTTCGGCGCTGCGGATGTCGATATGGCCGCCCAGCGCCAGCTGGCCGCCCCAGCCGGTGTTGGGTTGCAATCGCGCCAACAGCGCGGCCACGTCAAAGCGCTCCAGCTCGGCGACCAGCCTGAATTCGCTGGCGCCGGCCGGGCTGCCGCTGGTGGATTGGGCGGCGCTGGTCCAGCGCGCCTCGCGCCAGTTCACGGC
>JAYWDK010000433.1:0-3210 GCA_043779845.1 Betaproteobacteria bacterium | reverse complement strand
CCCAAAAACGCCTGCACCGCCGAGCCAAAACCACACCAGCCCGGCAGCGCCACGCGGCACTGGCCCCAACTGAAGCCCCAGGGGATGGCGCGCAAATCTTCAATCGCGCGGGTGGCTTTTCGGGATGCCGGGCGCGAGCCGATGTTGAGCTCGGCGATCTCGCGTATCGGCGTGGCGGCAAAAAAGTAGTCGGTGAAGCCGGGCGTCTCGTAAACCAGCTTGCGGTAGGCGCCAAAACTGGCCTCGCTGATTTGAGCGGCGGCGTCCAAAAACGCCTTGGGCGCGCCCGATTTGCCGCCGCTGCTGGCGCTGGGGTGGCTGTGAAGCAGCGTGGCTTCCAGCGTGGCGGCCACCAGGGTTTCAAGGTTGCGGCGGCCGATTTCGGGGTTGGCGTATTTGGAGCCAATCACCTCGCCTTGCTCGGTGAGCCGGATCTGGCCGTTCACGGTGCCTGGGGGCTGTGCCAGGATAGCCTGATAGCTGGGGCCGCCGCCCCGGCCCACGGTGCCGCCCCGGCCATGAAACAGGCGCAAGGTGATGTTGTGCTCGGTGCGCAGGGGCCCAAACAAGCCTACCAGCGCCACCTCGGAGCGGTACAGCTCCCAGTTGCTGGTGAAAAAGCCGCCGTCTTTGTTGCTGTCGCTGTAGCCCAGCATGATGTCTTGCTCGCCGCCGCTTTTTTGCACCAGCGCAGTGATGCCGGGCAGGGCGTAAAACTCGCGCATGATGGGCTCGGCCTGGCGCAGATCACCAATGGTCTCGAACAAGGGCACGACGATCAACGCGCTGACGGCACCGTTGTCCAGCGTGCCCGTCATCAAGCCGCATTCTTTCAGCAGCAACAGCAGCTCCAGCAGGTCGCTCACCGACTCGGTGTGGCTGATGATGCAGTGGCGCAGCGCCTCGCGGCCGTAGCGGGTCAGCATCTCGCGGGCGCATTCAAAAATGGCCAGCTCGCTTTGGGTCAGGTCGCTGTATACCGCGCCAATCACACGCAGCGGGCGGGCGTCGTTCAGCAAACCTAACAGCAAGTCGCGGCGGCTCATTTCGTCGAGTGACGAGTAGTCGGCGTGCAGGCGGGCCGCGCTCAGCAGCTCGGCCAGCACGGCTTCGTGTTTGTCCGAGCTTTGGCGCAAATCAACCGTGGCCAGATGGAAGCCAAACACCTGCACGGCGCGTTGCAGCGGCGCCAGGCGCGGCGCCACCAAGGCCTGCGCGTGGTGCGACATCAGGCTGGCCTTGATCACGGCCAGGTCGGCCAAAAACTCGGCCGGTGCGGTGTAGGGGTCTTGCGGTGGCACCGCGTGGCGCAGCGCGTCGGTGCCGGTCAGCGCGTGCAGCGTGGCGGCCAGGCGGGCGTAGATGCCGATCAGCGCGCGGCGGTAAGGCTCGTCTTCGCGGTGCGGGTTGCGGTCGGGTGAGGCGTCGGCCAGCGCCTGCATGGCGGGCGTGACGCCGGCCAGCATCAGGCTGATCGACAGCTCGGCGCCCAGCGCGTGCACCTCCGTGAGATAAAAGCGCAGCGCGACCTCGCTTTGGCGCGACAAGGCCATGCGCAGGGTGTCGGCGGTGACGTTGGGGTTGCCGTCGCGGTCGCCGCCAATCCACTGGCCCATGCGCAAAAAGCTGGGCACCGCATGGCCGGCCAGGTGCTCCTCGATCTCGGCGTACAGCTTGGGGATCTGGCGCAAAAACGTGCTTTGGTAATAACTCAGCGCGTTTTCGATCTCGTCGGCCACCGTGAGCTTTGAATGACGCAGCATGCGCGTTTGCCAGAGCTGGGTGATGCGCGCGCGCATCAAGGCCTCGTTGTCGCGCTGGGCGCGCTCGCCGTGCAGCTCTTCGCGGGCGCCAATCAGCTCGGCAATGGCGCGTTCGGCATCCAAAATGGATTTGCGCTGCACCTCGGTGGGGTGGGCGGTGAGCACCGGCGAGATGTAGGCGGTGGCGAGGGTGTGCGCCACGTCGACTGCCCGGATGTCAGCCTTGTGCAGCCGCTCAAAAGTCATGGCCAACGAGCCCTCCTGCAAATGGCCC
Organism: Betaproteobacteria bacterium; assembly: GCA_043779845.1. Classification (GTDB taxonomy): domain Bacteria; phylum Pseudomonadota; class Gammaproteobacteria; order Burkholderiales; family Burkholderiaceae_C; genus Pseudaquabacterium. The sequence goes on along the minus strand of JAYWDK010000433.1, from coordinate 1,173 downwards.
TGGCGCTCGTGGTGCAGCCGGCGGCGCACGTGGTGGCGGTCTTCGGCGATGTTGGCCAGGTGCGAGAAGTAGCTGAAGGCGCGGATCACGCTGACGGTTTGCTCGGCCGACAGGTTCTTGAGCAGGCGGTCGAGCACGCGGCCGGCCGAGGCGTCTTTTTTCAGCCGGTAGGCCACCGACAGCTGCCGCACGCGCTCGATCAGCTCAAACGCCTCTTTGCCCTCTTGCTCTCGGATCACGTCGCCCAGCATGCGGCCCAGTAACCGGATGTCCTCCATCAGCGGTTTGTTTTTGGCCACGGCATCAATGGATTCAACAGCTGTCAATGGCAATACAGGCTTTTTTACGCTGCGGTCTGTGCGTGGGGCCGGGGCGGTGGTGCGGGGCATTGAATGTCTCCAAACCAGTAACTAAATTACCAATCGATGGCGCTGACCAGCATCGTAGCAGCGGAGCGCTGGATCCAGCTTGCCGCAGCGTGCAGGGCGGGCGCGTGCGGGGTTCGTGCCCAAGCCCTGGCGATAATCGGGCCACCTTGACGCGCGCCACGAAGCTTGCAAGCCCGTGACAACGCCACCACCACCATCACTACCACCCGCCCTGCGATGACCCCCGTGACGACCACCCTGATTGCGACCCGTGAAAGCCGTTTGGCGATGTGGCAAGCCGAGCACGTGCGAGACCTGCTCAGCAAGCGCTTTGGCCTGCAAGTGGGTTTGCTGGGCATGACGACCCGGGGCGACCAGATCCTGGATCGCTCGCTGTCCAAGGTGGGCGGCAAGGGCTTGTTCGTCAAGGAGCTGGAAGTGGCGCTTGAAGATGGCCGCGCCCACCTGGCCGTGCATTCGCTCAAGGACGTGCCCATGGCGCTGCCCGAAGGCTTTGTGCTGGCCGCTGTGTTGCCCCGTGAAGATCCGTTTGACGCGCTGGTGTCCAACCGCTTTGACAGCGTGGCCGCTTTGCCCCGGGGCGCCGTGGTGGGCACGTCCAGCCTGCGGCGCGTGGTGCAGCTGCTGGCCTTGCGGCCCGATTTACGCATCGAGCCGTTGCGTGGCAACCTCGACACCCGCTTGCGCAAGCTCGACGAGGGTGGTTTTGATGCCATCGTGCTGGCCGCAGCTGGCCTGAAGCGGCTGGGCCTGGCTGCCCGCATCCGCGCCACGTTTGATGCCG
>JAYWDK010000432.1:0-3221 GCA_043779845.1 Betaproteobacteria bacterium | reverse complement strand
GGCGGGTGGACGTGATGACCACCGTGGGCTACGAGCCCACGCGCGAGGCCTACATGGCCTACACCCTGGGCACGGCGCCCAACCCGGGCGCGATCATCGGCCGCGCCGCCGATGGGCAATTTGCCACCGAGCCGTCGCTCAACGGCAGGCGGGTGGCCATCGAGCAAGGTTATGTCACCCAGTACTACGTGCGCAGGCTGTTCCCCGAGGTGCTGGTTGATGATCGACCCGACACAGCCAGTGCCCTGCGCGCCGTGGCCCTGGGCGAGGACGATTACTACGTCGGCAGCTTGTTGATGGCGATGGACCGCGTGCAGCGCGAAGGCATCACCGGTTTGGCGCTCAAACGGTCACTCGTCTATGCCACCGGGCAAATGCACTTTGGCGTGCGCAATGACTGGCCGCTGCTGGCCAGCGCGCTGAGCAAGGGCGTGGCGGCCCTGCGGCAATCGCCCACGCCCGCGCTACAGGCGGCGTTAGACGCCTTGGGCCCGCAAGCCGACGGCCTGCCGAGCGCTTTGCCACTGAGCGCGGCGGAGCAACGGCAGTTGGCCGGACGCAGCGTATTGCGGGTGGGTGCCGTGCGCGGCCTGAGCCTGCTCAACGAAGCAACGGCCGGCGGCGGCCATGCTGGCATTGGCGCCGACTTCACCGCCCAGGTCGCGGCGCGGCTCGGCGTTGCGGTGGACGTGGTGCCTTTCGACAGCGTGGCCGACATGCTGGACGCTTTGCGCGCGGGGCGTATCCACCTGGTGCCGCTGCTCACGCGCACGCCCGGCCGGTCGCAGGAGTTCGTCTATTCAGACCCCTATTTCGAGATGCCGTACCACGTCATTGCGCGCAGTGACTCACCGCTGTATTGGGATCTGGCAAGCCTGCGTGGCAAGCGCCTGGCGCTCACCGCGCAACACCCCTTGCGCGAGTTTCTGGCCTCACGGTATCCCGAGATCCACATCATTGACGCGCCGCCGGGTGACGGCGCCATGGACATGGTCGTGGCGCGCCAAGCCGACGCGGCCGTGGAGGCCAAGCTCTACGCCAACCTGCGCATCAACACCGACAACAGCGGCGTGCTGCGCCAGGTGTCGCGGGTGGATGAAATCCCGGCGCAGTTTCACTTCGCCGTCTCGCACGAGACCGCCGCGCTGGTGCCGCTGATCAACCGCGCGCTGGCCGACATCCCCGCGGCCGAGCGCCAGCGCCTGTACCGCCGCTGGGTGGCCATCGATTTCACGCCCGGGTTTCCCTGGCGGCGTTACGGCCCGCTGATCGCCACTGCGGCCGCCGCCTTGCTGCTGCTGGTGGGGGCCAGCGCCTGGTGGATGCGGCGCCTGACGCGAGAGCACCGATCCCGCAGCCAGGCCGAGCAACGCCTTCGCGACGTCACCAACAGCCTGCCGGGCGTGGTGTTCCAGGTCATGGTTGACGAAAAAGGCGCGTTGTCGCAGGCTTATGTCAGCGACACGGTGGACTCGTTTCTGGGCCCAGGCATGGCGGACGAGCCCAACCTGTTTGACGCCGTGGCCAAGCGCACGCCGCCACAGCAGGCGGCGCTGATGCATGCCGCGCTTGCCGAATGCCAGGCCAGCCACCGGCCGTTCAAACAAACGGTTTGCTTCGAAGACGACCGCTACGGCCCGCGCTGGTTGCATTGCGAGGCCGTCGCACGCGCCCTGGACGATGGCCGCACGGCCTGGACTGGCTACGTGGTGGACGTCTCAAGCGAGCGCGTTCTGCAGGCCCAACTGCTGCACGCGTTGCAAGCCAAAGACCGGATCTCCGGCGAGGTGGACGCCGACAAGCGCGCCAACGCTGACCTGGCTCGCCTCGGGCCGTCGCGGGCCGGTGTGCCGGCCTCGCAGCGCCCAGTGGGTGCATCACCCGCTGGCTTGCCGGGCGGGGGCGCCGATCCAGTGGCAGAGGGGTTTCCGTTGGCCCCCGCCGAGCACCCAGGTGGCACCGTGTTGCTGGTGGATGACGAGGCCTTCAGCCGCCTGCTGCTGGGTGAAATGCTGCGCACTGCCGGCTATGCCGTGGTGGAGGCCAGCGATGCCGACGAGGCCATGGCCTGTTGGCGTCAACAAGAACTGGCTGCCGTGATCAGTGACCGGCACATGCCCGGCACCGATGGCCCCGCGCTGCTGCGCGCGATCCGTGAAGACGCCGCCGCCAGTGGCCGCCAGCTGCCGCGCCTGTTGCTGTGCACCGGCACGCCGGAGCACGCCGACGCCCTGGCCGTGGACCGCGTGCTGATCAAGCCCGTGTCCTTGGCCGAGCTCTCGACGGCGCTGGAACAGCTGGGCCTGCGACCCGGGTAACAGACGCGGTGCGCAGGCTTGACCAGCACGGCGCCCGGCCCGGCGCGCTGCGCCACAATCTCGCCATGGCGATTGGTGAATTTGATCTCATTCGAAAGTACTTCACGCGGCCCACCCGGCAAGCGGTGATGGGCGTGGGCGATGACTGCGCGTTGCTGCAACCCATTGCCGGCATGCAATGGGCGGTATCGAGTGACATGCTCGTCGAGGGCCGCCACTTTCTGGCCACCGTGCGCCCTGAGCGTCTGGGCCACAAGGCGCTGGCCGTCAACCTCAGTGATCTGGCGGCTTGCGGTGCCCGGCCCGTGGCCTTCACGCTGGCGCTGGCCATTCCCCGGGTTGACGAGGTCTTTTTGGCTGGCCTGGCGCAAGGCATGTTCGATCTGGCTGACAAGCACGGCATCGAGCTGGTGGGCGGCGACACCACCGCCGGGCCGCTCAACCTGTGCATTACGGTTTTTGGCGACGTGCCGCCCGGACAGGCGCTCCGGCGCGACGGCGCCCGCCAGGGCGATGACCTGTGGGTGAGCCACGCGCCCGACTGTGGCCTGGGCGACGCCCGTCTCGCGCTTGAGGCGTTTCGCGGCAACATCAGCCTGGACGGCGATGACTTTGAGTGGGTGCGCCAAGCCATGGAGCAGCCCGAGCCGCGCGTGGCGCTTGGTTTGAGCCTGCGTGGCGTGGCCAGTGCCGCGATTGACCTGAGCGACGGCCTGGTGGGCGACCTGGGCCACGTGCTGCAACGATCAGGCGTGGGCGCCACCCTCAACGTCGACGCGCTGCCGATCAGCGACGTGCTGGCCCTCCAACCGCGCCCCTTGCAGCTTGACTTTGCCCTGGCGGGCGGCGACGACTACGAATTGCTGTTCACTGCGCCGCGCGCCGCGCAAGGCCGGGTATTGG
>JAYWDK010000431.1:0-9195 GCA_043779845.1 Betaproteobacteria bacterium | reverse complement strand
TGCTCGCCATACCCAACGGTATGGCTGCGCTCTGCGCCTAGGCTGAGCCCATTTTCAGGGTCAACGCGGGCCCGACCCCAAGCCCGACAGGCTCCTAGAACCTGGGTGAAGCCGCCAAACAGCAGCGGACAGCCCCAACCCGACAGGCTCCTGGCCGCATTGAAAGCACCCCATGTCGTTGGTTCTTGCCACGATCCTGGCCTTGGCCCCAGCCACTGCCGGCGCATTGCCCACCACGCTAGCTGCCCATCAACAGGGGGTACAGCCGGCCTCGCGGCGCCCAGTCCAAGCCGCCACGCTGGCCAGTTGCTCCTGGGACAAGCCCGGGCACAACCCGTTCATGGGCGATGTGGTGGCCGCCGTGGATCGCTACCAGGACATCCCCGCGCCGGTGCGGGCCACGCTCAAGGCGCGCATGGCCGTGCGCCAGTACGACGAAATGGTGAGCATCCGCCGCGACGCCATCGTGGGCCGCGCCCGCTACGGCGCCGAGATTCGCGACATGTACTTTGGCCAGGGCCGGGTTTGCGGCACCGTCAACCGCGCTGCGTGGGCACCCACCGAGCAAGAGCGTGGCCTGGTGTACTGCGAGGCCGGCCACTGCATCCTGGTGCCCACGGTGTGCCGCAACGTCAGCCGCATCACCCGCGAAACGCCGGCCGTGGCCGGTGCGCGCTCAGACACGCCCAGCGGCGCGTCGGCGGGCGGTGGGGGCGACGGCGCGATTGGCGGTGGCGATGCTGGCGCCGCGCCCATGGCCGGGGTTGGCGCAGGGGGTGGCGCAGCGCCACCCGGTGGCCATGCCGCAGGCCTGGGCGCCGACGGCGGGCCGTCGTTTGCCGACGGCTCGGGCCATGCCTCGGCGGCGAGCCAGGGCAGTGCTGCGGCCGCCACTGATGCCACCGGTCCTGGCCCGGCGAGCCCCGGCCCAGGTGCCGTGTCGCCGGGCGGCCCGGCCGGCGACACGGCACCCTGGATCACGCTGGCTGGCGGCGCGGCCGCAGGCGGCCAGCCAGGCACCTCCAGCCCACCGTATTTCGGCGGAGGTGGCGGTGGTCTGCCCGCGTCGGGCACCGGCGGCACCAGCCTACCGGTCACCACGCCCGTGCCCGAGCCCGGCAGCTGGCTTTTGATGCTGGCCGGTTTGACCGGACTGGGCTTGCGGGCACGCCACGTTGGCAGCCGCGCCCGCCGCGAGGTTCAGACTCAGCCTGGGGTGGCTCACCCAAGGCCACGCCGGGTCAGTCGAGCGTGACATCGGTGCGCACGGCGCCCGCGCGATCAGCCACCGCAGTGAGCGCGATGTGCGTGCCCCGGGGTGCGCATACCACCCATTCGGCCACCGCCCGATCACCGGTGATCTGGCGGTTGGGCAAAAAAGCCTGCAATGAGTTTTTGGCGGCGTGGCCCTCAAGCTGCTGGCCTTCAATACGCTGTTTGCCGGTTTGCAGGGTCACGCCCGGGGGCAAGTGCAGCTCAAACACCACACCGCGCACCACCTTGCGCTCAATCGCGCGCTGGGTGACATAACTTGGCAGGTAACCGGCATTGGCCACCGCAAAGCGGATCCGCCAGGTGTCGCCCCCCAGCGAGCGCACCTCGGCCCGCAGCAGCTCCAGCTTGGGCAAGCTCAGGCCGATTTGCGTGAGCCAGGCCGGGAACCGCGCGGCCTCGCGCTCGCGCAGGTGCGGCGGCGGGTTGCGCCAGTAGTTCAGGCGGTCCCAGCCGCCGAGCTCAACCATGCCCAGCTGCGGGTGGCGGTACGGGTACCAGTCAACGTGCGCACGGCCGCCACACTGCTCGTCGCTCCACTTGAGCAGCTTCAGGTCGTCTTCGGGCGGGTGGTCGCGGTACCAGTGCACCCAGTCGTAGCCGGTGATGCCGGCCTCTTTGTTGGGGGCCCAGATCTCCACCGTCCAGAACAAGGCGCCCAAGTGTTCGTAGAGCCAATCCTGCGTGCCGGTGATGACCTCTTTGGGGTGGTACTTGAAGTCATGAAACGAGCTCACCGACGGGTAACCGGTGAGCTTTTCACCGAGGGCCGACAGGCGCTTGATCATCCACAAGTCCTCAGGCGTCATGTGCTCGTCGCCCAGCGTGCCCATCGGCCGCAGGATCACGCCGGAGTGGGTGTGAAAGCTCACAGCCGCACCGATGTTGGGGTGCTTGACGATGAACTCCACCATCGCCCGCACTTCGGGCTCACTGGTGGGGAACGGCCCCGCACCGGGCTGCTCGCCCTCTTGGCGCCACATCGACGGGAAGTTGCGGTTCAGGTCCAGCCCCTCGCGGTCGGGGTTCACCTTGACTTGCAGGCCGTCGTAATGGCTGAGTGTGCCCTCGGGCATCACGCGCCAATACGCGCCGCCAAACTCACCGGGCTCGCGCGGGATCATCAGGCGCGCATCGTCGGGGTGGGCCTTCCAGGTGCCGTGGTCGTCGGCGATGCGGATGTTGAGCACGCGGCCGTCGCCGTCGATGTCTTCGACCGTGAGGCCATCCACCGCCTGCTCATCCCAGGGGTAAGGCCGGGTGGATGAGCGGATGTACCGCGGCTTGTCGGCCAAGGCCAGCTCGGCGCCGTCGGGGTTGAGCCGGGGGCACAAATACACCACGCGGGTGTCCAGCAGCTGGGTGATGTTGGCGTCGGCGCCGTGCCCGCATACCAGCTGGTGCAACCAGTACAGGCAGGCGGTGGACGCGGTCAGCTCAGCGGCGTGGATGTTGCCGTCCACCCAGAACGCGGGTTTGTCGATGTCACGGCCCGTGTGGGTGTTGGTGATCACCAGCAGCCAGATGGCGCGCCCCTCGTGGCTCTTGCCCAAGGACACCAATTGCACCAGATGCGGCCGCGCGGCGGCATAGGCCCGCAGCAGCGTGGTGAGTTCGGCGTAACGGTAAAAGGTGTCGAAGCGAGGTACAGGCAGATCAGGCGGCGCAGCGGGGATGGGCATGGCGGACACTTGTTTTGGCGGGGGGTGGGCAATGAGTGTCGCAGAGCACGCACGGCCTCCCTGCCCCGTGTAAACGCGCAGTGCGTAGCCTATGCCTTCAGGCGTTAGAGAACGACCCGGCTGCGCTGGCCCTCCGGCGGTTTCAGCGTCAGCGCGATGCCCAGCAGCAGCAAGAACAGCCCGGCGACACGCGGCATGTCAAGCAGGCTGTCGATCGCGCCGACACCGCAAAAACCCAACAAGCCACCCGCCAGGGCCGGCGCCAGCGGGTGGTGGCGGGCACGGCCTAGCACCACCCGGCCCAGCGCCACCAGCGTCATCAACAGCAGGGCGGCCAGGCCCAGGTAACCTTGCTCAAACAACACATGCACGGCCATGTTCTTGGCGTGCCAAGGCATGTGATTCCGGTCGCTCGAAAAAAACCAGCGCGCACCGCCCTGCTCAAACCGCCCATTGCGAATGAGGTTCGTGCCCTTGGCATCCTTGACCACCACCTCGCGCACGTCGATCGGGTGCTTGCTGGATTCAGTGGCCAGCGAGAACACCGTGAAGCGGGGCAGGCCCGCCGCGTCGGGTGGCAAGGGCTTGCCAAGCAGAGGTATGGACAGCGTTTGCCACGCCTCGCCACTGGGCTTGGCGCTGAGTTCGGCGATCTGGCAATTGGCGTCGTAGAGCAGGTGCTTCAGGCAGATCTCGACATGCACCAGCGCCGCGTCCGCATTGCGCAGCGTGACCAAAACCTTGGGGTTTGCGCCGGCGGTGGGGCGCTCGATGTGCTGCGACAGCCGCAGCAATTCACCCCAGCCCTGCACGTGGGTGCCGGCCACCATGCGCATCACGGGCACGCCAGCCACGTCGGCCAGGCGGATGTCGCCAGGGCGCTGGCCAGGGCCGGCTTCCAGCGCAAAGTGATCCAGAAAGCGGCCCAGGCCCACGCCCAGCCAGGCCGACTCGGCGTCACGCACGCGCCACATCGTGCTGCGCCAATGTTGCCAACGGCCGCGCTCGGAATCGCCCGAGCTGCTCAGGCGATCGCTCATGTAGGCGCCCCCGCTGAACATGCCCACCACCACGCCAGCCAGCGCCATGCTCAGCAGCGCGCCGCCCTGCCAACGCAGGCGGGCCGGCCACGGGGCCTGCGGCCACACCGCGCACGCCAACAAGGCCAGCGCCAGGCCCAGCACCCCCGCCAAGGCGCGTGGCAGCGCGGCAGGTCCGCCCCAGTAAGCCGCCACCACCGGTGTCATCGCCAGGGCCACCGCATAAGCCGCCACGGCGGCGGCCAATAGCGGGCCGCGCCCGCGCGCGCGCCACAGGGCTGCGGTGCAGGCCAGCACCACGGCGCCAAACACCCAGTACGGGCCCTTGGGCCATTGCAGCGCCAGCGTGATCAGCGCCGGGCCAACAGTGGCCGCCAACACCAGCGCCACGCCCCAGTCAGCGCGGCGCAGCGCGCGCACCTGCGGGCCCAGCATCAGCAGCAGCGCGGCGTTGCCCAGCAGCGCCAACATGCCACGGTAGCCCGAGCTCGGGAACATCCAGGCCGCCGCCGCGATCACGCCCACGCACAGCAACAGGCCGGCAGCGGGGTGCGCCGGTGCATCGTGGGCACCGGCCGAGGCAGCGGGCGCAGCGGCGGCGTGCCCGACCCCGGGTGCGGCACTGCGCCACTGCACCCACAGCATCAGCGCCACGCCCAGGGGCGGCGCCACCAGCAGGATGCGCGAGAAGGTGGTCAACAGCGCGTAGATGCCGAGCAACACCATCAGCGCCGCACCGGCCCAGGCGATGCGGCTTCGCGCGGTCCACCACAAACGCAGCGCAAACGGCAAGGTCAGGGCCAAAAACCCATCCAGCGCCGCGCCACCCACGTGCATCTCCCAGAACAAGGCGGTGGTGCGGTAATCGCTTGAAAAATTGAGCAGCCCGGTATAGGCCAGGCGCTCCCAGAGGCAAGCCCCGGCCACGCCGGCGTGGGCCAGCGCCAGGCCCAGCGTCAGGCGATCCGCCATCTGCCCATCAACCGTCAGCGCATCCGCCGCCGGCTTTCCGGTGGCCAGCGCCACGGGCGTGGACAGCAAATGCCGCCACAGCGGCAACAGCAAAAGCAGGCCCAGCGTGGGCTTGGCCAGGCGCAAGGCGTTCATCGGGCCGCGGTAGGCCTGCCACCAGTCAGGCGCCCAGCCGCCCGCGTCAGTCACACCACGTTGGGTGGCGATGAGCACGCTCAGTGTCCAGCCCAGGATCAGGCACCAGGCCAGCAAGTTGCTGCCTGACGAGTCCTGGCGACCGCGCCCCGGCGTGCCCGGCGACGCCGCCCAGCGCGCCCAGCGTGCGTAACCGCCAGCGGCCACGGCCAGCACCATCAAGTCGGTCTCCTCGACGCTGATCCAGCCCGTCCAGGGCGCCAGGCCCACGGTCATGGCCGCCGCCGGCAAGGCCAGCAGCCAAAGGCTTGGCCAGGCCGCCACGGCAGCGGCCACCAGCCCAAACAAGGCCATCGCCGCGCTGGACGACAGTGGGTGGTGCGCCGCCAGCCACAGGCCCGCCGCCGCACAAGCCAAGGCCACGATCGAGGCCAGCGCCCGGGTCAACGGCTTCGGGCGGGACGGGTTTATAGCAGTGGCTGGCAGTGTCATGGGGGCGCGCCGTAAAACGATGGAGTGGACGCCGGGGGAGGCGCCCAGAGAATGTGGCCAGGTAGGGCGCGCGCAGCGGCGCCATCAACGCAAAGCCTGCGGCTGCCCACCCACAAACACCCGCAGCTCGCCCGGCGCAAACGCCGTCCAGGCCTCGCCCCGGGTGAGTGGCTGGGTGGCGACCAGCGCCACGCGGTCACCCGGCGTGGTGAGGGCGCCAAAGTCAACGCTCAAGTCTTCGTCGGCCAGGTGCGCCGCGCCAAACGGATGCGCGCGCGCCAGCCAGTGCAGCTGCGTGCTGGCGTGGGCCCACAGCGCTTGGCCGTTGCTCAGCAGGCAGTTGAAGGTGCCGTGCGCCCCCGGCACGGGCAGCAGCTCGGCCAGGGTGCGGCTCAACTCGGTGATCGACGGCACGGCGGCATGGGCCTTGGCCAGCTCTTGCATCAGCCAGCAAAACGCCAGCTCGCTGTCGGTGTCGCCCACCGGGCGAAAGCAGCCATGCAGGCGCGGCGCAAAACCGGTGAGGTTGCCGTTGTGCGCAAACACCCAGTAACGGCCCCACAGCTCACGCACAAACGGGTGGGTGTTTTGCAGCGCCACCCGGCCTTGCGTGGCCTTGCGGATGTGCGCGATGACGTTGCCGCTGCGGATGGGATATCGCTTGACCAGATCGGCCACCGGCGACTGGCGCGCGCTGTGGTGGTCGACAAACAGGCGCAGGCCGGGGTCTTCAAAAAAGGCGATGCCAAAACCATCTTTGTGCTCGTCGGCCCGGGTGGCCAGGCCGGCGAACGAAAACATCACGTCGGTGGGCGTGTTGGCATTCATGCCCAGCAGTTGGCACATGGCGGGCGGGCTGGTTAGCGCAAGGGCAGCAGCAGGCGCGACAAGCCGCGCAGCGACACCAGATTGCCGGGGTTGCCGGTTTCTTCAAGCACGCCAGCCATGCGCCGCAGGATGCGTGGGCTGCGCTGGGCGCGCCAGATCAGCAGGTCGGTGAGCCACGGGTAGTCGCCCACGCGGTTGGCGCGCTCATACAGGTCAAAGCGCGGCTTGAGCGCCAGCAGCGAGGCCTCGTAACGCGCACGCGTAGCGGCGTCGTCCAGGCCGGCATGGGCCGGCGCGACCAGCAGCGCCTCGGCCGCCAGCAGGCCGGTTTCCATGGCTTTGCCGATGCCCTCACCGGTGAAGGCGTAGGTGCTGCCTGCGGCCTCACCCGTCACCAACAAGCCAGGCCGGCTGTAGCGCGCGCCTTCAAGCGAACAGCGCAGCGGCGCGCCCTTGAGCTCACCCACGATCTGGCCGCCGGCCATCAGCGCGGCGGCGGGCGCGTAGACCTGGGTGAAGGTGGCAAACAGCTCGCGCAAGTTCACGTCGGCCATGGTGGCGTGGCCATCCACCCGTTTTTCATGGCTGTGGGCCAGGCCCACGCCGATGTTGAACACGCCGCCCGGGCCCGGGAAGATCCAGCCGTAGCCCCGGCCCAGCTTTTTGTGCCAAACCACCTCCAGCGCCTGGATGCGGTCAGTGAGGGCGGGGTTTTGCACGTAACCCCGCAAGGCCATGCCGCTGGGCGCGCGGCGCTCACACAGGCCTGCGGCCATCACCGCCGAGGGCAGCGCGCCCGTGGCCAGCACCACCCAGCGGGCGCGGATCTCGGCCGTGCCGGCGGTGGGCGACTTCAAACGGGCGCCCACCACGGGGGCGGCGTCGCTCGCGGGCTTGCCCGTGTCCTGCGCACCGCCCACGTCGCCGCCAAGCAAGGGCGCCTCAAAGCGCCAGGGGGCAAAAAAGCGCGCACCAGCGCGTTCGGCGGCACGCTTGAGGATGTCGTCGAGCAATCGCCTGGGCAATACCGCCAACTGGCCGGGCACGTCGACCCGCCCGCCCCTGGGGCCGACGCAGCCCACGTGCGACACGCTCTGGGCCTGGGCCAATACTTCGTCCAGCACGCCCAGGCGACGCAAGGCGTGGTGGCTGTCGGGAATCAGGCCGTCGCCACACACTTTGTCGCGCGGGAAGGTGTGTTGATCGACCATCACCACCTGCACGCCCTGACGGGCCAGCCACAGCGCGCAGGCACTGCCGGCGGGGCCCGCGCCCACGACCAAAACATCACAAGTTGCGGGCGGCAGGGGGGGCGGTGTCATGGTGGAAGGCTAACGGCGCAAGCGCAAAAAATACGAGCCCGATTGTAGGCAGCGCCCCGCGTGGCTTGACCCGCGTCAACACCCCTGTGCGCAGCCTGTGCCAGCATGGAAACAAGGAGATTGACCCATGAGCAAGCACCTCAGCACTGAACAAAAGCAGCAATTGGAATCAGCGCTGCTGGCCAGCCGTGCTGCGCTGGATCATCAGCGCAGTGATCATCTTGAGGGCCATACGCGCACGGAGCATGCCCGCGAGATACTGCTGCAAGACGCTGACGACGCCACCCAACACGGCGTTGACCGCGAAGTCGACTTTGCCCGCACCGACCGCGAAGCCGTGGCATTGACCGAGATTGAGCAAGCCCTGCAACGCTTGCGCGCGGGGCAATACGGCTTGTGCATTGAATGCGGCGCCGACATCCCCGTGGCGCGCCTGCAACTTGCACCCCAGGCTGCACGTTGCGTGGCCTGCGCGAGCCAACACGAGCGGGGCCAGCAACGGCCCACCGCGCTTTAGCGCCGCCTGTTTCGCTTCAACCCGTTTTCATCCACCCAAGGGCGCGCAATACCAAGCTACCAAGCTACCAAGCTACCCAGCGCCACAACAGGAGTCGCCATGTCATCCACACCACTTTTTCACGCCGTTGTCTGGCTCGATCACCAAAGCGCCCAGGTGCTGCAATTTGACGCCGAGCACGTGTTGGCCGACAAGGTCAAAGCCCATAGCTACTACACCAAACAGCACGGCAGCGCCGTGCGCAGCGAGCATGAGTTTTTTGGCGAGCTGTGCGACGCGCTGGCCGGCATCCATGAGGTGCTGATCACCGGATCACACACCGCCAATGCCGATTTCAAGCACTACGCCGACAAACACCGGCCCGCTGTTGCCGCGCTGATTGCGGCCTATGAAGTGGTGAACCACCCCAGCGAAAACCAGCTCGTGGCGATGGCCCGCCAGTACTTTGTCAAGGCCGATCGAATGGCCGGCCTGCCAACGCCAACAGCCACCTGAACCCAGCTGAGCCCGGGCGCCAACACCGTCAGCGCATGCGGGTCAAAGCTGGATCCAGGCGGTCTTCAAGTCCATGAACTTGTCGAGCGCGTGCAGCGATTTGTCATGCCCGTTGCCGGATTGCCGCACGCCGCCCAGCGGCACGGTGATGTCGGGGCCGCCGTAGGTGTTGACATGCACCACGCCAGCCTTGAGCGCGCGCACCATGCGGTGCGCCCGCGACAGGTTGGCCGTCCACACGGCCGAGGCCAGGCCATACACGGTGCTGTTGGCCTGGTGGATGGCATCGGCCTCGTCATCAAAAGGCAGCACGGCCAGCACCGGGCCAAACTCCTCTTCACGGGCTAGGAGCCTGTCGGGCTTGGGGTCGGGCCCGCGCCGGGGAGAGTTTCGGTGCCGGGCTAGACGTCGACGAGGCGTGTGGCCAAGCCACACAACGA
>JAYWDK010000430.1:0-3225 GCA_043779845.1 Betaproteobacteria bacterium | reverse complement strand
ACACGCTGGACACCGTTGTTCGTTCCGAGTTCCGCGACGCGGTTAATTGCCCGGTGGCACGAATTGCTGGGGCTGTTATTGCTGTTACCTTGGACTTTGCACAGAGCGGTTTTTTGTGTTGCCCCCCGCTCAAGGGCTGCTCAAGGGCCGCTGGCCAATCGCCAGCCCATGGTCATGCCATCCAGGCACAGCAGTCCGCGCCACAAGGTTTCGGTGCCAGGTTCGCCATCGGACTTGCGCCCAAGGAATCCACCCAGCTTGGCCACCATCCGTATGGCTTCGCGCAGACTTGGCGGGGGGGCGTCCGCGGGCCGCTTTCTGTGCTTGGCTTCGTACGCGATCAGCACCTTGCATTCGTCTTGATCGAAGTACACGTCGGCCGGCAGGTCCGGCACCTCGCGTCCGAGCTTGGTCATATGGTGGATGCGCCAAGCCACCACCATGTCGATGGCCAGGCAGGCCTTCAGCCGCTCGCCGTGCCCGAGCTGTCGATCTTCGACCCGGCAGCCGCTCTTCAAGGTGCGATGAAACACCTCAATGCCCCAGCGCTGGGTGTACCAGGCTACCTTCTCGCAGGCCTGCTCGAAGCTGTCCACCGCCAGCGTCGTGAGCAACGCCCATTCGATGGGCTCGGCCCCCGCCGGCGCATCTTCTTCCTGCGCCAGCACCATCTGCACTTGGAGCGGGCCGAGGTGCGGCTTGGTCTTGGGCGGGCACAGCGTCACGCTGGCAAAGCGCAGCGCGAGTTTGGCCACGCGCGCCGGCCGATTCTTCTGCCGCGGCAACTGCACGCTCTGCCAGCCCGCTACCGGCTTGGCCTGGATCGTCTGGAACAGGCGCTGCTGTTCGTCCTGCACCTTGCGGTCGTGCCTGGCGCGCACCAGCAGCTTGGGGTTGTCGGGTTCGCGCAGTGCTTCTTCGAAGAGTTCGTAGATGTCGGCTTCGCGGTCGCCCATGCTCACCAGTTGGACCTGCGGGTTGCGCTTTTGCACCGCCCTGAGTGCCTGATAGGCCTTGATCCAGCGCCAGCTTTCCTTGTCCTCGATCGGCAGGCTGCTGCGCTGCGCTTTCTTGCCGAACTCCTGCGCGTCGCGTGCCCAACACTGCGCGTCGACAAAGCCCAGCGTGTCCCTCCGGCAAATCAGCATGAACTGATTTGAGTATCGTGGCAGCGCAGGTTGCCACGAAGGGGACGCGAAGAATTTGCTGCCTCCCCCCCATGCCTTGCGCAGCCTCGAAACGCCCAGCACACTCCCGGAAACCAGCGATCCTCAAGACGGATACAAAAAGGAACTCGGAGATCTCCTTGGCAACCAACGCAACGTCTTTGGAATGCGCCGAAATGGCCGTGCCCTATGAGATTCTCGTAGCGCTGGGCCCAGGCATCGCATGCATGATTCTTGCGATTCGGTGCGGACCTCCATGGGGTCGCTGGAGGGACGCAATGAGCGTCAATCCGCCAGTGCTCGCGTTCTTCCAAGAGTTGTTCACTTTCGCTAGCTTCACGGCCTCAACAGCGTATGTGTGGTTCGAGCCGTGCATCGGGCCCGCTGGTGCCATTGCCACTTACCTCGGGTGGGTGATCGTCACGTTGCGCGTCGCGTTCGCCTGCGCGATGCTTCGACAAAAGCATGCCCTGATCTTGGAGGGCAAGGTCGTCCCCCGACACCCTAGACTACGGTCCCGGTTGCTCTATCGAAATCAGCCGATGTTGGAGGTCCTCCAAGCCGTCTGCATCCATCTAGCCTTCATTGCGCCGGCACTGTACGTCTCCCTGGATCACAGCTCTCCGCTGTGGTTCCGCATTCCCATTGCCGCACTGGTGGCGGCAAGCTCGCTCTACACCGGCTTTCGGTGCGCTGTCCAGTTGCACATGGTGGAAACGAGCAAAGTTGCACCGGCCGGGCGCTCGGGTGTAACCTAGCGAAATGGTGTCGTACCTGACTCTGCTCATGATCGCGCTCATCGTCGCGTTCTTCTGGATCAGCTCGGGCCTGTTTTTGGCGACCCGCGACGAGGAGGCGCAAGCGACCGCGGCGAACGTAGCGGTGCCGGCTGAACAGCTTCAGATCGCTCCCGAGCCTACGGTGGAGGCTCTGCCAGAAGCGGATGAACGCCTTAAGGGAAAGGCGCGGACGGAATATGGCGTCTTGGGAAGCGCGGCGGCTTGGCTCGCTGTGGTTCTGATGGTCTGGAGCCGGAAACGACGACACTCAACGCTGGCCACTGCTGCTGGCGCGTCGGCAACTCCGAGTGTTGGTGCTGGGCACTAATTTCAGGTGAAACGATTCACGGCTTTGTCCGGTTAGCCTGATTGACTGCGCTCGGCCGGTACCGTTGGCGGCGACCGTCAGATGACTGGCATCACCAGGGCGCATGACAGCTGATGGGCGTCGAGTTCGCGCTCCTGGCCGGCAAGCCTTGACCCGCTGCGGTCGTTGGCGATCACGAAGCGGTCCTCACAAGTGCGGGAAGAGGCCTGCGCCGAAACATCGAACTCCAACTTGAAGCTCAAGCTGGTTGATAGTCAATCAGGCGGTTGTAATCACCACTTCACGTCGCCAAGCGCGTCGGGCCCGCAAAAGTGCAGGCACTCGTGCCCCTCGAGCAGCGCGAGCTTGCTACTCGCTGCTAGCCTCATTCGATTGCCGTCGTACTCGAGGAACAGCGGCGGCTTGAGTTGAGTGTTCCAGGGGGTGAGGATGCTCAGGAAGTTCCCGATCGCCGCCGATGCCAGCGTTCCGTTCGGCCATACCACCTGAGGCTTGCCGCCCGCCCCACCGTAGTCGTTCGCCTCACGACCGAGCACCTCGTCGTTGAGAAAGCCCATGCAGCGCATGCACACGTGCCCGGGCAAAGACATGATCACTTGACCGGTGATGAAGTACTTGCCTTCCTCGCCGGTCACGTCCATGCCGACGTCGATGTAGGGCACCATGAAGCGGCGGGCGTAAGCCTCAAGCTGCTGGCGCTCGATGAACGAGTCCACGCAGCCAAAGATCGCCGAGCAGCCGCGCAGGTCTTCCGCCCTCTCTTGCCATCTGACGGGGTGCGCGTGCACCTCGGCATCGGGGCTGATGTCCTTGATAGCGGCTTTCATCACCTCGGTCTTGAGCTTCTTGTCGTCCGTGTCCCTCCGGCAAATCAGCATGAACTGATTTGAGTATCGTGGCAGCGCAGGTTGCCACGAAGGGGACGCGAAGAATTTGCTGCCTCCCCCCCCTT
>JAYWDK010000429.1:0-3231 GCA_043779845.1 Betaproteobacteria bacterium | reverse complement strand
CGCCGCGACTCGAACACCTTGGATTGCGCGTCCAGCACCTCGGCATTGACCTTCATGCCCACCTCATAGCCGCGCCGGTTGGCCTGGAAAGCGGCGTCCAGTGAGCGGGTGGCGGTCTCCAGGCCATGCGCCAGGCTGACCTGTGACAGCGCGGCCGAGAAGCTCTGGCGCACGCCCACTTGTACCGTGCGCCGCGCCGCGTCGACATCGCTCTGCGCCTTGTCGCGCAAAGCCTCCATCTCGCGCACTTTGGCGTGGGTGGCGCCGCTGGCAAACAGCGGAATGTTGACGCTGATGCCAACCTGCGAGCTGTCACCCCGGCGCGGGAAGACGCTGGTCACGGTGCCGGTGTCCGAGCTCATGGTGTAGGTGTAGGTCAGGTCGGCGGTGGGCGCATGCCCTTGCCAGGCCTTGCGCACCTCGGCTTCGGCGGCCAGCAGGCCCTGCTGAGCTTGGCGCAATTGCGGGCTGTTGAGTTGCGCATCGGCAATCCACACCAGCACGTCGGCCGCTTTGAGCGCCGGCATCTGGTCGCCCGCGATACCACGATCCATCAACTCGGGTGCGGCGCGCCCCACCAGTTCGGTGAGCAACTGCTGTTTGAGATCCAGCTCAGCCTGGGCGGCAATGGCCTGGGCGGCCACGGTGTCGATCTTGCCCTCGGCCTCGCGCACGTCAATGATCGATACGTTGCCCACGGTGAACTTGCGGCGCGCGGCGGCGAGTTGCTCTTCGGCCGCAATCTGCTGGGCGCCGATCAAAGCCAGCCCATCACGCGCTTTCAGCACGTCAAGTGCCGCCTCCACCAGCCGCACGGTGGCTTCAGCGCGGGCCTGGCTCAAGGCCGCCTGCGCCTGCTCCAGCTGCGCCTGGGCCGCTTCCAGCGAATGCAGCAAGGCCACGCGCAGCAGCGGCTGGGTGATCTGCAGCGTCGCCTGCTGGCTGGAGAAGCGACGCAGGTCCAGGGCCGGTGCCTCGTTGTAGCGGGTTTCGTTTTTGCTCAGGGCCAAGGCCGCGCTGGGCCCGAAGCCGGCCTGCGCCTGCACCCGCCGCTGCTCGGCTGCACGAACCTGCGACAAGGCCCCGGTGACGGCCGGGTCGGTGGCCAAGGCGCTGCGCAGCAGGTCAGCCAGCACCTGGGCTTGCGCGTTGGGCCCGGCCAGCAGCAGGGCGGCGGCCAGCAGGCCCGCACGCAGGGCCATCAAGGGCGCAGTGGCACCGGCACGCCACCGGCTCATGGCATGCGGACGATGGACCGGATCAGCACGTCCTGCACCGGCACACCCGTCAGCCCACCGGCGGCGGTGGTCGCCACGCCGGCAATGGCATCAACCACGGACTTCCCCGAAATGACCAAACCAAACACGGCGTAGCCATTCGGGCTGGCCTTGGTGGCGTCGTAGTCCAGCCCTTTGTTGTCCAGCGGGTTGATGAAGAACTGGCTGGTGGCCGAATCGGGTGCCTTAAGGCGCGCCATGGCCACCGTGTATTGGGAGTTCTTCAAGCCGTTGTTGCTTTCCAGCGGGATCGCGGGTTTGGTGGTGAGCTTGGGTAGCAGGCCTGGCAAGTAACCACCGCCCTGAACTACACCACCAGGCACGGCAGGGTCACCCTCGTGCAGCACACGATGGAACAGCAAGCCACTGTAAAAGCCCTCGTCAACATAGCCCAAGAAGTTGGCGGTGCTCAACGGCGCCTGCGCCGTGTAGAGATCCAACACCATCTCGCCCAGGCTAGTCTGCATGCAGACCGTGGTGAGTGGGCTGAGTTTGGCGAGCTGGGTACCGTCGCGACTGCACTTGGCCACCGTCACCGGCACGGTGGTGCTGGTGCTGGCACCACTGTTGTCGGTGACCGTCAGCGTGGCGGTATAGCTGCCGGTGGCGGTGTAGATATGGCTGTCAGCGCTGCCACTTTGGCCGTCACCGTAGACCCAACTGCGTTGGGTGATGCTGCCGTCAGGATCAGCCGTGCCGGTGGTGTCAAACAACGTTGTGGCATTCAACACAGCCTCGCCACCCAGCTTGGCGGCCACCACCGGGGCCAAGTTGGCGGCACTGCCACCGCCACCGCCGCAGGCTGACAACAACACACCTGTTGCCAAAGCTAGCCACATCGTGCGCATTGGTACAAGCAGTGCGCCAACTGATTTCGATTTCAAGATCAACTCCCCAGACCAATGCGCAGTGCGAGCGCGATCACGGCGCAGCCACGCGCTGCAGTGAGCTCAAGTCGGGTGTTGTCACTCAACTGCAAGCGAAAGACGCTGCAACCCTGGTTGCCCGTGGGCGCTGGCCATGCTAGCCGATGATTTGACCCGGCAGCATGCCTCTCTTCGGGTTCGCTGGATCAGGCTTGCGAGCGCTGTTTGCGCTTGGCTGACAAGGCCAGCAGGGCCGTGAAGCTCAGCAGCAGTGCCGAGGGTTCAGGGACCGTGCCACCGGACAAGGGCTGTGACATGCCACCTCCTGCTGGGGACCCAGCGCCATCGACAACTTCGAAAGCCTGTGCACCCGGCTTGGTACCTGAGGCGCCCAGCCACACAAAGTCAACCGAAAGTGATGCCGTGTCCCCTGCCAGCAGCCCGTTCAACGCCGTGACGTACACGATGCCATCCGCAGGCAACCCAGCGTCCGGTTGAACATCCAGCAGGGTCAGGTTTGTATCCAGGGTTTGGGACATCAGGTTGGCGTAGTTGGCCGGCGAAAACAGCAGGTTCACCGACCCGAAGCTGTCAACCGGGCCACTGAGCGTGTAGTCGTAGCGCCAGAGATCCTGGCCCGATGTCGTGTCTGTCAGGTCGGTGGCCACGAAGAGCACTGTTGGCGCCGCCCATGCGGCACCCACAGCCACCATCGACAGCCCGGCCGCCATCGCCCGGGCCGCAGCCCACGGCCTGCGACGGGCCTCTTGAGCGTTGTGTTTGTTTTGCATTCCAGGCCTCATTTCGAATCCTCTAAATCGTTCAGTGCATCGGGCAATATTAGGTTGCCAGGCTTCATTCCGGAGGCTCGCTAGCCCCCCGGTTCATGGGGTTCTTGCCATGAGGCTCAAACAACCACCCGGTAGATCTCGCCCTGGGTGGATGCCACCCACAGCGAGCCGTCCGGGGCGAAGGACAGGCCCGATATTTCGTTCTGATTGATGTTCTGGCTGCGCGTGTCCAGGCGGCGCAGTTCGGTGAGCACGCCGGCAGCGCCCACGAGGTACTCCACGAGTTGCGAGCCCCCG
>JAYWDK010000428.1:0-22316 GCA_043779845.1 Betaproteobacteria bacterium | reverse complement strand
GGGGACACGTAGCAAAACACGGCAACCCGGCCCGGCGCGCCCGCGCTGACAGGTGAACGCCCGCTTTCCAGCAACGCAGCAAAGTCAGCAACGAGCCGTCAACCGACTGTTGTGTCCACCAACGTCATCGCCTTGTCAGCGGCAACCTCAAGGCTGCAACTTCCGGGCGCCGCCCTCGATGCGCACCATCACCTGGCTGCGGCCGTCCACGCCGTTGTGGTCGGTGGGGCTCATGGTGAATACGGCTTGAGAGCCCACGTAGTCGTGCAGGGCCTCCAGCGAGTCGCGCAGCGCGACTCGAAATTCCGGCGTGCCGGGCTTGGCTTTCTTGAGCGCCTCGCGGGCGGCGGTTTGCATCATGCCCAGCGCGTCCCAGGCGGTGGCGGCAAACAGCGAGCGTGATCCTGCGCCATGCTTGACCTCGAAGCGCTGCACAAAATCAAGCGCCACCTTTTTGCTGGGGTGGCTGTCGGGCAATTGTTCGGCCACCAGCACCGGGGCCACCGTCATGTAGCCGCCTTCCACGTCTTTGCCGCCCACGCGCAAGAAGTCGTTGTTGGCCACGCCCTGCGTCTGGTAGATCAGGCCCTTGTAGCCCCGCTTGACCAACTCGGTGTGTGGCGTGGCGCCCGGCGTGCCCGAGCCAATGATGTACACCGCGTCGGGGTTGGCCGCCATCACTTTGACCACCTGGGCGGTCACGCTTTGGTCAGAGGGGTTGTAGCGCTCGGTGGTGAGTACCTTGATGCCCTTGGCGCCAGCCAGCGACTCGGTGGCCTTGATGAAGCCCTCGCCGTAGCTGTTGGCAAAGGCGATCAGCGCCACGGTTTTGCCCTTGTTGCGCTGCAGGTGGTCGAGCACCATCGTGGTGGAGATGGGCTCGGTGGGCGACAGTTTGAACGCCCACTTGCGCACGCCGTCTTGCGGTAGCACGATGGCGCCGCCGCCGGCCAGCGAGATCATGGGCACGCGAGCCGATCCGGCCACCTCCACCACCGCCAGCGACGTGGGCGTGACCGACGAGCCGATGATCGCGTCGACCTTGTCCTCGCTGATCAGTTTGGCGGCATTTTTGGTGGCGGTGGTGCTGTCGCTGCCATCGTTGAGCAAGGTGATGCGCAGTTTTTCACCCGCCAACTCAGCCGGCCACAGGCGGATGGCCTGCTCGGCGGGCATGCCCAGCGACGCGCCTGGCCCGGTGGTGGACACGATCACGCCGAGGTGGATCTCGGCCTGGGCGGTATTGCCGAGGCTGGCGACGAGTAAAACGGCGCCAGCGAGCGAGGTGGCTCTCAACGGGCGGAAGACGCGGGGAAGTTGGACGGGCATTGGGGTGTCTCCACTCTTTGACTTGGGGCTCGGCAGGGGAAGTCCCTAGCCCTGGCCACCAGGCCCAGAGGCTAAGTTCCAGCCCGTCGCCTGTCTGTCCTCTTGATGGAGGACAGGTCTCGCCGTGTTGGTCATTTTTTGCCCTGAACCTTTGCCCCAGGTTTACCCGACTTTTGTCCCACTTTTGCCGGACCTCGCCCACCGCCATGCACCTGCAAACCCTCAACACCGACGCCCTTGCCCAACCACGCCCGCACCACGACAAGGCCGCTCTGGCCGCCAGCGGCGTGGTGGGCTGCATTGGCGACGCTGCCTTTGGCCAGCGCGTGATCGAGCAGCTCAATCGCCTGCTGCCGCTGTGTTGGTGGAACGTGTACCAGCTGCTGGACGACGCGCCGCCGCAGCTGCGCATCGGTGGCTGCCTGGGCGCCGAGGATTGCATCGCCACCGCGTTTGGCGCCTACCGCGCCGGCCTGTACCGGCAAGACCCGGTGCTGGGCCTGCTGCGCGCGCATGCCGCCGAGGGCCGCGCCATGATGAGCCACGCCCATGCGCGTGATTTGCAACCCGAGCACCGGCGCCGCATCTACAGCCGCCACGGCCTGAGCGAGCGGCTGTCGCTCACCCAGCCTGGCGATGCCGCCAGCATGCTGATGATCAACCTTTACCGGCACGAGAGCCAGCGCCCGTTTTCGGACGACGAGCGTGACGCGCTGCTGCAGGTGGGCCCCTTGCTGCTGGCCAGTGCCGCGCGGCACCTGGACATCGTCGCGCAGCTGGCGGCGGCGCGGCGGGTGTCGCTCACCGCCGGGGACACCGCCACCACCCTCACCGGGGTGACGGATGCCAGCGCGCTGGCCGTGCTCACGCGGCGCGAACGAGAGGTCTGCGACCGCCTCCTGCGCGGCTGGACGCACGACGGTATCGCGGCCGACTTGCAGCTGTCGGTGACCACCGTCAAGACCTATCGCGACCGCGCCTTTGACCGCCTGGGCATCCATCACCGCAACGAGTTGTTTGCGCTGGTGATGGCCGAAACGCGGGCGGGCCTCTAACGCCTAATCGGCGTGGCTTTTTGAGCTTGGCCCCGCGTCAGCGGCCGGGTGCTTCGGCCGCCAGGGCCTCGGCCACCAGGCGCCTGAACTGCACCAGCGCGGCGTCCATCGCCAGCGGCAGCATGGTGGCCTGCGGGCTGCGGGCAATCATCGCGGCCTGCGCGGTGATCATGTCACGGTCTTCCTCGAAGGCGCCCACCAGCGAGTCGTAGATGGTGCGGGTGAGCGCTTCGTCGCCCATGTCCGCCGGGTGGCTTTGCTGGAAGAAGTAGTGCGTGCTGGTGGCCGTTTCGGGTGTCAGCGTCTGGCAGCTGTGCAGCGTGATGGCCTGACGCATGTCGTCGGCGGCGCGGCCGGTGGGCTTGCCGCCCGAGTGCATCAGCAGCGTGCTGGGCAGCAAAAAATCGTAGATGAACCAGCGGTCCACGCGTGTGCCCGCCAGCTCGGGGCGCATGCGCAAGTGAAACGGCGGTGGTGGCACGTCGGCCACGTGGCGCGACACCTTGATGCCACGCGGCACGGGTTCGATCACCGGGCGTGCCTGGGCGATGGCGGTGCTGCCGCCCAGGGTTTTTTCATGCACGTAAGACAGGTGCGAAAAATCCAGCAGGTTGTCGGCAATCAGCAGGTA
Source organism: Betaproteobacteria bacterium (assembly GCA_043779845.1). Lineage (GTDB taxonomy): Bacteria > Pseudomonadota > Gammaproteobacteria > Burkholderiales > Burkholderiaceae_C > Pseudaquabacterium. The sequence continues at coordinate 19,301 of JAYWDK010000428.1, read as the reverse complement.
GGGCGTGTCGTAGTGCAGGTAGCCGGGCAGGTGGCGCCAGTCGGGGTGGTCGCACGAGAAGTTGTCGGGCAGCAAGGCGGTGTCGGCCAGCTCTGCGTCGCCCATCCAGACAAACACCCAGCGGTTCTGCACGGCCACCGGGTAGGTGCGTACGCGCATCTTGGGTGGCACGTTGTCGAGGCCGGGCACCTCGATGCACTGGCCCTGGGCGTTGAACTTCAGCCCGTGGTAGCCGCAGCGCACGCAGTCGCCCTCCTTGCGGCCTTTGGACAAGGGCGCCAGCCGGTGGCAGCAGCGGTCTTCCATCGCGACCACGGCCCCGGCCTGGGTGCGAAACAGCAGCAGTGGCTCACCGATCACGGTGCGGTTGAACAGGCCGTCGGCCGGGATCTCATGGTCCCAGGCGACGACGTACCAACAATTGCGGATGAACATGGGGGTCTCCTGGACGGGGCGTGGGGCGTGGGGCGTGGGCCCCAGGGTGCGGGCCAGCTTGGCCGCCATCATCGCCACAACACCGGCGCGGCGCTGTCCTCCGCGTTGAGGACTGCTGAGCGCGGCGAGCCGGCTCAGGGGGGGGGGGGGCTCGCCGGGAGCGTCACGCCGGTGCGCCGTGTGGCGATCCACACAAGCCATTCGCAACGAAGCAACGCGCCCAAGACCAGCGAGTCAAACGTTCAAGCGATTGGCGAACGGGCCCTAGCGACATGCGGGCCCCAGTGATTGCCGCCTGGAGTGGGCCAGGGTGACCTGGTGCAGCCATTTCACCGTTTTGCGCCCGGGACCTAAGCCCCACCCGGGCTTGCGACCTGGGCCAACCCGGCGCATTTGTGCGCCAGTTGGGTTTGGTCAGCCCCCTGGCATCTGGGATCTGGGTATCTGGGTATCTGGGTATTGCCCCGATGGCGGGCGCGCACCACAGCGGCTAGCGTGGCGGCCAAACCGTCTCCGGAGAGCCCCATGAACAACCATCCCGCCCTGCGCCGCCAAACCCTGGCCGATCTGCTGCACCGCACCGCCGCGCGCCTGCCCAACAAGCCGGCCATTCTGTGTGGCGACACCGCCTGGACCTGGCGCGAGTTTGACGCCGTGGTGAGCCGCGTGGCCGCCGGCCTGCACGCCCAAGGCGTGGCCAAGGGCGAGCACGTGGGCGTGCTGGCGCGCAACTCGCACGGTTTTGCCGCCTTGCGTTACGCCTTGGCGCGGCTGGGTGCGGTGCTGGTGCCGGTCAACTTCATGCTCAACGCCGACGAGGCCGCCTACATCCTGCGCCACGCCGGCGTGGGCTTGCTGGCGGTTGATTCAGGCCTGGCCGCCCTGGGGCGCGATGCCGCCACGCGCGACACCGCCATCTCGCGCCTGCTGTGGCTGCCCAGCGAAGAGCCGGGGGACTGCCCCGCCAACTGGCCCGCCCAAGACCTGAACTTCAACACCCTGGCCGCCACCGACCTAGCCACCACGCCGTGCCCCGAGCCCGATTTCAACAGCCACCACTTGCTGCAAATCGTTTACACCAGCGGCACCGAGAGCCTGCCCAAGGGCGCCATGCTGACCCACGGCGCGGTGATCGACCAGTACGTGAGCTGCATCGTCGATGGCGGCATGGCCGAGGGCGACGTGGTGCTGCACTCGCTGCCGCTGTACCACTGCGCCCAGCTCGATGTTTTTTTGGGCCCCTGCGTGTATTTGGGCAGCACCAGCTTCATCACCGCCCAACCCACGCCCGACAACCTGCTGGGGATGATCAGCCGGCACCGCATCAGCGGGTTTTTTGCGCCGCCCACGGTGTGGATCAGCATGCTGCGCTCGCCCTTGTTTGACCAGAGCGACCTGACTTGCCTGCGCAAAGGTTATTACGGCGCGTCCATCATGCCCGTGGCGGTGATGCACGAGATGATCGAGCGCCTGCCCAACATCCGGCTCTGGAACTTTTATGGCCAGACCGAAATTGCGCCCACCGCCACCGTGCTGCAGCCCGTTGACCAGTTGCGCAAGCCGGGCTCAGCGGGCCGGCCCGCCATCAACGTTGAAACCCGGGTGGTGGACGACCAGATGAACGACGTCAAGCCCGGTGAAGTGGGCGAGATCGTGCACCGCTCGCCGCAATTGCTGCTGGGCTATTTCAAGGACCCCGAGCGCACGGCGGCGGCCTTTGAGGGCGGCTGGTTTCACTCAGGCGACCTGGGCGTGCTCGACGACGAGGGCTACCTCAGCGTGGTTGATCGCAAAAAAGACATGATCAAAACCGGCGGCGAAAACGTGGCCAGCCGCGAGGTTGAAGAGGCGCTGTACCGGCTGGCCGGCGTCAGCGAGGCGGCGGTGGTGGGCGTGCCGCATCCGCGCTGGATCGAGGCGGTGGTGGCCGTGGTGGTGGCCAAGCCGGGCGCGCCCCTGGACGAGGCCGCCGTGCTGGCCCATTGCGCCGGTTTGCTGGCGCATTTCAAAGCGCCCAAGGCCGTGGTGTTTGTGGACGCGCTGCCCAAAAACCCCAGCGGCAAGCTGCTCAAACGTGAGTTGCGGCAGCGCCTGGCCGGCTTGTTCAACAGCCACTGACGCAGGCGCCACTGACGGCGCGAGTCACCCGCACTTCACCCGCGCGCCAAACTTCGCGCGCCAAATTTCAGCGCGACAAGCGGTTCACCACGTCCAGCAGCTCCAGCGGGCTGAAGGGCTTGGCCAGGTAGTGATCGGCGCCAGCCTGGGCGCCGGCCTTGCGGTCGCCGGTTGTTGGCCTGGGTGGCAGCCAACGTGATGGGCGCCGTGCTCATTGGCCAGCAGCGCGGTGAGCTGGCGCTGGCCGTGCAAGCCTCGTTGGCCTGCGCCCTGGTGGCCGGGCTGGCGGTTTGGCAGGCGCGCGGCAAGCCGCTGTCCCGCATGGTGGTGGCTGTGTCGCTGGGCTGCCTGGTGGCGCTGCAAATCCATCTGGCGCGAGGTGAGCCCGAGCTGCACTTCAATGTTTTTGTCACGATGGGGCTGTTGCTGGCCTACCGCGATTGGCGTGTGGTGGTCGCATTGAGCGGGTTTTTTGTGCTGCATCACCTGGCATTTGACCGCCTGCTCGCCGCAGGTGTGGGCACGTATTGCCTGAACCAGCCCGACCCCGCGCGCATTGCCCTGCACATCGGGTTTGTGGCGGTGATGGGCGTGTCGATGGCGCATGTGGCCTGGCGCCAGGGGCGCGAGGCCGAGGAGGCCCGTGAGCTGGACTTCCTGGTCAACGCCATGGGCCGCGAAGGCCCGATCCGCCTCAAGCTGGATGTGGTGCGCGTCAACACGCCGGCCGGCTTGCGGCTGCGCCAGATGCAGCAGCGCATGGCCGAGGCCATTGGCCAAGTGCGCGATGCCACGCAGAGCGTGCGCCTGGTGGCCGACCACGCCACGGCCAACAGCGCCGAGCTGATGGCGCGCACGCAGGCCACCACCTACGGCCTGAAAGAGGCCGCCAATAGCCTGGAGCAGATCAGCCTGATCCTCGGGCACAGCACCGAGGCCTCGGCGCAGGCCAAGACGCTGGCCGGCTCGGCCACCGACATGGCCAACGAGGGTGGGCGCATCGCGGGCGACGTGGTGCGCGCCATGCAGCAGATTCAGGCCTCGTCGGGCCGCATCGGCGACATCGTGTCGGTGATCGACGGCATTGCCTTTCAAACCAATATCCTGGCCCTGAACGCTGCGGTCGAAGCCGCCCGCGCTGGCGAACAAGGCCGTGGGTTTGCCGTGGTGGCCGCCGAGGTGCGTAACCTGGCGCAGCGCAGCACGGCGGCCGCGCGCGAGATCAAGGGCCTGATCGCCGACTCGCAAGACACCGTGGAGCGTGGCGCAGCCCTGGTGGGCGGCACCGGCGAGCGCATGCAGGCACTGGCCGACACCGTGTGTCGCGTGGGCACGCTGTTTGACAGCATCACCGCCGCCTCCAGCGACCACGCCCAAGGCTTGCAGGTGGTGACCGACTCGGTTGACGCGCTGGGCTGCACCACCGACAGCAACCAGGCGCTGGCTGAGCGCGGTGATGTCACCGCCCGGGTTCTTAACGCGCAAGTGGAGCGACTTGACGAAGTGCTCAACGTGTTTCAGATCGGCGACCAGCCGGGCGATGCGCAGCTGATCGCGGACTTGGAGAATCAGCTGAAAGCGCGGCCCGTGGCAGCGCCCGCCAAGCCCCGCAGCAAACGCGTGGCTGCCGCTGCGGCGGCGTCGCAGGTCGATTTTTTCTGAGCGGCTTGGGCATGAACAAACCATGCCTTGTGCTCGATCCGGCCCAGTTCATCCGGGTCCACGTCGCCCTGGCCCGGCCTGTTGGGCGCCGCCGCGCTGCCGGTGGGGCTGGCCGGCCTGGCCGGGGTGGCAGCCTGTCAGTGAGGCTCGCCGCCGGGCGCGGCGCCCGGGGTGTCGTCTTGCGTGATGCGGTGGTGCACCCGCCGCAACCCCCACCAGGCAAACACCGCCAGCAGCGGCACGGCGGCGCCGGTCACCATGTCGGGTGACACCGGCAAGCCCGCAGCTTTGAACGCCTTGGCGCCGTAGCCCACCAGGCCGGCCATGTAATAAACGATGGCCGCCACCGACAAACCTTCCACGGTTTGCTGCAAGCGTAGTTGCAACCTGGCGCGCCTGGCGGTGGCCTCCAGCAAGGCCTGGTTCTGGCGCCCGCGAGTGATGTCAACGCGGGTCGAGAGCAGGTTGCTGGCCTGCGCCACGCGCTCCGACAAATCATGCAAGCGCTGCTGCACCGTCACGCAAGTGGCCATGGCCGGGCTCAGGCGGCGGGCCATGAATTCAGCAATGGTTTGCAGGCCGTCGATGCGGCGCTCGCGCAGCTCGCCGATGCGGGTGTTGACCAGCGCGTGGTAGGCCCGACTGGCGCCAAATCGTGCCTGGCTGCCGGCCAGCGTGCTCTCGATCTCGGCGGCCAAGGCGGTGAGCTGTTGCAACAGCGCCTCGTCACTTTGCGCGTTATCAAGAGCACCGTGGGCGGCGTCATGGGGGGCTGGCGCGGCGCCTGGTTTGCCGGGCGCCGCGCCGACATCTTTGCCGATGTCGCGGCCCACCACGGCAATGCGCGCGGTCAGCGCGGCCAGCGTGGTTTCCAGCTGCACCAGTCGGGGCCAAAGCGCGCGCGCCAGGGGCAAGGCCAGCAAGGCCATCATGCGGTAGGCCTCGATCTCGAACAGGCGCTGCAACATGCGGCCGGCCTGGCGCGCGGTCATGTCGCGGTCTTGCATCAAAAAGCGCGCAAAGCCGTCGGGCTGGATCACGAAGTCGGTGAAGGCCAGGCCCGCGCCATCGCCGATCTCGGCGCCCACCACGGGCTGCGGCCCAAAGTAAGTGGCCAGGTCGGGCGCCTGCGCGGCACGGGGCGGCATGCCGGCGGGGCTGTTTGTGTTGGCGTTGATCGCGCCCGGCGCCGCGTGCGCCAGTTCGGCGTGGCAGGCAAACACCGTGAGTCCCGGCACGTCGGCCAACCAGGCCGTCGGCAGCAGCTGGGCCGCAGGTTCGGCAAAAGGCTGGGCCGCCAGGCCGGCGCAAAACACGGTGTAGCTCGAAAACTCACCGTGGCGCTCCCACTTGAAGCGCAGCGCGCCCAGCGTGCCGGTCCAGTGCGTGTGGTGGGCCGGTGGGGGTGCCACGCCCAGGCTTTGGCACAGCGCAGTGATGTGGGCGTGCTCGGCGCCGCGCGCCTCGGGCTCCACCCGCACGGCCACGTAGCTGGCGCGGCTGGGGGCTGCCAGCGGCTCGGGCGGCCGGGCATGCACCTCGGCCGCCAGCGTGTTGCGGTCCGGGTGATCGGGCGGCAGCAGGCGTGGGCTGGCAAGCGCCAAGGCAGTGGGTTCGGGGGGCTCGGCGGGGCGGGTGGTCATAGGCGGGGGGTGGGGGCGGGCAAGCAGCGTTGGCGCAGCTTATGCCAAGCGCGCTGGATCGGCCCCACACCCGCCGCCGCCCCAGGGCCGGCTACAGCAGCGGCAAGCCCACGTAGTTTTCAGCCAGCGAGGTCATGGCCGCCTGCGAGCCCAGCAGGTAGTCCAGCTCGGCCATCTGCATCTTGTGGCCAAAACTGCCCGTCTCGGGGAAGCGGTGCATCAGCGAGGTCAGCCACCACGAGAAGCGCTCGCTGGGCTGCTGGCCCATGCCGTGGCGCGTTTGCAGCTGCGTTTTTTTGGCGGCTAACCGGGCACACGCCCACGGCGTGGCGGGGCCACCAGGGCTGAGGGCGTGTGGGTGCCGGCCCGCGCCGCCATCGGCGCGGCGTGCTGTTTGTCACGCCGCGCCCGGCCGTAGTGCCTTGCGGCGCCTTGCCGACACGGTGCAAGGCCTGCCACGCGTTTGTCAGGGTCAAGTTCGGGTCCCTGTCTGCCGAAGGTTATGGCAATGCGGGCGCTTGGCTCGGTATCCTTTTCTGGAAGCGTGGAACATGGCTGTCACGGTAGGCGTTGAAGAGTTGAAAGTGGGTATGTTTGTGCACCTGGACCTGGGCTGGTGGGCGCATCCGTTTGCGTTGTCGAGCTTCCTGGTGAGCTCGCCCGACCAACTCGACACCATCCGTGGCCTGGGTTTGAAGAAGCTGCGCTGGAGCCCTGAAAAAAGCCGGCTTGACGAGGTGGCGAGCCCGCCTGTTGCGCGGGCGCCGACATCGCCCGCAGCGGCGCAAGACGGAGCTGACGCGGTGGAGCGCGCTCAGGCGCCCGATGAAACCCCCAGCCAAGGCGTCAACGGGCACATTGGCCAAGCCGCCGATCAGGCCGCTCACGGGGCGGGCGCCGAAGCCCACGTGGCCCCGCCAGAGCCGGCCCGCGTCGTAAGCGGCCCTGTGGCCCGGCAGCGGGCGGTCCTGGCCGACCAACGCAGCGCGCAGCGCCTGTGCGAGCAGCAGTACGCCGAGGCCGGCACGGCCTGGCTGGAGGCCCAGCGGCAAGTGGTCAAGGCGCCCGAGATGGCCCGCCACATCGCCGAGGGCACCACCCGCGCCTTGCTGGACAAGATGATGGTCGACCGCGAGATGTGCGTGCGTGTGTTGGCTGACGTGGGCGGCGACCGGGTGACCGGCCATGCGCTCAACGTGACCGTTATTTCGTTGTTGATGGCCCGCGTTTTTGGTTTCAACGAGGCCGCGATGCAAGACGTGGGCGTGGGCGCCTTGCTGCATGACGTGGGCAAGCTGGACCTGGCGGAGCGCGTGCAACACGCCGATGGCCAGCTCAACCCGACTGATACCTTGGCCTACCGCGACCACGTGGCCTGCGGCGTGGCGCATGGCCGGCGCATGGGCCTGACGGACGGCGCGCTCAGCGTGCTGGCCCAGCACCACGAGATGGCCGATGGCAGCGGCTTTCCGGCGGGCCTGGGCGGGGACCGCATCAGCACTGCGGCGCGCATCGTGGCCCTGGTGAACTGCTATGACAAGCTGTGCAACCCGCTGCAATCGGCCGCAGCGCTGACGCCGCACGAGGCTTTGTCGCTGATCTTTGCGCAAGCCCGCACCAAGTTCGACGCCACCATGCTCAACGCCTTCATCCGCATGATGGGGGTGTACCCACCGGGCTCGGTGGTGCAGCTCACCGATGATCGTTTTGCCTGCGTGGTGAGCGTGAATTCGTCGCGCCCGCTCAAGCCCCGCGTGCTGGTGTGCGACACGCGGGTGCCGTTGGCGGACGCGCTGTTGCTCAACCTGGACACCCAGCCCGACCTGGGCATCCGGCGCAGCCTCAAGCCGGCTCAATTGCCGGGGGCCGCGCGGGATTACCTGTCGCCGCAGCCGCGCATGGTGTACTTTTTTGAGCCCGTCATCGCCGCGCCAGGCGAGTCCGTGGCGGCTGGAGCGGCGTGACCAAGCCCCCGGCACCTGCGGGCCTGGGTGCCTGGCGCAGCTTGCTGGCTGCGCTGGGTGAGCCCGCCTGGCTCGTCTGCGCCCAAAGCGTGGTGGTGCTCGCTGTCAACCCGGAGGCCCTGGCGTTGCTGGGCGTGGACGAAGCGGCAGTGCTGGGGCAGGCCGCCGATGGCTTGATCGCCACGCCCGAGGACCTGGCATTCTGGGACGAGGTGCGCGCGGGCCAGGACGCGGGCCGGCTGCAATCGGACACGGTGCTGGTGGACGCCAGTGGCCGTTTGGTGCAGGTGCGGCGGCGCATCCGGCAGTTGGTGGCGGCGCTCGAATCGCCGCAGCTTGACGGGCGGTCTGGCGGGCCGTCGCCCTACCTGGTGTCGGTGAGTGACCGCAGTGAGGAGCAGCGCCAGCTGGACGAGCGCGACCTGCTGGTGTCGGAGTTGCAGGCCACGCTGGAGTCCACCGCCGACGGCATTCTGGTGACGGACCTGGCGGGCCGGATCCGCGCCTTCAACCGCCGCTTTGCGCAGATCTGGGGCTTGCCGGAATCCTTGCTCACCCAGCGTCAGGATGACTCGGTGTATGACTGGATGCGCCGCAGCGTGGTGGATCCGGAGGCCTACACGCGCCGCTTGGCCGTTATTTCGGAGGCCACCTTGCTGCAAGCCACCGAGCGCTTGCTGCTGCATTCAGGCCAGGTGGTGGAGCGGGTCACGCAGCCGCAAAACTGCCGGGGCCGGCCGTGCGGCCGGGTGTGGGCGTTTCGCGACCAGACCGAGTTGGTGAGCGCCGGCGAGCGCATCGAGGCCTTGTCGTCCACTGACCCGCTGACGGGTTTGTCCAACCGCCGCCAACTGAGCCTGACCCTCACCGAGGCGATCCGCCAGGCGCGGCGGCGCGACGGCGCGCTGTCGCTGCTGCTGCTGGACCTGGACCGCTTCAAACAGATCAATGACAGTCTGGGCAACGAGGTCGGCGACCGCGTGCTGCTGGAGTGCGCCGACCGCATCAAGACCTGCCTGCGGCAAGGCGACGTGGTGGCGCGCATGGGCGGCGACCAGTTTGCGTTGCTGGTGCACGAGGCCGACAGCCGGGCCGCCGAGGCCTTGGCGCGGCGCGTGCTGGACGCTGTGTCGCTGCCGTGTTCGGTGGACGGCATGCAGTTCACGCTCACTTGCAGCGTGGGCGTGGCCGTGTTTCCGGCCGATGGCGGCGAGGTGGAGGTGCTGCTGCGCCACGCCGAATCGGCCATGCAGCGCGCCAAGCAGGGCGGCCGGGCTTGCTTCCGGTTTCACCAGGCCCACCATGACGCCGACATGCGCCAGCGCATGCGGCTTGATCACGCCATGCGCCAGGCCTTGGCCAGCCAGCGCTTCAGGCTGCACTACCAGCCGCAGATTGACTTGCGTACGGGCGCGGTGATCGGCGCCGAGGCGCTGATCCGGTGGCGCGACCCCGAGATGGGTGAAATCTCGCCCGGCCAGTTCATCCCCGTGGCCGAAGAAACCGGTTTCATCATCGCCATCGGCGACTGGGTGCTGCAGCAGGCCGTGCAGCAGGCGGCGCTCTGGCGTGATCAGGGTTTGGTGATGCCGGTGTCGGTCAACGTGTCGGCCCTGCAATTTCAGCAAGCCGACTTCAATGACCGCGTGGCCGCCGTGTTGCGCGAGCGCACGCTGCCGGGGGAGCTGCTGGAGCTGGAGCTCACCGAGTCCATCCTGGTGCACGACGCCGATGAAGCGCTGACGCGCTTGTCGCAGCTGTCGCACCTGGGCGTGCGGCTGGCCATCGACGACTTTGGCACCGGCTACTCCAGCCTGTCCTACCTCAAGCGTTTTCCGATCGACCGGCTCAAGATCGACCGCAGTTTTGTCAAGGGCGTGCCAGGCGACGCCAGCGACGGCGCCATCGTGCGCGCCATCGTGCAGCTGGCCCAGGCGATGGACATGAAGGTCATTGCCGAGGGCGTGGAAACCGAGCCGCAGCGGGCGTTTTTGCTGGAGCTGGGCTGTGACGAGTTTCAGGGTTTCCTGTACGCCCCGGCGCTGGACCCGCTGAGTTTTGAGGAGTGCTTGCGTGGCAGCCGGGACCGCAACCAGCGGCCGCGCCTGAGCCTGGTCTTGCGCTGAGAGCTTGAGAAGGCATCCAATGCACCTGCGGGTGCATTGGATGCCTTCTCAAGCGTTCAGTCAGGCACGCCGGAGGCCAGTGCACAATCAATGCGCCCGGTTCAGGGCGAGAGGCGCACATGATTTACAAGTTCAAAAGCAAGGCCAGCGGCGACATCCTGATGATGGCGCCCAACGGTGACGCGCTGATGCGCATCCTGGGCCGCGAGCCTGCGGCCCAAGGCATCATCGAGCCGGCGGCCATGGCGGCGGCCATCACCGCCATCGAGTTGGCCGTGGCCGCCGACGAAGCTGCGCGCGCCCGGTCAAAAACCGACGCCCGAGCCGACGCACAAACTGCCGCACAAGCCGCCGCACTAGCTGCCGCACAAGCCGACGCCGAAGACAACGGCGAGGCCACGCCCGCCCGGGGCGATGGTGTGGGTTTGCGCCAGCGGCTGTGGCCGATGGTGGACATGCTCAAGCGCTGCGCCGCCGCGAACGAGCCGGTGGTGTGGGGCGTCTGAAGCCCCGCCACCCCGCTCCGCCCACCCCCGCCACCCCCAGCAGGAGACAAGAATATGAAGATGTGGAGTGATGCCTGGAACAACGGCGAGCCCATCCCTGAGCGCCTGGCCGCCGGCAAGCTGCTGGCCGGTGGCGTGGGTTTCTCTGACAACCTGAGCCCGCCGCTTGCCTGGGCCGACCTGCCCGCCGGCACCCTGTCGCTGGCGCTGATTTGCCATGATTTTGATGTGCCCAGCCGTGACGACGACGTCAACCAGACCGACCGCGAAGTGCCGGCCGATCTGCCCCGCGTTGATTTTTTCCACTGGTTGCTGGTGGACCTGCCGCCCAGCACCACCGGCTTTGCCGAAGGCCAGTGGAGCCGGGGCGTCACGCCCCACGGCAAGCCCGGCCCGGCCTCCGACGGCCCCGCGCGCCAAGGCCTGAATGACTACACCGGCTGGTTTGCCACCAACGCCGACATGGCGGGCAACTACTTTGGCTACGACGGCCCGTTTCCGCCGTTCAACGACAGCCTGGTGCACCACTACGTGTTCACGCTGTACGCGCTGGACGTGGCCACCTTGCCGGTGAAGGGCCACTTTGATGGCACCCAGGTGCGCGAGGCGCTGGCGAGCCATGTGCTGGACGCGGCCACCTTGTCGGGCACCTACACGCTCAACCGCCGGTTGCGCGCTGGGTGAAAGTGCCCCCGAGGCCGCCGCCTTGCGGCGCCCCGGTGTTTGTTTCTCAAGAGCGCCCCCAGGCCGACGACAGACGTCGTCCGCCCCCCGAGGGGGATGAGTCAGGTGGCCAAGCAACATTGACTCATGAGAGCTTGGACAGCAGCACCCGCATCGTCCTGATCCGCCACGGTGAAACCGGGTGGAACACCGAGGGGCGATTGCAAGGCCACCAAGACATCCCCCTCAACGCGCTGGGCCAGCGCCAGGCGGCCACGCTGGCCGATGCCTTGCGGGGTGAAGGCATCACGGCGGTGATCTCCAGCGATCTGGGCCGCGCCTGGCACACGGCCACCGCGCTGGCCATGCCGCTGGGCCTGCCCCTGAGCACGGATGCCGGCCTGCGTGAGCGCTGCTTTGGCGTGCTGGAAGGCCACACCTATTTGCAGATTGACCAGCAGTGGCCGGAGCAGGCCCTGCGCTGGCGCAGCCGCGAGCCCGACTTTGCCCCTGACGGCGCCGAGAACCTGCGTGATTTCTCAGCCCGCAGCGTGGCCACGGCGCGGCGCCTGGCCACGGCCCATGCCGGCACCACCATCGCGCTGGTCAGCCATGGCGGCGTGCTTGATTGCCTGTACCGCGCCGCCACCCGGGTGCCGTTGGACGCTCCGCGCACCTGGGTGCTGGGCAACGCCGGCATCAACCGCTTGCTGCACACCGCGCAAGGCTTGACGCTGGTGGGCTGGAACGACGCCGCCCACCTGGACGCGCTGGCCCGCGACGAGCTGCCGGGCTGACCGGCTCCCAGGCGGCCCAGTCGCCAACTTGAGCCCGACAGGCTCCTAGTTGGCGCGCGTGCAATTGCGCACATCTGACACCAGGCGTTACCGACCCTGGGCCTTGGGTTGGCGCAAGAGCTGCCGATAACCTCGTTGAAGAGGTTCTCCATGCCCATGCCAACGTTCCTGCACCTTGTGCCGCTCCCCCCTCAAATCTGCCGCGTTGCTGGCCGAGTCGTTGGCCGAATCGCCGGCCCCGGCAGACGCGCGCGCCGCGGCTTCACGCTGATCGAGTTGATGGTCACGCTGGCCGTGACGGTGGTGGTGATGGCGGTGGCCGTGCCGTCGATGGCCGACTTCAGCGCCAACAACCAGGTGGCCAGCACCAAGTCGGGTTTTGCCACGGCGGTGGCCCTGGCGCGCAGCGAGGCCACCCGGCGTGGCCGGACGGTGTTTTTGCAGGCGCTGGGCACGGGCGCCAGTGGCAATGAGTTTGCCAACGGCTGGGAGATCGTGGTGGACGACGACGGCAACGGCGCCACTGACGCCAACGAAACCCGGGTTCGCCGCGCGGCGTCCACCCTGGAAAAGGTCAAGCTGGGTGGCACGGCCAGCATGGCCTTCCGCGCCAGCGGCGCCTTGGTGGGCAATACCGCCCTGGTCTACACCGTGTGCCGCAAGAGCGGCAGCACCGCCGGCTACAGCATCACGATCACGCCCAGCGGCGTGGCCGACGTGGCGTCCATCAACACGTGCAGCTGAGCATGCGCCCGTCGACCCTCCACGCCCACCGCCGCCGCGGCATCGCCTTGATGGAGGCGCTGATCGCCATCGTGCTGATATCGGTCAGCGCGCTGGCCTACGCCGCTTTGCAGATGCGCGGCCTGTCGGCCAACAGCAGCTCGATGTGGCGCAGCAAGGCCACGATGATGGCCTACGACATGGCCGACCGCATGCGCGCCAACCGCAGCGCCATGAGCAGCGGGCAATACGACAACCTGAGCGCGCCGCAGGCCGTGAACGACTGCGGCGCCACCTCGTCTTGCACCCCGGCGCGCATGGCACTGCTGGATTATTCGTTGTGGTCCACCACCTTGAGCGACGGCTTGCCCGGTGGCACCGGCGTGGTGTGCCTGGACGCCACGCCCGATGACGGCACTGCCGCCGCGCCCGCCTGTGATGGCAGCGGCACGATGTTCGCCGTCAAGGTGTTCTGGCGCGAACGTGGCACGGTGTCGCGTTTGTCGGTGGCGGTGCGGCCATGACACGCCTGCACAAAGGCATGTCCTTGGTCGAGCTGATGGTGGGCGTGGCCATCGGCCTGTTTCTGGTGGCCGTGATGGGCGCGGTGTACCTGGGCAGCCGCACCACGTTTGCGGCCCAGGAGTCGGGCTCGCGTTTGCAGGAGAACGGCCGCTTTCTGATGGACACCTTGTCCAATGATTTGCGCATGTCGGGCTTTCGGGGCTGCGCCAGCACCGTGGCGGCCGACAACACGCTCAACACGCCCACCGCCTTGCTCTACAACTACGGCGAGCCGATCTGGGGCTCGCGCAACACGGGCGGGGCCTGGTCGCCCACGCTCACCACGCCGGCCGATGGCCTGGGCGCGCTGCCGGCCGGCGACGTGCTGGTGGTGCGGCACCCGGTGGGCCTGGCGTGGTCGCTGATCAGCGAGATGACATCCCCCGCAGCGGCCCTCACCATCACGCCCACGGCCACCGGATTTGCCCAGGGCGATGTGCTGCTGGTGGCCGACTGCGTGGGGTCGTCGATCTTGCAGGCCACCAACGCTGCGCCCGGCGCCGGTGGCAGCCTGGCCCACGTGATGGGTGCCGCAGGCATCACGCCGGGCGTGTCGGGCAACGCCCTGGCGCGGGGCTATGCCAATGACGCGCAGGTGTGGCGTTTGCAGACCACGATCTACTACCTGGCCGACAGCCAACGCCGCAGCGGCCAGGTGGCGCTGTGGTCGCAGGTGAGCCCGGTCTACGACGGCAGTGCCCAGCGGTCGGAGCTGGTCACGGGTGTGGAGGGTTTTGCCGTCACCTACGGCGTGGATACGGACGGTGATTTGTCGGCCGACCGATTCAGGCGCGCCGACTTGGTGGCCGATTGGGCGCAGGTGGTCAGCGCCCGGGTGGAACTGCTGCTGGTGGGCAACGGCGACAGCAAAACCACGGTCTCGCAGCCTTATGTGTTTGCCGGCCAGACGGTGACGCCCACCGACCGCAAGCAACGCTCGGTGATGACGATGTTGGTGTCCTTGCGCAACACGGTGCCTTGAATCATGACGCGTAAGCCTGACGGTCCTAAGCTCTATTTGGCGCGTCCTTGCAACTCGCGCGGCTTCTCGCTGGTGATCATCCTGATCATGATGGGCGTGCTGGCCTTGCTGGCGCTGGGTGCCATGAAAAGCGGCACCATGCAAGAGCGCATGGTGGGCAATGCCCGAGACCACCACGTGGCCTTGCAAGCCGCCGAGGCCGCGCTGCGCGACGCCGAGCAAGACATCGAGAGCAACGCCAACGCGGCCGTTGGCTTCACCGTGGGCTGCACCAACGGCTTGTGCATTGCGCCGTCCGACGCGCCACCCGGCGTGGGCGCGGGCGGCCCGCAGTCGGCGCCCTTGTGGCAAAACATGGACTGGGCCACCAACGCGCGCGCTTACGGCAGCGTCACCAGCGCGCCGGCGCTGCTGGGGCCCGGCAACACGTCGCTGGCGTCCCAGCCCCGCTACTTCATTGAGCGCTTGCCCACGGTGCCCGGCAAGGGCGAAAGCGTGGGCTTTGGGGGCGGCTGGACCAACGCCCCCACCTTGCGCGCCCGGGCGTACCGCATCACGGTGCGGGCGTCGGGCATTCGGGCCGCCACGGTCGTGATACTTCAATCGGTGTACGTCAAGCAATGAACTCAAACCTGGCAATGACGCGGCGCCACGCCGCCGGACTGGTGTTTTGCTCGGCCGGTGCGTTAGGGCTGTTGGCCTGGCCCGCTGCCACGCAGGCGCAGCTGCTCAACCTGGCCCAGAGCCCGCTGTTCCTGGGCACGGCGGTCAAGCCCAACGTGCTGACGGTGTACGACAACTCGCAGTCGATGGACGGCACGATGGCGGGCAAACTGATTGCCGGCAGCGATGCGGCCACCCGCGGCAACATCGCGCGCACGGTGCTGCGCAGCACCATCACCACCTACCGCAACACCTTCCAGTGGGGACTGGCCAGCTTTGATTTGCGCAACCAGAGCTTGAACACCACCTACGCCTACTACTTCGGCAGTGATGCCGAGGTGGTGTACACCAACGATTGCGTGGGCGGCATTTCGGCCAGCAACGCCGGCCTGCGCTGCGTGGCCAATCCAGAGCCGGCCAACGGCTTCAACTTTCTGACCTACGGTTTTACCGGCGACGATCCCAGCATCAACGACGTGCTCTACACCGGAGACTTGGGGCCGCAGCTGTACGGTATCGGCGTCAACAACAGCACCAACTACAACACCTACCGGAGCCGCGGCGCGGGCGCGGGCTGGGGCAACGGCAACTTCGCCAACTATCTGGGCAATTGGAATTTCACGCCCACCGACGCGGGTTTTTTGCCGCAGACTCCGCCGAACAACCGGCAGTTTTACTTGCGCCGCGCCTGGGGCTACTACGGCGACATTCGAGGCGGGGGCACCATCAATGAGCCGGTGACGGCCGACTCCACCACCCACTACAACGCGCTGCAAAACTTGTTGGCCACCGAGACCAATGACAACGCCTCGGGCGAGCTGAAAAACGCCGCCGTGTACACGCCATTGGCCGGCACTTTGGCCACGGTCAAGAGCTACTACAGCGGCAGCATCAATGGCCAGGCCTCGCCGATCAGCCAGACCTGCCAGAAGAACTTCGTGCTGCTGGCCACCGATGGCAACCCCACGGGCAAGACCAACGGCGACATGTACACGCTGGCCCAGATGGCCAACACCTTCAGTCCGGCCACCGGAACTTGGACCTTCGGCGCCGCATCCAGCGACGTGTTTGACAGCGTCACGGCGCTGCGTACCACGACCAAGAACGGCCAGAACTACGACGTGCAAACCTACGTGGTGGGCCTGGGCGATTCAGTGGCCAACGCCAGCTCGGTGGCCGCGCTCAACCGCATGGCCGCGCTGGGCGGCACCGGCTCGGCCTACCTGGCCAGCGACCAGGCCGCGTTGGCCAATGCGTTTCGGGCCATCAGCATCGACATCATTTCACGCACGGCCGCCGCGTCGTCGGTGACGCTGAATTCGGGCTCCTGGAATGCCGGCGCCAAGGTGTACCAGGGCAAGTTCAGCAGCAGTGATTGGTCGGGCCAGGTGCAGGCCTTTGCGGTAGGTGCCGACGGCAGTCCGTCGGCTGCGGCCGATTGGGACGCCGGCCAACGCCTCAACGCGCAGCACTGGAACACGGGCCGCCAGATCCTGACCTACAAGGCCTCGGCCGCCCTGGGCGCGCGGGGTGTGCCGTTCCGCTGGCCGGCCAGCAGCATTGCGCCATCGGCCGCCGAAATTGACCCCGCGCTGGTCACGGCGCTCAATACCAGTGGCTCGGGTGTGGTGGATAACGTGGGTTCGCAGCGGCTTGAGTTCATCCGCGGCAACACCGCGCGTGAGGCCCGCAACTGCGCCGCCTGCGCCGCGCCGGTGTTCCGTGATCGGGCCGTGTCGGTGCTGGGTGACATCGTCAACTCGGCGCCGGTGTATGTGCGCGGCGCCATGGGGGAGTTTCGCGACACGCTGGAGGCCTCGCGCTACTCGGTGTACAGCAACGCGCGCGCCAGCCAGACGCCGACCCTTTACGTGGGCGCCAACGACGGCATGCTGCACGCCTTCAACGCCAGCACCGGCAATGAGCTGTTTGCCTACGTGCCGTGGGCCGTGCGCAACCGGCTCAGCAACCTCAGCACCAACCCCTACAGCCACCGGTTCACGGTAGACGGCTCGCCGTCGGTGGGCGACGTGTATTACGCCGGCGGCTGGAAGACCTTGCTGGTGTCGGGCATGAGTGCCGGTGCGCCGGGCCTGTTTGCGCTTGATGTCACCGACTCAGTCAACTTCGACGAAGCGCATGCCGCTCAGGTGGTGCGTTGGGAAATTGGCGACAGCGACGCCGACGTGGGCTACATCTTTGGTCGCCCGATCATGGTCAAGATGCGAGACGGCCGCTGGCGTGCCATCTCGGGCAATGGCTACAACAGCGCCAATGGCCACGCCGTGCTGCTGATGGTCGACGTGGAGACGGGCGTGACATCGCGCATCGACACGGGATCGGGCACGGCGGGCGTGCCCAATGGCTTGTCGGCCGTGGCGGTGGTGTCCACCAATGACAACGGCGTGGCCGACACGGTCTACGCCGGCGATCTGTACGGCCAGCTCTGGAAATTCGACATCAGCAGCGGCGCGGCCACCGGCTGGAAGGTGGCCTTTGGTACGGCGGGCAACCCCTTGCCCTTGTTCGCCGCCGCCTCGGGGCAGTCCATCACCGCGCGGCCCGACGTCGCCCGCTTCCCCAAGGGGGGTTACATGGTCTCGGTGGGCACCGGCCGTTATGTCGACATCGGCGACAACGCCGCCGGCAGCACCCAGACCTTGTACGGCATCTGGGACAACGGCGCCCCGGTGGCCGCAGCCGATCTGCAAACCCAGAGCTTTGCCGGCACGGCCGCGGGCACGGACGGCAACACCTACCGGCTCAGCACGCACGCGGTGGGCCCGGCGGACGACGTGACGATCGTGGGCGACAACGTCATCACCCTGGCCAACTACTACAGCGCCAAGAAGGGCTGGAAGCTGAACTTGCCGCTCAGCGGCGAGCGCACCGTTGCCGAGGCCACGGCGCGCAACGGCCGCCTGGGGTTTTCAACCATGATTCCCAGTGCCGGCACGTGCTCGGCGGGCGGGGATGGCTGGCTGGTGGAGGTGGATATGGTCACCGGCAACCGCTCACCCGCCTTTGACACCAACGGCGACAACGTGGTCAACAACAGCGACCGGCTCAACGGCACGCTGGCCTCGGCCGTGCGCATCGGCGCGGTGCCCTCGGCGGCCACCATCCTGCGTGGCAGCGGCAGCAACAAGGGCCTTGAGTTCAAGCTGATCACCACCTCGGACGGCACCATCAGAAAGGTGCCCGTGGCACCCAATTCCGCCACCTCGCGGCGCTCAGCCTGGGAGCAATTGCAATGAAAAATCACCTTGAATATCGCCCGGTTTGCCCCGCCCCTCGTGGGCCCATCAAAGGCCTGCCGGGCTTGCTCGTCGCAGTCGGCGTGGCCCTGGCCTGCGGCGGCGCGTTGGCCGTGGCCGTGGCCGGCCCGGGCGGCACCGCCGAGCAAGGCCGGCGCGTGGTTCGCGCCGCCCCCGTGATCGGCGGTGAAGCCCCCGTGCTGGCGCTGGTGAGCGCCCGGCTCGACGCGGTGGACGTGGCCCACATGACGGTCTCCACGCGCGGCCAAACCGTGGCCCTGCACCCCACAGCGTTGCAGGTGATGGGCTTGGGCGGCGGGCCCGCCATGGGGGCCGGCGCGCTGCGCCCGGGCATGCGCGTGCGGTTTGCGCTGGAGCCTGAAACCGGCGCGGTGGCCGCGAGCACCCGCCCGGGCGCAGCCTCGGGAAGTGGGCCGGTCGTGCCGCCCGCCCCGCGCCGCATCGTGCTGGTTTACATCGACGCGGCGTCATGAGCGCCCCCAAACCTGCCGCTTCGCGTCAGGCCCCCCGAGGGGGTCAAGAAAACTCGGGAGCGGCCCTTCGTTTCCTTGTGAGCGCCCCCAAGGCCACCGCCTTGCGGGCTCAGCCCCCCCGAGGGGGAGGAGAAACACTTGGGGCGCTCAAGACCACGCGGCGTGCCGTTCGCGGCTTCACCTTGATCGAAATGATGGTGGTGGTGGCCATGGTGGGGATCCTGGCGTCGGTGGCCTACCCGTCCTACCTCGCCCAGGTGGCCAAGGGCCGGCGCGCCGATGGCAAGCAGGCCCTGGTGGAGCTGGCGCAAAAGCTGGAGCGCTATTACACCGAGCGCGGCACCTACTTGGGCGCCACGCTGGGCAGCAGCGGCCTGTACCCCACTACGTCAAGCGGCGGTTACTACACGCTGGACATTGGCACGCCCACGGCGGATGCCTTTGCCATCACCGCCACGCCGGGGGGTGTTCAGGCTGGCGACGTGTGCAGCGTGCTGGGCTACAACCAGCTCGGCGTGCAATCGGTGGGTAGCGGCGCGTCGCTGACCGCAGCGCAGTGCTGGTAGGGCATTGACCCGGTGCAGGCCGTTTGGGCCACGGGTTTTTGACCCCGGGGTTTGCCTGGGGGTGGGTGCTTACGGGGGTGAATGAGACATTCCGCCGGCTAGACTGAAGTTCAGCCGCTTGAACCCGACAACATTGCC
>JAYWDK010000427.1:0-3239 GCA_043779845.1 Betaproteobacteria bacterium | reverse complement strand
CTGGCTAACAACTTGTTTAAACGATTGGCGCGCAATCAAACGTCTGCCCCGCCCGCCACGACGGGCAAAGCGCCCATCAAAAGCCAAGTGATTCACTTCATCAATAAAAAAATGCCTGGCGGGCTGCCCAAGAAAACGGCGCGCGCTTTGCTGGACATTGAAGACAAAGACTACGTGCCCATTATTCGTAACCCGAAAGCCACCACGGCGGAGACGGAAGCAGTTTTTTACTTCCCCGGCTGCGGCTCAGAGCGCCTGTTCAGCCAGGTTGGTTTGGCCACCCAGGCCATGCTGTGGCATGCCGGCGTGCAAACCGTGTTGCCACCTGGCTACCTATGCTGCGGCTATCCGCAAAAAGGCAGTGGTCAGTTTGACAAGGCCGACAAAATCATCACCGACAACCGGGTGCTGTTTCACCGCGTGGCCAATACGCTGAATTACCTCGACATCAAAACCGTGGTGGTGAGCTGTGGCACTTGTTATGACCAACTGCAGGGCTACAAGTTTGAGGACATATTCCCCGGCAGCCGCATCATCGACATCCACGAATACCTGTTAGAGAAAGGCATTACCTTGCCGGGCAGCGCTGATGCCAACGCGGCGGGTTACCTGTTTCACGACCCCTGCCACAGCCCCATGAAGCAACAAGAGCCCATGAAAACCGTGAAGGCGCTGGTGGGCCCCAACGTGCTCAAGAGTGATCGCTGCTGCGGTGAAAGCGGCACGCTGGGCGTCACCCGGCCTGATATCTCCACGCAAGTGCGCTTTCGCAAAGAAGAAGAGTTGCGCTCTGACGAGGCCAAGCTGCGCGCCACCGGTGCAGTTGCAGTGGGCGCCAACGTCAAGATCCTCACCTCGTGCCCCAGCTGCCTGCAAGGCCTGCTGCGCTACGAGGACGACATGGCCACCGGCTTGCTGGAGGCCGACTACATCGTGGTTGAAATGGCGCGCAAAATTTTGGGTGAAACCTGGCTGCAAGACTACGTGGGCCGCGCCAACGCCGGCGGCATTGAGCGGGTGCTGGTGTAAGGCCGCCTGTTGGCGGGGCCGCGCTGCTATTCTGGACAACCACCCGTCAGGAGATCGCCATGAGCGCCGTGATGAGCACCCCTCGGTTTGCCACTGAAGACGCCTATTTGGCTTGGGAAGCATTGCAGCCCGAGCGCCATGAGTTTGTCGGGGGTGAGACTTACGCCATGACAGGGGCGCTATCAAGTCATAACTTGGTCGCCGGCAATGCTTACGTCTGGTTGCGTCAAACCTTGCGAGGAGCGCCTTGCAGCGTGTTTATCGAGGGGCTCAAACTCAGAGTCAACGCGCAGGGCGACTACATTTACCCCGACGTGATGGTGACCTGTGACCCACGTGACCGCAACCCCGATGAAAAGCGTCACATCAGCCACCCGTGGCTGGTCATCGAGGTGCTGAGCGACAGCACCGCCGCCTATGACCGCGGCCACAAGTTTGAGCTCTACCGAAGCATTGAAACCCTTACCCACTACCTGCTGATCGAGCAAGACCGGCCCTACGCCGAATTGTTTTTTAAAAACGAGCGAGGCCTGTGGGTGCTGCAACCCCTGCATGCCGGCGACACCATCAACATCGACCGCCTCGGCGCACCGTGGCCCGTCGACTCGTTGTTTGAAGAGCTTGATTTCACCCCCGCCCCCGCAGCAGTTCCGGCAGCAACGCCGCCGCTGTGATTCGCGCATCAAGCCTGTCACCCGGCCAGCTTGACCGTTGACCCTACCGTTTTACCTCCAACTTTCCTCCAACGATTGCCCGCCATGGCCCGCACTGAAACCACCCAGCCCCAACCCACCGCCCTGACGCTGCACCAGCAGTCACGCGCGCTTGAAGTGGGCTTTGACGATGGCGCCGTTTTTCGCATCCCCTTTGAGCTGATGCGCGTCTACTCCCCCTCGGCCGAGGTGCAAGGCCACGGCCCTGGCCAAGAGGTGCTGCAAACCGGCAAGCGCCAGGTGGGCATTGATTCCATTGAAACCGTGGGCCACTACGCCGTGCAGCCCGCCTTCAGCGACGGCCACAACACCGGCTTGTTCACCTGGGGCTATCTCTACAAACTGGGCGCCGAGCAAGCCGACTTGTGGGCGCGCTACCAAGAGCGCCTGGCTGCTGCCGGCCTGGACCGCGACGCCCCCATGATCCAAAAATCCGGCGGCGCTTGCGCCAGCCACTGACCCCGGCGCAAACCACCATGGCCCAAACCCACTTCGGCTTCGATACCGTCGACGAGACTGACAAAGCCCGCCGCGTGCGGGGCGTGTTTGACTCGGTCGCCAAACGCTACGACGTCATGAACGACGTCATGTCCATGGGCCTGCACCGCGTCTGGAAGGCCTACACCGTGGCCGTGGCCAACCTGCGCACGGGCGACAAAGTGCTCGATATCGCCGGCGGCACCGGTGATCTGGCCCGTGCTTTTGCCCGCCAGGTGGGCGACACCGGCCTGGTGCTGCACACCGACATCAATGAGGCCATGCTGCGCACCGGCCGCGACCGCCTGCTCGATGAAGGCCTGGCCCTGCCCACGATGGTGTGCGACGCCGAAAAACTGCCCTACAAAACTGGCAGGTTCGATGTGGTGAGCGTGGCCTTTGGCCTGCGCAACATGACCCACAAAGACCAAGCCCTGGCCGAGATGTGCCGCGTGCTGCGCCCCGGTGGCCGGCTGCTGGTGCTGGAGTTCAGCCAAGTGGCCAAGCCGCTGCGCAAGCCCTATGACTGGTACTCGCTCAACCTGTTGCCGCTGATGGGCAAACTCATCGCCAACGACGCCGACAGCTACCGCTACCTGGCTGAGTCGATCCGCATGCACCCCAACCAGGCCGATCTCAAAGCCCTGATGAAAACCGCCGGTTTTGGCCATGTCGATGTGCACAACCTCAGTGCCGGCGTGGTGGCGCTGCATGTGGGCATCAAGTGCTGATTGGCCAGTTGCAGCCAGCTGATGCGCGGATCCGTCACGCCACCGGCCGCGCCGCAACGTGGCGATGCCCAATTGCCGACGCAAGAAAACCGTAACAAACAGCACGGTTGCGCGCCCGCCAAGGTCGCCCCCATACCAGGGTAGGGCGCCTTGCAAGGCAAAAGTCACTGACCCCGCCAGCCTGTGCAATAGCTGCCGTAAACGCGTCACAGATCGCCATTACACTCCGCTCGTTATTTGTGACAGGGCCTTTTGCCCCACCACAAACCGATGGTTAAAGCAGTCCCCA
>JAYWDK010000426.1:0-9263 GCA_043779845.1 Betaproteobacteria bacterium | reverse complement strand
CAGAGGGATTGAAGGGGACTACTTGATAGCCAGACGGCGCATCAAATCATAAAGCGTCGGTCGGCTGACCCCCAGCAAATCTGCCGCCTTGACGATGTTGCCATCGGAGCGGGCCAGCGCGGCCAAAACCGCTTGGCGCTCGGCGGTCTCACGCACCCGGCGCAGGTCCAGTTCGCTGGCCGGCGGGGCATCACCATCACCACCGGGCACCGGCAGGCCAATGTCAACAGCACCCACCCGGCTGCCATCCACCATGATGACCGCGCGCCTCACCACGTTCAGCAACTCACGCACATTGCCTGGCCAAGCGTGGGCTTCAATCGCCGCCAGGGCATCGTCGGTGTAGGTCAGGTTGCCACGGCGCTGGTCTTGGGCAAAACGCCGCAAGAAGGCTTGCGCCAGCAACACGGCGTCCCCCTGGCGCTGGCGCAGTGCCGGGATACTGACGACGATTTCGGCCAGCCGGTAATACAGGTCTTCGCGGAAGCGCTGCGCACCGATCAGCTCTTGCAAGTTCTGGTGCGTGGCGCAAACCACGCGCACGTCAACCGGGATCTCCTGGCGGCCGCCCACGCGCTCTACTTTGCGCTCCTGCAAGAAGCGCAAGAGCTTGGCTTGCAAGGGGTGGGGCAAATCCCCGATTTCGTCCAGCATCAGCGTGCCGCCGTTGGCGGTCTCAATCTTGCCGATGGTGGTTTTGGTGGCGCCGGTGAACGCGCCACGCTCATAGCCAAACAGCTCGCTCTCAAGCAGGGCCTCCGGAATGGCCGCGCAGTTGATGGCCACGAACTTGCCGGTGCGCTTGGACGCCTGGTGCAAGCCTTGCGCCAACACCTCTTTGCCCGTGCCGCTTTCACCCAGCAGCATGACCGTGGCATCGCTGGTGGCCACCCGCTCGATCATGCGGCCCAAGCGCAGCATCTCGGGGTCCCGCGTGATCAGGCCACTCAAGGCGTCGGGTTGGTGCAAGGCCTGAAGCCGCCTGTTTTCGGTTTGCAGTTCGGCCAGTCTGAAGGCACGGTCGATCGTCAAGCTCAGCAATTCGGGCTCGAAGGGCTTGGCGAAGAAGTCATAGGCGCCAATGGCTATCGCACGCAATGCATTGGCCTGATCGTTTTGGCCGGTGAGCACAATCACCTTGACGTTGGGGTCCAACTCCAGCATTTGCTCCAGCAACTTGAAGCCTTCGCTCACCGAATCAGGGTCGGGCGGCAGGCCCAAATCCATCGTGACCACGGGCGGTTGGTGCCGGCGGAACTGCACCAGCGCCGATTCACGGTCACTGGCGGTGACGGATTCAAAACGGTCCAGTGACCACTTGATCTGCTTTTGCAGCGCGAGGTCGTCTTCGACAATCAGCAAGGGCGCGGATCGGATGTTGCTCATATGCCGCCCTGAAAATTCGAGTCAGGGCCGCTGCGCAAATCAGAGGCGGTTCGCAGGTCAAACAAGGGCATCAGCAAGGTCACCACGGTGCCCTGTCCCACTTCACTTTTCACGTCGATGCTCCCGCCCAATTCTTTGAGGTACTGATGGCTCTCGTAAGAGCCTATGCCCATGCCGCTGTGCTTGGTCGTATTGAATGGCCGAAACAACCGGGTCTGAATGAACTCCTGGGTCATGCCGATGCCCGTATCGCCTACCACCACCTCTGCGCGGCCAGCCGACTGACGGAGTTTCACCCACACGGTGCCGGGAGGAGGCGTGGCATCAAGGGCATTCTGCACAACATGGCCAAGCACGCGCTCCAGGCGCTGCGGGTGCCCACGGGTGGCGATTCGGTCCGTGATCTCCACATGCAGTTCGCGTCCACGCTGGCGGGCCGCAGCACGCAGCCGCAGCAGCAAGGGCTCAAGCTCGACTCCCGAGGCCACGCCCGCCGGTTTGTCGCCGGTGCGCAGTTGCAGCATCATCTGGCGCATCTTGTCGAGTGAGTTCTCGACCGTCAGCAGCATGTCTTGCTGAAACTCGGGGTTGTCGCGATGGCGCTCGGCGTTTTTCATCATGAGCG
This sequence comes from Betaproteobacteria bacterium, assembly GCA_043779845.1. Classification (GTDB taxonomy): domain Bacteria; phylum Pseudomonadota; class Gammaproteobacteria; order Burkholderiales; family Burkholderiaceae_C; genus Pseudaquabacterium. Next base: position 7,252 of record JAYWDK010000426.1, on the reverse strand, counting down.
AGAGCTGGGTGATGATGTTCTTGAGGTCGTGCACCACGAAGGCCGACATGCGGTTGAACGCGTCAAATTTGCGCGCCTCAAGCAAGGCCTCGGTCGCGTGCATCTGGGCCAAAAACCCAGCCGCCTGGCGCGCCGCCGTCTTGAGCAGGTCAAGAACCTCCCAGTCCAAGGCCACGTCCGTGCGGGGCTTGGCCAGCACCACAAAACCGAGCATGTCGTTGGCGACCAGCAGCGGCACCACCAACCACGCCGTCGGCAAGGCAAGCAACCAATCGGGCACGCTCTGGGCGTGGGCGGACGAAACTTTGCCGGCCCGAGCCGCGTTGAGATCGACGATCCATTCACGCTCGCGCATCAAGCCGCAAAACGCCGAATCCGTCGACTCGGTGTTGGCCATCAAGGGCATGTTCCACAGTGCCGATTGCACGTAGTGGTCATCCCCCAGCGCCTTGAACCACAGCGCGCCTGCGGGGCATTCCACCATGTCAGCCAAACCACGCACCACCAGGCCGCCCACCTCTTGCGGCGTGCTGTTGGACGACAACACGGCGGTAAACCGTAGCCATTCCAGACGGTAGTCATAGCGATAACTGAAGAAATGCTTGCCCAAAAACACCCGCAAATGGGCCCGCAATGCCCCAGACAGCATCAAGACGGTCAGCAGCAGCAAGGCGCTGACCAGCAAAGCCACTTGCAGTGCGCCGCCCCAACTGCCACCGAAGAACCGAACGTAATAACCGACCGCTGAAATGAACAGCAGGTAGACGCCAATCAACAACAAAGAGGCCGAATAGAACGCGGCCGTCTTGGACACTTGAACCCGCGCCAGCCACTGTGCGTGGCGCCGCGACGCCAAAACCAGCAAGGGCACGGTGATGGTGTGCACCAAAGCCCGCGCCGCCTGCACATCGGTGTCGAAGGTGTCAAACATCATGGCCTGCGAGAACAGGTAGACGTCAAACAAGAACAGGCAACCGAGGCCCAGGCAAAGTGGTTTGGCCGCCCAGCGGGACTCTTCGGCCTGGTTGCGGAACAACTGCTCGACGAGCAGCAGACCCAACACCGCCCAGGCCAACTGGGTGGCCACCAACAGGCGCGCGGCAGCGGCCGAGTGATTGGGCACGAACGCCATGTAGGCCGTGCAGCCCAGCCCCAAGGACGCCAGCCCGACCGGCAGCGCCAAACCCAGCCAGCCACGGCGCGGCGCCAGGCTGCGGGTCATGGGCCGCAGCAACAGCAACAGAAAGACCACCCATGCGCCATAGCGCAGTTGGTCAAACAACAGCGCCAGCAAGCCCGGCAAACGCTTGGTTGAAATTAAATCGACCCCGCCCGCCAAGCCCCAAGTCACCGTGGCAAGCAGCGCCAGCATGAAGGGCAGCGCGGCGCGTTCAAATTGACGCCGCTGCAATCCGGCGTAAACCAGGTAAGTGGCATAGGCCGCGTGGGCGAAGGCCACCAGGGCAAAGCCTGCCAATGGCAGGCCTATCGACAACCCCTCGGGCAAACCGCCCTGCAAACCACTGGCCTCACCGAACATCGGTCAACGAGGGCCACAGACAGCCCCTCAGAATTGCAACCGGTTGATCGTAACGGCGCCAATGATCAGCGCGCCCCCTTGCCAGTCAAGACGACGCCGACCGTCTCAAAAAGAATGACAAAGTCAAGAAACAAGCTGTGGTTCTTGACGTAGTACAGGTCGTATTGAAGCTTCTCTTGCGAGTCTTCAATGGTGGAGCCGTATTGGTAGCGCACCTGAGCCCAACCTGTGACACCTGGCTTGATGCTGTGGCGCACGGCGTAGTAGGGAATTTCGTTGGTGAGTTGCTCGACAAAAAACGGCCGCTCGGGGCGAGGCCCAACCAGGCTCATGTCGCCCGTCAGCACATTGAACAACTGCGGCAATTCATCAATGCGCAAGCGCCGGATGATGCCGCCAACGCGGGTAACCCGGTCGTCTTGCGCGGCCGCCCAACGTGGCTTGCCATCTTTCTCAGCATCGGTGCGCATGCTGCGGAATTTACTCACCTTGAAGCTCTGGTTATTGGCGCCCACCCGCTCTTGCCGATAAAACACCGGGCCTTGGCTCTCAAGTTTGATCGCGATCACGGTAAATACCATGATCGGGGCCGCCAAGACGATCAATACCAGCGAGCACAAAATGTCAAAGATTCTTTTGACCGCTGTGCGATAAAACCCCTGATTGAAGCCGTCACCAAAAATCAACCAACCTGCGTTGACAAAGTCGATGCGAATTTGGCCGAGCATCCGCTCAAAATAGGTGGTGATGTCAAACACCCGCACACCTGCCAACTTGCAATCCAACAACTCACGCAGGGGCATGCTGCCTGATCGGCGTTCGGTAAGCGCCACGATGATTTCGTCCACCCCCAGGCGCTGCGCGGTTTGCGTGAGCGACTGGTGGGCCGACAAACGCTCGGCCTCGGGCACGGTGGTCTGCTTTTCATTGGGGCCTGGAAAATAACCCACGATGGTGGCCAGCGGATCGGCGGCGCGCAAGGTGCTGCCCACCATCTCGGCGGCGGGCCCAGAGCCAAAAATCAACACCCGTGAACCTGCCCGGGACTTGGTGGCCCAGTAGCCCATCACCACCCGACGCAAGATCAGCGCGGCCATCACCAGCGTGGCCGACACCCGAATGGCTTCAACGTTGCCAAAACCCACAGGCAACAAGCGAAAGATTTGGTAGGTGAGCAAGGTACCCAGCGCCAGGGCCAACAGGGCACGGAACGACGACTCCACCAGCGACCAGTCTTGAGCCCGCTGGTAAAGCCCGGAGGCGCTGTTGATCAGAAACAAGCCGGCCGCCAAGGTGAAAACCTGGGTTCCGGCCATGGGCACGGCCGCCCGCAGGCTTTCAGCCTGGACCAGGATGACACCCGCCAATGCCAACAACGACAACACAAAATCAAACAGGATGCGGCGGACCGTCCACGCATGAAAGTAGTGATTGAACAGCCTGATCATTCGAATTCTCCCAGCCGACGCCGTATTTGAGACGACGCGCTTACTGCACAACAACCTAGCAAGAATACGCAGCCACCGCGCCTGCAATGGGCTTGGTCAGCTTTGAAAAGATGAGCAAGTCTGACGCGGCAGCAAGGCACACGCGCTGGGAATTGCCATCGTCACAAAATGTAAACAAGACACTCCGCAACAGGCAATCCCAGGGCGGAGGTGCCGCTGCGACCGATATCACGAAGCCTTCTGATTGTTGCATTTTGACGGTGTGGCGCCAGTGCTCGCATTGCCTGATGTCACGCCGGGTCCTCGCTGATTTCACGTTGCTGCCGCAATCGTGGCAACGGTTGTGGCTTCAATCGCCGATCAGCCTGCACCCAGGACGGTGAGGGTGACGCGAGCGTCGGCGACGAAATACCGAGATCTGCATGGGTGCGCCCGGAGTGCAGGGCCTGCACACAGCGGCGCCAGGCATCGTCTGGCGTGTGCACCGAGAACCCGTAATACACCGTGCCCGCACTCTCGTGGCGGCGCACCGCAATGGCATCAACCGTGGCCTTTTCCTGCTTGCCCAGGCTGATCTCGATCCGGCCTCGCGTGCCCTCGGGCAAGGGCATGGGGCATTCAGCCTGAAAGCCATGCAAGGACAGTTCGATCACCTGCAAGGGGTAGTTCAGGCTGGCGCCATACGAGGACACCCAAAACCGCGCCGGACACCGAATGGAAAAGCGCTGATGCTGGCGCAACACCACGTTGTCGGCGGTGCCGACGGCCAAGGCGGGCAGCACGGCGGCGTAGGTTTCGTGGTCGTAAATCGAGCGCAGCAGCAAGCGCTTGCGCTCGTCCAAGCCCTCAAAAACCCGGGTTCGCTGGTTGAAGAAGTAATCCATCATTGCCGGCGTCAGAACCGGGTCATTGGTCGTGAAGAACCGCCGGTTCGGCGCCTGAATATTGGGCAAGCGGGTATTGACGAAATACTCAAACAAGTTTTTGCGTGGACGCTTGTGCGCGTAGGTTGCCTCAAAAGCCTCAGGGGCTTTCAGCAAATCCAGGGATGCGCCCACTGCCGGGGCTCCATTGGCAAAATCGTAGTTATCGACCACATTCGCCTGCAATCGCTCAAAAAACAGCAGCGATTCATAGAGTTCGATCTTGTCCGGGTTGACGGCGATCACGACGTGCCGGGTATCAAAATACTCACGGCAATACTCGTACATGAACTTCATCAACGGAAACAACAATTTTCCGCCAGTTTTTCGAAATGCCGGCGCGATGGCCAAGGCCGAAACCTCGGCGATCTTGCCGCTGCGCGCGCGCACCTGCCCCAAATTGAACACCGATTGCAGTGGAAAGCCGAACACGCCCTCGCGAATCATCGTGATGGTGCCCACCACTTGGCCATCCCATTTGGCGCACAGCGTGGTGGTGGTGGGCAGCGCGTGGTAAATCGTGACGCGCAAACCCGACGGGTCGGGCTGCATGTAGCCTGCGGCCACATAGGCGTCATGCAGGATGCGAAAACACGCTTCGAGTTCATCTTGCGTGTCGGCAATTTTCAGTTCGAGCCGGCTATCGGGCGCCGGGTCGCAATCGATCAGGTTGCGAAACAATGAAAAGCGCAGGTGTCTTGGCAGCAAGGCCAAGGCTGCGCGCGCGGCTTGGTGGCTGAGCTTGCGCGCAACCGAGGCGATGGATCTTTTCATGGGTATGGGTCGCAAGGCAGAAGGCGGGGCGCCGGTTGGCAAGCTTTGAAGCCCTACGAACAAGATCGGCCGCCAGTCGCACCGGTTGAGGGCATTAGGCCGTCGGCGTGGTAACAGCTTGTTTGACTTGCCCGCGCCCCACGCCGGACGCCGGCATTCGCACAGTCATGCGATCAGTCAGGCGCCCAGGCCAATGCGGGCCGCGGTATCGGCCGCACGCTTTCGTAGGCTCTGCACGCGCGCAGCACCAGCGCGTCGCCGAACATCGGCCCCACCAGTTGAAGCCCGATCGGCAAGCCGTCTTGGGTGAGGCCGCACGGGATGGTGGCCGCAGGCTGCTGGCTCAAATTGAAGGGGTACGAAAAAGGCGTCCAACCGAGCAGCGCCTCGGGTGTCATGCTGGCTTGCCCGGCCGGCCGGGCCGCAAACGCGGGCACCGACACGGCCGGCGTGGCGATCAAATCGAACCGCCGCATGAACTGGCGCAAGTGCGCGCCCAGGGCGCCACGGCGCAGGTTGAGTTGCTGCACCTCCAGTGCCGACAAGCGCCCACCCAACTCAGCCTCGGCCCGGAAATCGGGGTCGCACAGGGCTTGCTGTCCCGGCGTCAAGCCGCTCCACACCGTGAACGCGCCCAAAAACCAAAGCCCGGTGCAAATTTCGAGCGGGTCGTCAAAACCGGGGTCCACCCACTCGACCACCGCCCCCAGCGCCTGCAAATCCGCCACCGCGTGATCCACGGCAGCGGCCACCTCGGGGTGCACGTTTTTGGCGAAGCCCAGCGTGGGTGAGTACGCGATGCGCAAGCCGCGCACGCCGTCGTCCAGGCCCACGCGGTAGTCGCGCCCGTCAAACGGCAGCGAGGTCCAGTCGCGGTCGTCGGGCTGGCTCAGCACGGACATCATCAGCGCGGCATCGCTAACACTCATGGTGTGCGGCCCCAGGTGGGCCACGCTGCCAAACGGCGACAAGGGATAAGCCGGCACACGGCCAAAGCTGGGCTTCAGGCCAAAGTTGCCGCAAAACGCCGCCGGAATGCGCACCGAACCCGCGCCGTCGGTGCCCACGCCCAGCGGACCCAGGCCCGCCGCCACGGCCGCCGCCGTGCCGCCCGACGACCCTCCGCTGGTGCGGCTCAGATCCCACGGGTTGCGGGTGATGCCGGTGAGCGGTGAGTTGGTCTCGCCCTTGCAACCAAACTCGGGCGTGGTCGTTTTGCCCAGCAGCACCGCGCCCGCTTCGCGCAAGCGCGCTGTGGCGGGTGCGTCCACGTCCCAAGCCTGGTCGGGGTTGACGGTGCGTGAGCCGCGGCGGGTAGGCCAACCGCGCGTCAGGATGAGGTCTTTGATCGACGTGGGCACGCCGTCCAGCGGCCCCACGGGCACGCCCGCCAACCAGCGCGCCTCGCTGCCACGGGCCGATTGCAGGGCCTGCGCCGCGTCCACCAGGCAAAAGGCGTTCAGCTGCGGGTTGAGCCGCTCGATGCGGGCCAGCACCTCGCGCGTGGCCTCCACCGGCGAGGCGGCTTTGGCGCGGTACAGCGCCAGCAACTCGGTGGCGGTGCACAGCGCCAGCGAGGCGGGGACGGGGGGCATGGGCATGCGGCGCTCCAGGGTGGGCTGCGGGGGACCGGCTTTGGCCGGGGCCACCGGCGTGCAACCGGCGGTGCCGGGCAATGTAGCCCAAGCCTGCGCCCCAACATCCTTCCCAACACCCACTCAAGCGCCCGCCCACGAGCGAGCGCCCGAATAAACTGGCTTGAACCCTCAACCCGGAGCCCCTCCATGATTCTCGAACTCGCCGACATCCGCATCGCCCCAGGCCAGCAAGCCGCGTTTGACGAAGCCATCCAGCGAGGCCTCACCACGGTGGCGTCACAAGCCAAGGGCATGCTGGGCTGGAAGGTGAACAAGGGCATCGAGAGCCCCGAGCGCTACATTCTTCAGATCTTCTGGGCCACGCTGGAAGACCACACGGTGGGCTTTCGCGAAGGGCCGCTGTTTCCGCAATGGCGCGCCATCGTCGGCCCGTTTTTTGCCCAGCCGCCGGTAGTGGAGCACTTTGAGCTGGTTGGCAAATCCAGCTGACTCGGCGCCGACCCGCATGACATCCACCAGCGCGCCCACCACGGCCACGGCCACCACCGTGGTCGGCCTGGCCCAGGCGATGTTTGATTCGGGCGCGCTTTGAAGCACGCCGATCAGCCCACGGTGTGGGTGCCGCACAGCTACCCGGCCTGCTCGCAACACGCGCCCAACGAGCACGTGCCGGCGCCGCTGATGCGCCAGGGCCTGGCCATGACGGCCGCGCTGCTGTGGGCCGGGGGCGAGCAGGCCGATGACTTGCCCAGGCGGGTGCCAACACCCGCGCTCGCCACGCCGGCTTGATCGGGCGAAGCGGCCGGATATTCATCCGTAAAGTGTCGGTATTTCGGCGAGATTCAAAAGCGGCTCCCGACTTACGCTAGTGGCTTCTCCTAAAAAACGCCCGGAGTTCACCATGTCTGCCGCCTCATCCATCACCGCGCTGCCCGCCGCATTTCCACTCGCCACGCACTCGCGCCTGCC
>JAYWDK010000425.1:0-3254 GCA_043779845.1 Betaproteobacteria bacterium | reverse complement strand
GGCTTGAGCGAAGAGGACGCCTACGCGCGGCTGCGCAAGACCGCGATGGACAAGGGAATGAAAGTGGCCGACGTGGCCCAGCGCATTCTCGACGTGTCGGACCTGCTGGCCTGAGCAACGCACGGTCTCGGTGCAAACCCGCACTCGAAGACCGCATTTTCCTTGGCACGCACATTGCATATTTGAGATCGAGAGACCAACGGCGGTCTCTCGATTGAACTCGCCGTACCAACGCTGGTGCGGCATGTTCAGGACGACGGCGTCCCCACTGATCGCGGCTTCACAGCCCGAGATGTGCGGACGCCTTTTTGTTTTCAGAACCCCGAAATCAGCACCAGCCATGACACACGCTTCCTCACGAAAGATCAGCATGAGCAGACGCAAGCTGATCAAAGGCGCCGCTGTCGCGAGCGCAGCGGGCCTGGTACCGGGCCTGCAAGCCGCGGTCTATGCGCAGGGCTCCGACAAGCCGGAGAAGGAAGAAGTCCGCATCGGCTTCATTCCGCTGACCGACTGCGCCTCGGTCGTGATGGCCTCGGTGCTCGGCTTCGACAAGAAGTACGGCGTGAAGATCGTGCCGAGCAAGGAGGCCTCATGGGCCGGTGTGCGTGACAAGCTCGTCAACGGCGAGCTCGACATGGCGCACGTGCTGTATGGCTTGATGTACGGCGTGCACGGGGGGGGCGCCAGCCGGTCGCCCCGGCGACAAAGCCGCCAACCGGGCCTGGCCACAATCCCAACCATGGGAACGCTTTATCTTGTGCGCCACGGCCAGGCCTCGTTTGGCGCCGACAACTATGACCAGCTCAGCGCCCTGGGCCAGCGTCAATGCCAGCGCCTGGGTGAGTATTTCGCCCGCCGCGGCCGGCGCTTCGACGCCGTGATCACCGGCACGCTGGAGCGACAAAAACAAAGCCTGGCGGCCATCACGCTGGGGCTGGGCGAGCAAGCCCAAACACGGCCCGAACCGCTGCGCCTGCCCGGTCTGAACGAGTACGACAGCCACGCAGTGATCGCCGCCATCCACCCAGCGCCGCTGGCGCGGCCCGACACACCCGAGCTCTACCGCCACCATTTCAGGCTGCTGCGCGATGGCCTGTCCGCGTGGATGGCCGGCCAGACCCAGCCCGTGGGCATGCCGAGTTATGTTGATTTTTCGGCCGGCGTGGCAGCGGCCCTGGCGCTGGTGCGTGAGCGCTACGCGGGCGACGTGCTGATGGTGTCCAGCGGCGGGCCGATTTCAACCACCGTGGGCCAGGTGCTGGGCACCTCTGCGGTGGCCACCATCGAGCTCAACATGCGCATCCGCAACAGCGCCGTCACCGAGCTGGCGTTCACGCCCAAGCGGCACACGTTGCTGACTTTCAATACGCTGCCGCACCTGGACGACGAGGCCTTGGCGGATTGGGTGACCTACGCCTGAGGCGACCGCGCCGGGGCCTGCCCGGGGCTGACAGATACTGCGGGCTGCCCAATCCACGCGGTTCACCATGCGCTCAAAGATCCTGTTGTTGCTGACCCTGCTGGCGCTTCAAGTCCAGGCCGCTGACCCCGCCAGCAGTGCAAAAGCCCCAAGCGCGCAGAGTTCCTTCACATCGGCCACAACATCGTCCAGCACCACGGCGGTGCCCGTTCGTGAGGCCGAGGGCGTGCTGGAGTACCGCCTGCCCAATGGCTTGCAGGTGCTGCTGATCCCCGACGCGTCCAAGCCCACCACCACCGTCAACGTCACTTACCGCGTGGGCAGCCGCATGGAGGGTTACGGTGAAACCGGCATGGCGCACTTGCTTGAGCACCTGATGTTCAAGAGCACCACCCACATCAGCAACGTCGGCGCCGAGTTGTCCAAGCGTGGCATGCAGTTCAACGGCTCCACCTCGGTAGACCGGACCAACTACTTCGAAACCTTCCCAAGTGACGCGGCCCAACTGGCCTGGGTGCTGGCCACCGAGGCCGAGCGCATGACCGGGGCCCGCGTGCAGCGCGCCGATCTGATTACGGAGATGACGGTGGTGCGCAACGAGATGGAGGCCGGCGAGAACAGCCCCGTGGGCATCCTGATTCAAAAAACCCAGGCCGCCGCCTACCAGTGGCACAGCTACGGCAAAAACACCATCGGCGCGCGCTCCGATGTGGAGAACGTCAACATCCCGCACCTGCAAGATTTTTACCGCAAGTACTACCAGCCCGACAACGCCACGCTGATCGTGGCCGGCGCCTTTGACGCGGCCAAAACCCTGGCCGCCATCGGCGATCAATTTGGCCGCCTGGCCAAGCCCACACGCGTGCTGGAGCCCACCTACACGCTGGAGCCGGTGCAGGACGGCGAGCGGCAGGTCACGCTGCGCCGGGTGGGTGGCCAGAACGCGCTGTTTGTGAGTTATCACATCCCTGCGCTCGCCAGCCCTGAGCAGGCCGCGTTCGAGATCATCGTGGACGCGCTGGCCGACACGCCCACGGGCCGGCTGCACAAGCGCCTGGTGGAAGCCGGCAAGGCCACCAACGTATTTGGCTGGGCCACGCGCAACGCCGAGCCCGGCCTGCTGAACGTGGGCGTGGTGCTGAAAAAGGAAGACGCCATCGACGCCGCGCAAACCATTTTGCTGGGCACCATCGAAGGCCTGGCGGAGGAGCCCATCACCGCCCAGGAGCTGCAACGCATCCAGCAGCAATGGGCCGCCGGGCTGGACAAAATCATGGCCGACCCGCAAGCGCTGTGCGTCACCTTGTCCGAGTCGATTGCCGCCGGCGACTGGCGATTGCTGTTTGTGCAGCGGGACCGGGTGCAAAACATCACCCTCGACGAGGTCAACGCTGCCGCGCGCGCCTGGGTCAAATCAAGCAACCGCAGCCTGGGCCGCTTTGTAGCCACTGACCAACCCGACCTCAGCCCGCTGGCGCAGCGCGTGGACGCCCAAGTGGCGCTGCAAGGCTTCAAACCCCGGGCGGCGGTGGACAGCGGCGAGGTGTTTGACACAAGCCATGCCAACCTGGACGCGCGCACCGAGCGCTACACCTTGCCCTCAGGCCTGAAGGTGGCGCTGCTGCCCAAAAAATCGCGCGGCCAAACCGTGAACCTGGTGCTCAACCTGCACCTGGGCAGCGAGCCCAGCCTGCGGGGCCAGCGCGCAGCGGCCGACGCCGTGGCCAACCAATTGGGCATGGGCACCCAGACAAAATCCCGCACGCAAATCAGCGACGCTTTCACGGCGATCAATACCGATTGGCATGTGCGGGGCAGCGCCACCGGCGCG
>JAYWDK010000424.1:0-3256 GCA_043779845.1 Betaproteobacteria bacterium | reverse complement strand
AGCGGCGCGGCGATCACGGGCACGCGGTTGCGCCCGCTTTGCTCACAGGCGGCCACCGCAATGCCCTGCCAATGCGCCGCTTTGCGGTCGGCGCGCTCACCGGCCAGGCGCAGCACCGAGCGCTCGCACACCAGCGGCTGGATACAAACCACGCCCAGCTCGGTGGCTTTTTCGACCAGCCAGTCCATGCGCTCGTTGGCAGGCATGCCCAGCGCCAGCGTCACCGGCGTAGCCAGCTCGCGCTCAACCGGATGATGGGCCAGCACGCGCACCGTCACCACCTTGCGGCCCATGTCTTGTACCTCGGCCGACCACTCGCCGCCCAGGCCATCAAACAGCATGAGCGGCGCCCCCGGCTGCAAACGCAACACCTGCACGTGGCGGCTGGCGTTGACGGGCAAAGGCCGCTCGGCACCAAGCGCCAGCGGGGAGTCGATGTGGATTCGGGCGGACATAGGGCCAGCAGTGTGCACCAGCCTCTGCGGCCGGGCCGGTCAGCAAGGGACAAATACCGGACTGGGCGCGCCGGAGGCGCCGGCACAGGATGCCTTCACCCAGCTGCGGCCCCGCCAGGTCAACCCGGCGCCACCAGCGCTTGCGCCAAGGCCAGCGCGGCTGCGGTGCCGTCGGCCTCGCGCACCAGCTCCACAAAACGCAGCGCCAACACGCGGATTTCAGCGGGGCCGTTGCAACGCTCAACATCCAGAATCATGCGGTAGCCCTTGATCAACCCCAGCTTTGGCCTGGCCTCGGCGGTGATCCGGTCATACAGCACCTGGTAGCTTTTGTTGTCGAGTGCCTGCGCCAGGCTCAGGCGCGCGGGCGCGGCAGAGCTGGGTGGCGCCACCAGGCCTGCGGCCAACAAGGCCCGCAGATCGACCACGGTACAGCCCTGCACCATGGCCAGCCATTCCTCGCCGGTGCGGCTGTTGTCGATGATCAGCAGCAGATTGCGCGCGGGGCGCGACAAGGGCAGCGCCCGGTTGCGAATCTCGGCCCGTCCCGCATCGGTTTTGGCGAGGCGCTGCACCAGCAAACCGCCCGCGTCGTTGACCGCGGGCCCATTGCTCACCGGTGCGCCTCGCGCAATTCGCGCCGCAGGATCTTGCCCACCGTGGACTTGGGCAGGTCAGCCCGAAACTCCACCACCTTGGGCCGCTTGTAGCCGGTGAGATTGGCCTCGCACCAGGCGCGCACGTCGGCCTCGGTCAGCGTGGCCAGCTTCTTGACAATCACGACCTTCACGGCCTCGCCGGCTTTTTCGTCGGGCACGCCGACGGCAGCGCACTCCAGCACACCAGGCAGCTGACTCAAGACATCCTCGATTTCATTGGGGTACACGTTGAATCCAGAGACCAGGATCATGTCCTTTTTGCGGTCCACGATGCGCAAATATCCGCGTTCATCCATCACGCCGATGTCGCCCGTGCGAAAAAATCCATCGGCCGTCATGACCTTGGCCGTTTCATCGGGCCGCTGCCAATAGCCCGCCATCACCTGCGGGCCGCGGATGGCAATCTCGCCAGCGCTGCCCAGCGGCACCTCGGCGCCGTCATCGTCGAGCAAGGTGATCTCGGTGCTGGGCATCGGCAGGCCAATGGTGCCGGAGTAAGCCGTGCTGTCGACCGGGTTGCAGGTGGCCGACGGGCTGGTTTCGCTCAAGCCGTAGCCCTCGCAAATGGGACAGCCGGTTTTTTCAAGCCACAGCCGCGCCGTGCCCTGTGTGACCGCCATGCCACCGCCCACGGAGATCTTGAGGTGGCTCCAGTCCACCTTGTCAAAATCGGGGTGGTTGGCCAGCGCCGTGAACAAGGTATTGACCGCAGGAAAGCTATGGAACGGCTGCGCCGCCAGGTCTTTGAGCACGCCGGGGATGTCTCGCGGGTTGGCGATCAGCAGGTTGCAGCCGCCCATGCGCAAACCCAGCATCATGTTGGTATTGAAGCCAAAGATGTGGTACAGCGGCAGCGCGCAAACCGTGACGATCTGCTCCCCCACGGGGATCTTCTTGAGCGCCGGCTGGTACCAGGCTTCGGCTTGCAGGATGTTGGCCACCAGGTTGCGGTGCAGCAGCACAGCGCCCTTGCTGACCCCGGTGGTGCCGCCGGTGTACTGCAGCACCGCGATGTCGTCGGGCCCGACCCTGGCGGGCGCCAGGCTCATGCCGCGACCCCGGGCCAGCGCGTCGTTGAACCTCAGCGCGCCAGGCAGCTCGAATTCCGGCACCAGCTTCCTGACCCGCCGCACCACATGGTTGACCAGCGCGCCCTTGACCAGCCCCAGCATGTCGCCCATCGCGGCGAGCAGCACGATCTTGCTGGGCGCCGCGTCGGCCACCTGCTGCAGCGTGGCGGCAAAGTTCTCGAGGATGACGATGGCCTTGGCGCCCGAGTCCTTCAGCTGGTGCTCGAGCTCGCGCGGGGTGTACAGCGGGTTGACATTGACCACCACCAGCCCGGCCCGCAGCACCGCGGCCACCGCCACCGGGTACTGCGGCGCATTGGGCATCATGATCGCCACCCGGTCGCCGCGCGTCAGCCCCTGGCCCTGCAGCCAGGCCGCCAGCGCGCGCGAGGCGGCGTCGATCTCGCCGAAGCTGAACGAACGCCCCATGAAGCGGTAGGCCGGCAGGTCGCGGTACTTGCGGAAGCTCTCGTCGATCAACGCCACCAGCGAGGGATAGACATCGGTCCTGATCGTTGCCGGCACGCCGGCGGGGTACTGCTTCAGCCAGATCTTCTCCATCTACACGCTCCCGAACTGCGGTCGATTCTGACGGATGGCTGACGACGGCCTTATAAGGACATTCGATAGCCGGGCCAGACCCCCTTCGGCCCGGGCATCGACTCGGAGCATGGGCAATGCCTGCGGGCCGCGGTGCCGCCCGCGCCAAAGACGCCCGCCCGGCTCCAGCGGGACGCGCGCCTGGCGATGGTCCGCAATCCGTCACGCCACGCGGCGCCCGCGGCAGCGAGCCGCGACGGCACGGCGGGGGAGAATCGCCGCGATGCGCGCCCATGCCCCAGCCTTTCCCCTGCCGCAGCGGCGCTGGATCGCTCCGGCCTGCGTGGTCACCGCACTGGCCAGCGCGGGCTACCTGCTGGCCATCGTCTGGGCAGGGTCGGCCGACACCTGGCGCGCGCTGACGTCGATAGGCGGAATGGCGATCGCGCTGGGCACTGCCGTCTGCGCAGGTTCGCTGCTGGTGCGCTTCCTGCGCTGGCGGCTGATCCTCGCCGATCTCGGGCACCGGCTG
>JAYWDK010000423.1:0-3259 GCA_043779845.1 Betaproteobacteria bacterium | reverse complement strand
AGAGCCCAACACCAAGGTCAAGGCCAAGAAACTATGGTCGCCAAACAACCCGACAGGAGCTTTCTTTGTCTAACCTAACAGTATTGGGTCAGGTCTTGTATCTCCCCTGCCAACCCATTACCGCTATGCCATGTTGCCCCAGGCCGTGGTGGTCAGCCGTCTGTTCGCGAGTGCCGAGGTTGATGCGAGTGCGGTGTAGGGGAAATGGGAGACCTGACCCCGGGCCCGTACTGTTTGGCGGCGGGGCGTCGGTGCGCGGCCCTGCGCGCTTGGCGGGGCATCATCAAACTGTCGTGCTCAGCCACTTTGGTGAAGCGCGCACGTCCAGGTTGCCGGGCTGATGCCCCGCGCTGCTAACATTGTTTGAAGGTTGGCGTGGCGTCAATCAGGAGTGCTTGCCATGCAGTTCATCAACGATGGCGTTGGCCTTGGCCAGCGCAATTGGCCACGCGATGTCGTGGTGGTGCAGAAGCTGCTGAACATGAACCTCGGCCGTATCAACCGGCTGCGCATTCATCCCTTGCACCCCCTGAGCCCGAATGGCCTGTTTGACGCGCCCACGCAGATATTGCTGCAAGCCTATTGCGCTTGGGGCGGCTATTCTGCGGTGCCGGTGGTTTTTGCGCCCTTGGCACGTGTGCCAAAACCACCGGTTCAGGCCGTCATGCCATTGTCTCGTGGACCGATGCGTCGGCGGGTGAGCGGCGTTAGCCCTGGCGAGCTGGCGCGTATGCACCCTGCGCTGCGAGGCTTGGTCACCGGTGCGTTGGCCTTGCAAGGTCAGTACGCGGTGTGGCCCCAGGATGCGGCGCTGCGCGCGCTGGACGTCGGCAGCATCGCGACCTGGCCGATGTTCAAGGCCCTGTGCCGCATGCGGCAGTCGCGTTCGCTGTTGTCTGTGCTTTTGGCGATGGCGCCAACGATTCGTCAAAACGAGAAGGCCTCGCCCGACCAACTGGCTGACTCAGTGGCGCTGGCCATGCAGATGGCCGAGATCACCACCCCGATGCGCAAGGCGGCGTTTCTGGCGCAGATCGCCGCCGAGAGTGATGGTTTCAAAGCGCTGCGCGAGTACCGCTCCGGCACGGAGTACGAAGGCCGTGCCGACCTGGGTAACGTGCTGCCCAATGATGGCGTGCGCTTTGCGGGGCGCGGCTACATCCAGCTCACGGGCCGCGCCAATTACACGCTGGCTTGGCAGCAACTGGGCCTGCCGCTGTCCCACAACGACTTGCTCAAGCCCTTGGCCACTGGCGCAAAGCACGCACCAAAGTCCGATATCGAACCCAGTGACCCCAGCTACGGCGAAACGTTGGAGGGCGCCGCCAAGCTCACCGCCTGGTACTGGACCTACCACAAGCTCAACGACATCTGCGACCAGATGGGCAAGGTGGGCACGCAAGACGCGGTGTTGCTCAAGTTGTCCATCGCGATCAATGGCAAGAACAAATCAACTGGCCTGCCCAATGGCTGGGATCACCGCAAGCAATATTTCGGGGCCGCCAAACATGCACTCGGCAGCCATTGATCGCACCGCGTTGTGCCGCCCAAGGGGGTGGCGCGGCTTGGGCTTGGTCGTGTTGGCCGTGGTGCTGCACTGCGCCCCATTGGCCAGCGCTGCCCAGAACATGGCGCACACGGTGGTCACTCGCGCGCTGCAGTTTGCGCGCGGCACCAGCGGTGCCCAGGTCAGTGGCCGGGCCGACTACGCCACCAGCCACGTTTACACGCTCAGTGCGCGCGCGGGGCAGACGATGACGGTGGACCTGCAATCGCCCGGCGACGCCGTCACGTTCACCGCCGTGGCGCCGGTGGCAGGCACCCTGGAGGAGGGATTTGGCGTCACCCATTGGCAGGGCGTGCTGCCCGAATCCGGCCACTACGAACTGGTGCTGGTGATGAACACCGAATCCCTGCGGCGGGTGCCTTACCGGCTGCGGGTCAGCGTGCGCTGAAGCCGCACCCCCGTCGCATCCCACGCCCGCGCCAACCGTCAGCGCAGCCCCAACAAGCCCCAGCGCTGGTCCAGCTGCAAGCCTTGCGGATCGGCCAGCGCGGCAGCGCGCAGCGCGGCCAGATCAGCGGCGGCGGTGGGCCGGCCTTGCAGCTGCTCGGCGGCGCGCATCAGCCGGTCAAACTTGCTGCTGCCGCGGGCGTGGGTGTCGCTGTAGCCTTTGACCAGGCGGCGGCAGTTGATCAACTCGAGCGCCAGTGGGTAGTCGAGTGGCAAGGTGCTGTTGACCAACGCCAGCCACTGGTTGATGTGCGCGGCCTCGGTGGCGTGGCGGCCGCTGCGGCGCCTGAACCGGCGCAGCGCGGCCAGGGCTTGCAGCGTGAGTTGGCCACGCACGGTGTGCGGGCGCAGGTGCTTGCCGTTGCCGATTTTTTTGATCAGCCAGCCGCGCACCAACGGCGCGGCCTCGATCCCGCGCACCAGGCCGAGCGGCAGCAGGCCATAAACCTCTTCGAGGCGGGGGTGGAAAAACTCCACCGTGCCCACCACCTCGTCTGCGCCAGCGCCTACCTCGTCGCGTACGCGTGCAAAGCGCTCGGCACGGGTTTTGAGATCAGCCACGCGGATGACGTCGTCGTAGGCCATGGCCACCGCCACCCAGCGCGCGGCCTCCACCGTGGCGGCGTGGCCGTGCGCGGCGCTGCCGCAGCGTAAGCGGTAAGCCGGCGGCGTCATTGACGGTGCCATGAGTTTGCCGCGCGATTCGTGGCCTCAGCGTTTTCGCTTGGCCTTTGTCGAAGCGGCCTGCGCGATGCACTCGACCATGTTCAGTCCCACGAGCATCATCATTTTCTGAGACTCGGAGTCGATGCTCAGGTAGCCGTTCTCCCTGAGCGTGCCTTACAGGTAGGCGAGCATTGGTTTTTCCGGGTGTGCCGTGATGGCGTCGGTTATGGCTTGGGACTGTTGCTGTGCTGTCAGGCCATCCAGGAATCGAACCCGCCCCGTGACCCGCTTCAAGCAACGGTCTTGATCGTCCTCGGAGATGACGGGCCACTTTTGCCCGCTGAGCCGCATCGCCGTGTAGTAGACGAGCAAGATGTTCAGCACCACTTCCATTTGCTCGAGGCTCGCTTCCTGCAACTGTAGGGTGAGCACGGAGAAGAACAAGTTCGGCTGCCGGGCATGAACATCATCGGCGAGCTTGACGCGTTCGTCGAAGGTCAGCCGACGGAAGTGAATTTCGGCGTCAGCGAGCACACGGCTTGAGATCGCGGTCATGGAGGAGTTGAACCACCGGCGCGC
>JAYWDK010000422.1:0-9300 GCA_043779845.1 Betaproteobacteria bacterium | reverse complement strand
AGGTGTCGAGTTGCTCGGATTGCAACATGTAGTGCTCCAGCACCTCGCTCAGCTTTTGCAGCGGTTCGCGTTGATCACCAAATAAAGGCACCACGCCTTGATAGGGCTGCTGGCCGGGCAAGCGGTCTTGCGGATCCAGGGTGATGGCGCAACGGCCTTGGCCGTGCACATTGAGCATCGCCTCCAGGCGCGCATCCGCGGCCACCGCGCCCACCACCTTGGCGGTCACCCGAAAACTCAGGTCGGGCTGGGTTTCAGCCACGGCCAGTTTGACCGGGCCGTCGCCCTGCATTTGCAGGATCAGCGCGCCGTTGAATTTGAGATTGCCTTGCATCAGCACGCCGGCCGCCGCCATTTCACCCAGCAGGGCCCGCACCGGCGCCGGGAAGGCGTGGCCACCATCGCTGGCCGTGCTGCGGCGTGACAAAACCTCGCGCCAACTGGCACCCAAGCGAACCAACATGCCCCGCACAGGCAGGCCTTCAAACAAAAATTTATGCAGTTGATCCATCAATTTGGGTGGTTTTATTGGGGGTTGATTGATGCAGCGTTTCAGGGGTTCAGCTGGCGCTTTTAGTCAATGCGCTTGCGGCTCCGCGCGTGGCGCTGCTGCTGCCGCACGTAGTAGTCGGCGCTGGCCTGCAAGCGCGTTATTTGCTCGGGCGTGAGCTCACGTACCACCTTGGCGGGTGCCCCCACGATCAACACGCCGTCCGGAAACTGCTTGCCCTCGGTCACCACCGAGCCCGCACCCACGATGCTGTTGCGGCCAATGCGGGCGCCATTCAGGATCACGCTTTGAATGCCCACCAGCGAGCCGTCGCCAATGGTGCAGCCGTGCAGCATCACCTGGTGGCCGATGGTCACGTTGTCGCCAATGCTGAGCGGCTGGCCGTGGTCGGTGTGCAGCACGCTGGCGTCTTGCACGTTGCTGTTGCGGCCGATGGCGATGTGGTCGTTGTCACCGCGCACCACTGCGCCGTACCACACGCTGGCGTTTTCAGCCAAACTCACTTTGCCCATCAGGTCAGCGCTTTCAGCCACCCAGGCCGTGGCATGAACTTCGGGCACGTCGTCGTCAAGTTGGTAAATCGCCATGGCCTGGGATCCTTCAGTGGAGGGCTGCCGGCGGATGCGAGCCCGCACCGGCAAAGCCTATGATTCTAGGGATGCAACTGCGCCATCGCGCCCTTGAGGTGCTTGAACTCCAAGACCCCGCCACCAAAGCGGCCCAAACCCAAGCGCTGCTGCTGGCCGTGCAAAACGGTGAGGCTCAACTCGACGTCAATACCGTGCAGGTGGCGCCTGCCGGCTTGCCTGGCCGCCCCACCCTGCCCCGCCTGGTGTCGGCCACCCAGGTGCCGCGCAGGTCGCCCTTCACGCTGCCCGGCCGCGCGGCGCTGCTGCACGCCATTTGCCACATTGAGTTCAACGCCATCAACCTGGCGCTTGACGCGGTTTGGCGCTTTGCCGGCATGCCCGAACAGTTCTACCTGGATTGGCTGCAAGTGGCCGCCGAAGAATCCCGTCACTTCACGCTGCTGCGCGAACACCTGTTGACGCTGGGCTATGACTACGGCGACTTTGACGCCCACGACGGCCTGTGGCAGATGACCGAAGCCACGGCGGGCGATATCGTCGCCCGCATGGCGTTGGTGCCCCGCACGCTGGAGGCCCGCGGGCTGGACGCCACGCCGCCCATCCAGGCCAAGCTGTGCAAGGCTGGCGACGAGCGCGCCGTGGCCATTCTCGACATCATCCTGCGCGACGAAATCGGCCACGTGGCCATTGGCAACCACTGGTACGGCTGGCTGTGCCAACGTGATGGCTTGAACGCCGAGTCGCTGTACCCCCAGCTGGTGGTGCGTTATTGCGCACCGCGCTTGCGGCCCCCGTTCAACCTGGCAGCGCGGCGGGCGGCGGGCTTCACCGAGGCCGAGCTGGCTTGGCTGGAGGGCGTGGGCGGCCCATTTCAGGGCGGCGCGCCCGGCCCCTGACCTGCAGGCGCCCGTTGCTCAGGCGGCAAGCGTCGGATTGGTGGCTTCTTCGGGAAACCAGCGCATCCACACCTTGCGCAGCAAGTGGGGCACTACCAGGCGCAGCGGCATGCGCAGCCAGTGCGAGCGTACGTACAAAACGCTACGCGCCAGGCCGGTGAAGTGCCGGTCGCAGCTTGGGTGCATGGGCCGCAAGGCAAGATCCAGCAGCCAGCCCATCGCCGCCCGCGACACCGCATTGGGTTGCAAGCCTTGCACCAAGGCCCGCAATTCGGCGGGTGGCCCCGTGCCAAAGAGGCGCTTGACGTGATGCAGCGCGTGGTACAGCGGCACTTGCAGACTCAACTCGTCGGCGCGGGTCAGCAGCGCGGCCCAAAACTGCGGCTCGGTGGCGGCAAAGTGCACCAGCAAGTCATCAAGATCGAGCAGGTCACGCAGGCCGTGGTCAAACTCGCCTTCTTGAAACAGGTGCACGGCACTGTGCAGCACCATGTCCAGCGGGTCGAGCACAAACAGCTTGCCGCTACCGCCCAAAGGCCGGACGCGCTGCAACAACAAGCCACCATCCACCTTGAACCGCGAGGTGGGCGGCGTGATCGTGTGGTGCACGTCGATCACGGTCTGGCGCGTCACGTGCTGCAGCGGCGGCAACTCGTGCATCCACTGGCGGTAATAACGCTGGTTGTACGCGTCACGCTCATGGCTGATCCAGCCTGCGGCCATCATGGCGGTTTCAACCGTGCCCATCTGCCGGTGATCGACCAGGATGTCAATGTCATTGAACAAGCGGCCACGCGCCGGCGGCAGGCCCGCCACCAGGTACGCCGCGCCCTTGAGCAGCACCACCGGCGTGGGCACCGCCGCCAGCGCGCGCTGCAGGCAATCCACCTCCCATTGCACTTCATGGCCTTGGCGCGCCACCCAGCGCATGGCCCCGAACAGGTGTTGCCAAGCGCCAGGCGGCACTTCGTCAACCACGTCGAGATCAATGCAGTGCTGGGCCAGGCGCGAAATCATGCGGGCTTGGCGCGCCTGACCCAGCAACAGCTCCCACTGGCGCTGGCTCAGCTTGGGCAAACGCCTCGGGTGCATCCACAGCGGCGTGAGCAAATCATCCTGGGCTTGATCGGTCATGCCAAGGCCCGCTGCAACAAACCATCAAAGGCCACCACGGCATCATCCAGCCGGCTGTAGTGAAAGTCATAGCAGTCACAGCCCGTCACCAGGTTGCCCAGTGCGTCGAACCCCTGCTGGCCCAGCACCATGTAGTTGAAGGCATTGCGGCCCAGCTCAACCATGCTGCCCGCTTTGGGGCGTGGCTTCATGGCGGGCTCGGCGCCCGCGATATACCGCGGGAAAACCACCCAACGTGGCCAGGCGCGCTCGGCCACGCGGCGCACGTGCTCGGCCGGCGCACGCATGTGGGTCACGCTGCCCTTGACCGTGCCATGGGACACGCGGTTGAACACCGACTCCGGCGCAAAGCGGCGGATCACCTCCAGCGACTCATTCTTGAGGCTGACCGGCCTCGCCAGCGCGGTGACGCCACCATCAGACAGCGAAATCATGGCCACTTCGTCAGACAACAAACGCCAGCCTCGGTTGATGAGCCCAGAGCACAGCGTGCTCTTGCCCGACCCAGGCGGCGCGGGCAAGATCACCGCCAAGCCCTGACGCTCCACCACGGCGGCATGCAGCAACAAGCCTTGGTGAGCATGTGCCGAGATGCACCAGTTCATGGCCCACTCCAGCAAGGGGTAGGCGTGATCGGCGGGCAGCGGCTCAAACGGTGATTCACCGTCAAACAAAAATTGCACCTGTGGCCGAACCCAGCGGCGAACACCGTGCACCCAATCGAGCCGCAAGTCGAAATCCACGAATTCGTCGTCGGAGGCCAAGGAATTGGCGGCGTAGAGCAAGCTCAAACCCTCGGCAACCGCCGGCACGGCAGAGTGGATGCGAAACACAAAAGGCCCGGTACGCAGGGCCAGGCCAGCACCACGCAAGCGTTGCCCCAGTTCAATGGGGCTCAGGTCAGACAGCAGCATTCGGAGTGTGGGGAATGACCAGGCCAAGCGCGGCCAACTGATCCAGCACGGCCCAGATCGGTGCGGCCTCGGTGGCGGGCATCGTGATGCCAAAGTCAATGGCCAAGGTGGCCAACAAGTCGGGGCGCGACAGCGACGCACCGGACTCGAAGCACATCAACACGGCGGCCGTCACCGCGTCCAATTGATGTGTCTGGCCGGACAAGGCCTCGAACAAGACCCAATCGCCGTCAAAATCCCGCCAATGCAACTGAACCAGCGGGTTGAGCCGAAAAACGGCTAGAACGGGGCATGTGTTGGGCAAGCCCACGGTCATGCGCAGGCGTCGACCTCAAACCAAATCGCCGTCAAGCGATGCTCTGCATGTAGCCCTTGAAAAAGGCCAGGGCATTGACAGCCCCCGTTCCACCACCGGTGTAAAAGGCACGCACTTGTGACGCCGTGTACGGGAAGTTGAACCCCGGTTTTGCCAGCAGCGCATTGAGCAGCGCCGTGATCCAGACGGTTTCGTCGGACGCGGGCAGCGTGGTCAAAACAGTGTTCAGGGAGCTGCTAATGCCGCCAGTAAAGATCGTATTGAACGGCGAGGCAGACGTGAAATTGATGGTGTCAACCGTCAGGGTGGTCGGCCAGTTGGCCAGCGTCTGGAAATGGGTTGGCGAGTAGCCCGAGCAGGTGGTGACCGTGCCCAATGGGTGCGAGCCCACGCTGGACTGCACGCCCGACACGGTGCACAGCTTGGTGCCACCAATGATCGTGTTGGCCGCCAATGTCTGGATTGGCACCACCACCGCCAGGGCCGCCGAGCCTTTGCCCAAACCCTTGAGCAGGACACGCCGACGAGCCAAGGCCTCGGTTGACATCACGCCAGACAACTGCGCCGGTTGCTCGGCATCAGGGCGGGTCGGAGAGGCGGAGTTGTCGTTGTGCATGATGAAGATCAGGTTGGTTGAGCCAAGGCCGTGGAGGCAAACCCAGAAAACAGAACGCAAGCGCCGAATCACCCAGCGAAACCAGCAAAACTCTTTTCTTGTCAGCTATTCAGCAACAGTCAACAGCCCAGAAAGCCACCCAAAAACCAGGCACGCCACCTAACTGCAAACGTCATGCTTTTGTCTGTTGCGAACCTTAACCGGTATGCAGGCTGAATCTGCCGTTCCGGCCGGCGCATCCCCCGCGAATCGGGGGATATTCATCACAAAGCATGCAAATTTATGCACACAAGTGAGCGTGGAAAATGTCAGTGCGCCGTGGCGACCGCCCTGTCTCAGTCAGCATAATCGCCGGCCGAGCGGATCACCGGGCCCCAACGCTCGGTCTCCTGCTTCAGCCAAGTGTGCAGGCCCTCCGGTGTCAGCTTGGCGTCGGGCACGATTTCGGCTCCCAATTCGGCCAAACGAGCCATCACCATCGGGTCTTTCAGTGCCACTCGAAGCGCGGCGTTGAAGCGTTCAGTGGCCACTTTGGGCGTGCCCTTGGGCGCATAGATGCCGTGCCACACCATCACCTCGAAGCCCTTGAGGCCTTGTTCGGCCAACGTGGGGGCGTTGGGCAGGGCCTTGATGCGCTGCGCCGTGGTGACGCCGTAAAAGCGCACCGCGCCGGCCTTGATCTGAGGCACGGTTTGGGTGGTCTGGTCGCACAACAAATCAACCTGCCCTCCCAGCAGCGCGGCCATGGCCGGGCCGGTGCCTTGGTAGGGCACGGTCGTCATGTCCACGCCCACCGCCTGGCGGAACACCATGCCACAAAGGTGTGAAACAGCCCCCAAGCCAGCGTGTGCCAGATTGGTTTTGTCGCCCTGGGCCTTGAGGTAGACCAGCAACTCAGGAAACGTCTTGGCCGGCAGGTCCTTGCGGGCCACCAGCGTCATGGGCACGTCAACCACCTGGCTGACGTATTCAAAATCGGTCAGCGGGTTGTAGGCCAGTTTGCGGTACAGCGCGGGCGCCGTGGCCATGCCGTTGTGGTGAATCAAAAACGTGTAGCCGTCTGGCGTGGCGCGCGCCACCATGCCAGCGGCCACGGTGCCACCGGCGCCGGTGCGGTTTTCGATCACCACGGTTTGGCCCAAGGCGCGAGCCATGGGCACGCTGAGTGTTCGCGCCACCACGTCGGTAGGGCCACCGGCGGCAAACGGCACCACCAGCGTGATGGGCCGACTGGGGTAGGCCTGGGCGTTGGCCGTGCCGATGGTCAAGCAGACCCAGGCCGCCGCGGCGCCCAAGGTGATCAGGGAGTGATGAAGTTTCAATTGAGCCTCCTGAATGACAACGGAGGCGCAAGGCCGCCGTTTTTTGATGTCGAACGCCGGTTGTGCGCGCTTAGAACGAGTATCGGCCCATCAGGTCCACCCGCTGCATGGCGCCGGTTTCACCGGAGAATGTTTTGCGCTCGCCAAGGATCAGCTCACCGCCCAGCTCCACATTCTTGATGGGCGAATAAATCAGATTGACGAACAACTGCTGAAGCTGCTTGGCATCGACGTAGTTGGTAGCGGTCGTGCCCTTGTTCATGCCAAAAGCCAGGGTGCCGCGCAGTTGGTCGCTGATGGTTTTGGTGTAACCCACCACCAAGCCCTGGTTCTTGTCAAAGGTGATGGCGCCGGTGCTGCTGTCAATGGCGTAGCCATTGCTGCCGTAAAGTTGGTCGATGTCACCATCAACCCGGTTGTACTGCGCCATGAACAGATCTTTGTCGGTGAGTTTGTAGCTGCCGCCGATGCCAAATCCATAGCCGCGCTTGGAGGCGCTGGCTGTGCGCTTTTCATGGGTCAAGCCGCGCACGTTGACGGCGCCCCAGTCAAAGCTCTGGTCAAACCGGGCGACCAACTGTGGCAAGCGCTCGTTGGCGCTGCCGCCGCCAAACTGATCCTCCGGATCCTCCAGGGCCACCGTGAACTTGTAGCCCGCCTTGGCGTCGCCGTAGCTGTAGCGGATCATGGTGCGGCGTGAAAACGGCGTGCCGATGGCGCCGTTGAAATCGACGGTTTCAGGCAAGTCATCCAGATCCATGAAGGTGGACCAGGTTTGGCCGATCAGGAAGCCACCGTATTCGCCGTAGGCGTGGCGCAGGCGCAGGCGGTTGCGGTTTTGCCCGGTCTGCGCGCCGTCGTAGGCATAAAAGTCCATCTCCAGCTTGGTATTGAAGGTGCCCGCACTGGTGGGCGTGGCCGTCTCAAAGCCAAAGCGCGAGGTCTGCGCGGTGAGCTTGGTTTTGCCCTTCTGCCCCAAGGCCGGGTTGCTGGCCACCTCACTGCCCACGGGCTGATAGGTCAGGTCGGTGAAGTTGTCCTTTGGGCCGGCGCGGCCGACGTCATGGATCATGTGCACTTCGGCATAGCCAAAAAGGTGTATCGACGTCTCCGACCCAGGCAGCCTGAAACCACCGCCGATATCCCCCAGCACCACGGCATCCTTGGCCTTGATTTCCAATTGCTCGATGCGGTCGCCCCAGCCGGTGCTGTCCGCCGCAGGGGCCGCCTTGGCCGCTGGCGCCTGGGCCTTCTTCAGCGCGTTGACCTCGTCGCGCAGCTGGCGCAGTTCTTCGCGCAGCGCGTCGATCACGGCGCTCGATTGCGCCATTGCGGGCGCGGCGCCCAGCACCAGCAGCGAGACGGCCAGGCTGATCAGTGTGGGTTGAAGTTTCATGGTGTTCTCCTTGTCGAAACCTGGAATTGAAATCGGCGATGCGCAGCGCGTGCCCAGCACTGTGGTCAATGCACTATCTGGCCCAAGAAGGCGCGGATGCGCTCGTTGTCCTGGGCGCCAAAAAAGGGTTCGGGCGGGGCGTCGGCCGCCACCCGGCCCTGGTCGATGAACAGCACGCGGTCGGCCACCTCGCGGGCAAAACCCATCTCATGAGTGACCACCAGCATGGTCATGCCGCTCTTGGCGAGCTGCTTCATCACGTCAAGCACTTCTTTGACCATCTCGGGATCCAGCGCCGAGGTGGGCTCGTCAAACAACAACACCTTGGGTTGCATGGCCAGGCTGCGCGCGATGGCCACGCGCTGCTGCTGGCCACCCGACAGCTGAAACGGATGCTTGTGGGTGTGCGCCTTGAGGCCCACGCGGTCCAGCAACTCAAACGCGCGCGCCTCGGCCTCGGAGCGCGACAAGCCCCGCACGCGGCGCGGCGCCAGCGCCACGTTGTCGAGCACGGTGAGGTGCGGAAACAAGTTGAACTGCTGAAACACCATGCCAACTTCGGTGCGCAATTTGTCCAGGGATTTGGCGTCGTCGTTGACCTCGATACCATCGACCACGATGCGCCCCGAGTCATGGGTTTCGAGCCGGTTCAGCATGCGCAGCAGTGTGGATTTGCCCGAGCCCGAGGCGCCGATGATCACCGCCACCTCGCCCGCGTTGAAGGTGGTGCTGACATCTTTGAGCACGTGGTGCGGGCCGAAGTGCTTGTTCACGCCGTCCACGGTGATCAGCGGCTTGGTCATGCGCGCCGGGCCTCTCGCCGGGCCGCCCCAAGGGAGGCTCGCGCCCCCTCGGGGGGCAGCGAACAGAGTGAGCGTGGGGGCTTCATCATCCCAGCTTGCCCTCGATGTCGAAGCGCCGCTCAACGGCGTCGCTGATCTGCGTCATCACCGTGGTCAGCAGCAGGTAAATGACGGCCGTGGCGATGAACACCGGCACGGCCTGGAACGACGTGCTCTTGACCTGCGAGCCCGCGTTGGTGAGCTCGACCACGCCAATGGTGAAGGCCAGCGACGAGTCTTTGAGCAAGGCCACGATGTTGTTGACCAAGGGCGGCAGCGCGATCTTGAAGGCCTGCGGAAACGTGATGTCGATGAAGGTGTGCCAGCGCGACAAGCCCAGCGAGCGCGCGGCTTCAATTTGGCCCTTGGGCACCGCCAGCAAACCGGCCCGTATCGCCTCGGCGTTGTAGGCGCCCACGTTCAGCGCCAGCGCCACGCAGGCGGCGGTGAACTCATTGAAACGCAACCAGGGGCTGATTTCAGGCAGGGCGAAGTAGACAAACAGCACCTGCACCAGCAGCGGCGTGCCACGCATCACCCAGATGTAGAACCCGGCCAGCCAGCGCAAGGGCGCGATGCGCGACACCTTGCCCAGCGCCGCCATCACGCCCAACACCACGCCGATGACGCCCGACACCAGCGTGAGCTGCACGGTGACGCGTGTGCCGTCGGCAAACAGCTGCGCGTTGTTGCCAATGGGCGCGGGCGCCATGGCCAAAGGGATGGCGATGAGCCACAGGATGAGCACCAGCACGATGGACGA
>JAYWDK010000421.1:0-3270 GCA_043779845.1 Betaproteobacteria bacterium | reverse complement strand
CCGACAGGCTCCTAGCAAGGTGGTAGCAGACACCTTCCGACAAACCCAGTGCGCGCACCTTGCCCTCGGCTTTCAGGCGGGTCATCTCACCCACCGAGACTTTGATCGGCACCATCATGCCCAGACGGTGCAGGTAATAAACATCGATCACGTCGGTGCCAAGCCGTTGCAAGCTGTCTTCGCAATTGCGGCGGATGGCTTTGGGGCTGCCGTCAATCACGCGCTTGACGCCGTCGTCAAACTGCACGCCGGCCATGCCGCCCTTGCTGCACAGCGTGATCTTGTCGCCGAGATCCAGCGCACGCAACAGCAGCTGTTCGGCGTCGTCAGCGGGTGGCGGCTCATGCAGCCCAAGCCCATGGGCGATACTTTGTGCGGGCCGATTTGGCGGGTGGATTGAGCCCTCAGCACCGCTCAGCCCGCGTTGAGCTGCTGTTCCAGATCATGCAGCACCTGGTAACACGGCAGCACCTGGGCCACGCTGGAGTTGGGCTCGCGGCCCTCGCGGATGGCGGCAAAAAACTCGCGGTCTTGCAGCTCGATGCCGTTCATGGATACCGCCACCCGGCTCACGTCGATCTTCTCGTCTTTGCCCGTGAACAGGTCGTCGTAGCGCGCCAGGTAGGTGCCGGTGTCGCCGATGTACCTGAAGAAGGTGCCCAGCGGGCCGTCGTTGTTAAAGCTCAGGCTGAGCGTGCAAATGGCGCCGTTGGCCGCCTTGAGCTGGATGCTCATGTCCATGGCAATGCCCAGGCCCGCATGGATCGGCCCTTGCACCGCGTTGGCGCGGGCGATGGGCGAGCCGCACTGGTAAGCAAACAAATCAACCGTGTGCGCCGCGTGGTGCCACAGCAGGTGGTCGGTCCAGCTGCGCGCCTGGCCCAGCGCGTTCATGTTGCTGCGCCTGAAAAAGTAGGTCTGCACATCCATCTGCTGGATGTTGAACTCACCCGCGGCCACCTTGTTGTGCATCCACTGGTGGCTGGGGTTTAAGCGCCGCGTGTGGCCGGCCATGGCCACCAGGCCGCTGGCCTTTTGCAGGGCCACCACGGCTTGTGCGCCGGCCAGGGTATCGGCCAGCGGGATCTCGCACTGCACGTGCTTGCCGGCCTTCAGGCAAGCGATGGTTTGCTCGGCGTGCATCTGCGTGGGCGTGCACAGGATCACTGCGTCCACATCCTTGAGCGCCAGGCTGTCAGCCAGGTCGACGGTGACGTGGCTGATGCCGTATCGGGCGGCAGTTTCGCGGGTTTTTTCAAGATCACGGCTGACCAGCGACACCACTTCAACGCCGGCAATGTTCTTGATGCCATCAAGGTGTTTGATGCCAAAAGCGCCGGCACCCGCCAGGGCTACCTTGATGGTGGGTTTGGTGAAAGGCGTCATCTCAGTTGTTCTCCAGGATCAGGTGGCCCACGGCCGTGTTGCTGGCGGGCACATGGTAGAAGCGGTGCTTGACGGTGGGGGCCGGGCCGCCCGCCGCACCAGGTGCGGCATCGGATTTCACGTCAGCCATCGCGCCCCGCGCAATCAGCCACATCACCAGCTCGATGCCCTCGCTGCCGGCCTCGCGCACGTAGTCGATGTGGGGCACGGCGGCAAGGCCTGCGGGGTCGGCGATCAAACGGTCCAAGAACTTGTTGTCGAACTCGCGGTTGATCAGGCCGGCGCGTGCGCCTTGCAGTTGGTGGCTCATGCCGCCGGTGCCCCAGATGTGCACGTTCAGGTCCTGGTCAAAACATTCGACCGCCTTGCGGATCGCCTTGCCCAAATTGAAGCAGCGCTGACCGCTGGGCACGGGGTACTGCACCACGTTGACGGCAAACGGGATCACCGGGCAAGGCCAAGCTTCGGGCTGGCCGCACATCAGCGACAAGGGCACGGTGAGGCCGTGATCCACGTCCATCTTGTTGACGATGGTCAGGTCAAAGTCGTCCTGGATCACGCTTTGCGCAATGTGCGCGGCCAGCTCGGGGTGGCCGATCACCGTGGGCACCGGGCGTGGGCCCCAGCCTTCGTCGGCAGGCTGGTAACTGGCCGCCGTGCCGATGGCAAACGTGGGAATCATCTCCAGGCTGAAGGCCGTGGCGTGGTCGTTGTAGACCAAAAAGATCACGTCGGGCTGGTTGTCCTTCATCCACTGTTTGGAGTACTCGTAGCCCTTGAACAGCGGCTGCCAGTAGGGTTCATTGCTTTTGCCCAGGTCAAGCGCTGCGCCGATGGCGGGCACGTGCGACGTGAATACGCTGGCGGTGATCTTGGCCATCAGGTTTTCTCCACTTTCTGTGCGCTGGCTTTTTCGCCAACAAAACGATTGCCTTCAACCGACCGCCCACCGGCCAGCATCATGGCCGCGTACTCGTCTTGCGTCATGCCCGTCATGCTGGCGGCCATGTACTGGAAGCTCTTGCCGTCGGTGGCGCCGATCTTGGCCAAAAAGTAGATGTTGCCGCCGGCCGCAATGCAGCGGTTCAGGTCACGCGTCAACACGCCCTGCTTCTGCTCTTCGGTCATGGGCCATTCATCGAGGTAGGCCCGCTCGTTGGCCTTGAAGCGCTCGCGGTTGGCGGCTTTCATCAGCGACATGCAGAACTGGTTCAGGTGGTAACCCTTGCGCGATTGCTCGGCATCAAAGATGGTCGTGCCAGGCACGTCCAGATAGGGTTTGTCGAGTGCCATGGGTCAGCCTTTCGCTTCTTCGGGCCAGTACAAACGCATCGGGTTGTCCACCAGCAGCTTGCGTTGCAGCTCGGCTGTGGTGGCGATGTGCGGGATGAAATCCACCAGCAGCCCGTCGTCGGGCATGTGGTCTTTCAGGTTGGGGTGCGGCCAGTCGGTGCCCCACAAAACGCGATCCGGGAACTGCTCAACGATGCGGCGGGCAAAAGGAATCACGTCCTGGTAGGCGTTCTGCTCGCCGTTCAAAGCCTTGGGGCCGGTGACGCTCAGGCGCTCGTGGCAGCTCACCTTGCTCCACACAGTGGGGTGCTCACGCATGAACTTCTCAAACAGCGCAAATTGCGGGCCGTCCACCGGCAGCGCCACGTCGGGGCGGCCCATGTGATCGACCACCACGGTGGTGGGCAGCTGGGTGAAAAAGTCCCACAGCTCGGGCAGATCCACCGCCTCGAAATAGATCACCACGTGCCAGCCCAGCTTGTTGATGCGCCCGGCAATCTCCATCAGCTCGTCTTTGGGCGTGAAATCAACCAGGCGCTTGACAAAGTTGAAGCGCACGCCGCGCACGCCGGCATCGTGCAGGGCTTGCAA
>JAYWDK010000420.1:0-22537 GCA_043779845.1 Betaproteobacteria bacterium | reverse complement strand
CAGTCCAGTCGCCGCAGCACCGTGAACGGCAGGATCACGCGGCCGTATTCGCTTTGCTTGAAGTCGCCGCGCAGCAGGTCGGCCACGGACCAGATGAGGGAGGAGAGGGCTTGTTGATTCATATTTTTTGGGTGAGGAGCTGTCGAGGAACGCCTTCGCAAGCACGGGGCTTTCGGCCGCGAGTGCTTCGATTGCCTTGGCGAGCTGTTGCGGTTGTAAGTGGTGATCAAGGCATCGCCCTCGGTGACCCTCTCTGCACCGCCGTTGTCACCCTCGATCACGCCGTGGGCGAACACCACGTCGTCCGCCCCGAGGGGCTTGAGAAGTTGAGAGTTTTTCGATCCGGCTCAAGGCTTGACAAACTTCAGCACAAACTCGTCCTTGGGTTGCGGCGGGTTGGGCGTGTTCTGGTCGCGTGGGTCGTTGGGGTTGCGCAGAAAGCTGGCGTCGGCCACAAACCGGAAGCCCGCAGCCTCCAGCTCTTGCCGCACAAAAGCCGCTTCAACCCGGTGCAAGGTGCCGGATTCAGAAATGCCGGTGCCCGGCCGGCCCGCGTGGTCGGCCACCACGTAAACACCGCCAGTCTTGAGCGCCTTGAACAACGCGCGGTTCATCTGGGCCCGGTCAACACCCATGAAGCCCAGGTCGTGGTAGTTGAACATCAGCGTCACCAGATCCAGGCTGCTGTTGGCCAGCGCGGCGGGCACTGGGTCATCAAAGCGCTGTGCCACCGCCTCGATGCGCGCCGTGGCCACGTTGGCCGCAGCCAGGTTTTTGACGCGCTCAGCCAGCGCCATGGCCGACGACCGCGGCGCGGGCCGGGGCGCGGCGGCGGGTGGGGGCGGCGGCGCCACCACGGTAGGCGCCACGCCGGGGTGGCTCACGCCCTCGGGCGCGGCTGGCGCGGGCGCCGCCCGGTTGGGATCCCGCGGTTGGCTCTGCCCGTACACCGCGCCCGTGGGCCCAATGGCACGCGCCAGCAACTCGGTGGTGTAGCCACCCCCGGCACTCACGTCCAGCGCCACCATGCCCGGGCGCACGCCGATGAACGCCAGCATCAGCGCCGGTTTGCGCCGCTGGTCATTGGTGCGATCAGCGGCACTGCGGTCGGCCGCAGTGATCACCTGCTCAATCTGCGGCGCCGACAAGGTGGCCATGTCGCCAGCCCCACCCGTGGCCACCGCGCAACCCTGCAAACTGGCCGCCAGGCACCAGCCCAAAACGCAGATGCTGGATCGATGTGGGTTCTTGAACATGGCTTTGCCTCAGGTTGTGGGGGCCAACAGTGGCCCGATCAGTGCGATGGTGACAGAACAATTTTGGTGCACGGTGCCGCCCAGGCTTGCGGCCTGAATGTGCGGGCCGACAGGCTGCTGCTTCTGGACTGGTGGACGGGTGGACGGGTGCGGTCGGGGCGGTGGCTGCAAACCTGCGCCGCCCGGATTGCTGCCCTGGGCGCCGAAGCCGCAGCATTTGCACTCAGGCCTGTCGGGCCTCGCAAGCGTGGGGGCCGTTGTTGACAGTGCACGAATTTTTGCAGCAATTGCTCAAGGGGTTGATTTACAACTTCAGTCAGCAATGTTTACAATCAGGTAATTTTAGGTTATCAACTTGAACCATGGCAAAACCATCCAGATTTGACGCGCTGGTGCGTACTGTTACCAAGGATGTTGCAGAGCATCCTCGTGATCTCACCCGTCAATATGCAGAGCGCCTTGATATATCACGCGTCGCAGCCAATCGATACATTCAGCGGCTAGAAACCGAAGGTTGGATCGCGCGAAGTGGCCCGTCTACACATCCCGTTTTCAGTCCGGGCTACAAGCGGCGCGTCGCCCATCTGTACGATCTTGCCGGGCTTGAAGAGCATGTCATATGGGGCAGGGACTTCAAGCCATTTTTCAGTCTCTCGCCCAATGTGCAAAACATTGCGGGGCACGGCTTCACAGAAATGGTCAACAACGCCATTGATCATTCCGATGGCAAGTCTGTCTTCGTCTGGATGACTCAGGATGAGAATTCACTGCGCATGATAATATCTGATGACGGCGTTGGTATATTCTCAAAAATCACCACGTCCCTAGCTTTGCCTGATATGCGGCAGGCGCTTTTCGAATTATCGAAAGGCAAACTGACAACTGATCCAAGCAAGCATACTGGCGAAGGCGTATTTTTTACCTCGCGAATGTTCGACTCATTCGAGATTACTGCGAACGGCTTGCAATTTAGTCATGAAGAAGTTCTTCCGCATGATTTTCTGCATGAGGCCAAAGGTGTTTTTACCGAAGGCACTGCGGTAGCCATGTCTATTTCGCTAGTGAATCAAAGAACCGCTGCCGACGTTTACGCTCAATTCACGGATGCACCCGAGGGCTACGACTTTTCAAAGACAGTCGTTCCGATGCGGCTTGCGAGGTATGGCGATGAGCAGCTGGTTTCTCGTTCGCAAGCCAAAAGAATAATTGCAAGATTCGAACGCTTCAGAACAGTCATACTGGATTTTTCTGACGTTCAAGAAATTGGTCAGGCATTTGCCGATGAGCTATTCCGGGTCTATGCAAGCGCGCACCCTGCGGTTGATTTGATGCCAAGCCACATGACAGAACAAGTTGAGCGAATGTGGCGCCGTGCTATATCCCAATGAAACTCATGAACACAAAAGCAGCCCTCCCGGCCTCAGCGATAGAACGACCCAAAAATGCAAATTCATCTCTTGCCCATACCTGTTGATGAACTCCGCATACTCGCCGGCCCCAGCGCTGACATCATCGAGCAAGGTCTTCGCGGTAAAAAATATCTACCCGAAGCCTTGCCGCCTGATTTTGTGGCCGCGCGCTCGTTGCAGCAGATCACCGCCGGCAAACCCGGCTTTTGGTGCTCGACGTTTTACATGGTCAGAACACTCGACGATACTGTGGTGGGGAGCTGTGGATTCAAAGACATACCGCACCGTGGGCGCGTCGAAATTGGTTACGGCGTATCTCCACAGGCCAGAAAAATGAGCTATGCCACTGACGCCGTGGCGGCCATGTTGAGCATCGCCCTGGCGACCGATGAAGTGCACGAGGTGCTGGCGCAAGTCAGCCCCGGCAATACAGCGTCCACCAGGCTGGTTCAGCGGCTGAATTTCAAGCCGTGCGGGCAGCAACTGGATCACGAAGGCGAAATGCTGACCCAATGGGTATTGCGCGGCGCGGCCTGGGGCAGCTGAATCACCCCGGCCGCCCCGAGCGCGGCGATTCATGGCCCGAGCCGGGGCGCTCGGGCTCGGTGCCGCGTTCCCAGCAACCTTGCAAAAAGTAGTCCAAAACTGCGGTGCCGATGTCAAACAGCGCGGCATCCACCACGTCGTCCACGCCGCTGCGGTCACGCCCGTGCAGCAGGGCCACGATGCCGGACAGGTTCTGGTGACCGAAGAGCACGCGTCTTTTGACGCCTAGGCCTGGCGTGCAACATCAGGCTGGGCCAGCTCACGCAGTTGCCGGCGCAGCAGCTTGCCGGTGGGCGAGTGGGGCAGGGCGGCCAGTGTGTAGATCGTGGCCGGGCGCTTGAACTTGCCCAGGTGCTGCTCGCAGTGGCGCCGAACGGCGTTGATGAGCGGGGCAAGCTCGCGGCCGTCAACCGTGCCTTAAAGCTCGGGATCAATCTCACCATCAGCCACGCCATCCCCCTCGCGCAGTGGCACCACAAAAGCCACCGGGCGCTCGCCAAAGCGCTCGTCGGGCACACCCACCACGGCGCAGTCCCGCACGCCGGGCACGCTGCGGATCACGGCCTTGATCTCTTGCGCGTAGAGGTTGACGCCGCCCGAGCTGATCATGTCGTCTTGCCGATTGGTGAGCTACAGCTAACCGCCGGCGTCCACATGGCCGATGTCGCCAAAAGTTTGCCAGCCCTGCGGCAGCGCGCGGGGGAGTGAGCGCCTTGATCTAGACCCTGCATGAACACGTCCACACCCTCATTTACGCCCGCGCCCATGAACCGCCAGATGCGCCTGAAAAGCCGCCCCGACGGCGTCCTCCAAGCCCATCATTTTGAGATCGCCCGGACCCCCGTGCCCACGCCCGGCCCAGGCCAAGTGCTGGTGCAAAACGCCTGGTGGTCGGTGGCGCCAGCCATGCGCGGCTGGGTCAACGCGGTGGTCAACTATGCCGAGCTGGTGGCCGTGGGCGCGGTGATGCGGGCGTTTGCCGCTGGCCACGTGGTGGCGTCCCATGGCCCGGCCTGGCCGGTGGGCACGGCGGTCACCGGCCTGTTTGGCTGGCAAGACTTTGCCGTGGTGGATGGATGGGCATTGAGCGCCGCGTCGACGAGACCGACCTGCCGCTGTCCACCGCCCTGGGCGTGCTGGACATCAACGGTGTGACGGCCCACTACGGCTTGCTGCAGCTGGGGCGGCCCCAGCCTGGGGACACCGTGGTGGTGTCCACGGCGGCGGGCTCGGTGGGCTCGTGTGTTGGGCAGATCGCGCGGGTGAAGGGCTGCCGCACGGTGGGCATCACGGGGGGGCCGCAGCCAAGCTGGGCTTTGACGCTGCGGTTGACCCCAAAGCGGCCGACTTTGAAGCACGTCTGGCCGAGGCGTGCCCGGGCGGTGTTGACGTCTACTTTGACAACACCACCGGGCCTGTCAGCGACGCGGTGATGGCGCGGCTCAACGTGGGCGCGCGGGTGGTGGTCTGCGGCACCGCGTCGGTGGCCAGCTGGAGCCCAGCACCGCAAGGGCCACGCGTGGAGCGGCATTTGCGGGTCAAGCGCGCCAGCATGCAGGGCTTCGTGATCTTTGATCACCCCGACCACCACGCTGGCGCGCGCGCCGACCTGGCAGCGTGGCTGCGCGCCGGCCATCAAGCCAGGCCGTAGGACAGTGACCACAGCGCCTGCCGACGCTGTCCGATGGCCGCACCCGCCCGCCGTCTCCACACTGAACCGTTGGCATCAGCACCGCCACCATCACGGGCAGCGGCGCTGGCCTCATTCTGGAGAAGCTCATGAAAACAAATCTGCGGACCATGCTGGTACTGGCGGGCCTGGCGATAGCGGGGCAGGCCGCCGCGCAAGTCACGTTTTATGAAAATGATGATTTCAGGGGCCGGTCGTTCACCGCTGAAACCTCGACTGAGGACTTCGGGCTCGTCGGCTTTAACGACCGCGCTTCGTCGTTGGTGGTGCGCGGCGACCGCGGTGATCGCTGGCAAGTGTGCGAAGACCGGCAATTCCGTGGCCGCTGCGCTGTGCTGCGGCCGGGTCAGTATTCATCGCTGGCGGCGATGGGCCTGAACGACCGCATCTCGTCGGTGCGCGCCGTTGACCGCAACACCCCCGTTGATGCCCGACGCGACACGCCCATGGCCATGGCCCCGCCCCCAGTGGACAGTCGCGTGGTGTTCTACGAAAACGACGGGTTCCAGGGCCGCACATTCACGACTGAGACCGACGTCGACGACTTCCGGCGCGTCGGTTTCAATGACCGCGCGTCGTCGGCCGTGGTCACCGGCGAGCGCTGGGAAGCCTGCCAGGATCAACGCTTCGGCGGCCGATGCGTGGTGCTGAGCCCAGGCCAGTACCCGTCGCTTGCCGCAATGGGCCTGAATGACCGAATCTCGTCAGTGCGCGACCTGGGCCCCGATGCCCGCATGGATGAACGCCGCTACGCGCCGTTGCCAGCAATTTCGCGCGACTACGGCCGCCGCAACAACGAGCGCCTGTACGAGGCCAACATCACCTCGGTACGCGCCGTGGTGGAAGACTCAGGCCGCCGCTGCTGGGTTGAGCCGCAGCAAGTGGTGCCTGAGCGCGGGGGCAGCGTCAACGGGCCCGGCGCCGTGCTGGGCGCCGTGATTGGCGGCATCCTGGGCCACCAGGTGGGCGGCGGCAGTGGCAATGACGTGGCCACAGGCATTGGCGTTGTGGCCGGCGCGGCGATAGGGGCCAACACGGGGCGCGGCGACAGCAGCTCGCCAACCACCACCAATGTGCAGCGTTGCAGAGATAACCCCGGCCAGGCGCGTGCCGCGTACTGGGACGTCACCTACAGTTTCCGGGGCCAGGAGTACCGCGTGCAGCTGAACAAGCCGCCTGGCGACACCATCACCGTCAACGGCCAGGGCGAACCCCGGGCCTGACAGCGGCATGGCGGCATGGCGGCATGTGGCAAAAGGCCTGGCCAGGCCGTGCAACACGATGGACAATTTGACAAGACAGCGTGCTCCCAGCGCCATCACCAACAGCAGCAGGATCACCCCATGAGCCAAGCCTTCGGCAGTGAAGCACCCCGCGCGCATGCCCAGACCTCACACCGGCCGCCGTCGCGCTATCTGGTCGTGATCGAGTCGGGTGGGTCGGCTATCGCGCGGCTGTTCAGCGAGACGCGTGAGTTGGTCAACGAGTTTGATGCCGGCACCGAGGAGGCCACTCAGATGACGGCAGGGCTGGTGCCCATTCGGGGCGCCGATGGCCCCGAATGGGATCACGCCCTCAAGGGCCACAGTGCCGCTGAGCGCAGCGCGGCTGCGGTCTACACCCTGCCAGTCTGACTGCCGTCGGGCTGTCGGGGACAGGTCAGTCGTCAGGGCAATGCCCGTTCGGGCTGCCAGTGGGTGGCCGCCACCCGCAAAAATGCGCGGGCTTGCGGCTCAAAATCCCATTGCTCCATCACGCAGCAGCCCGCTGGCGCGCCCTGGCCCCAGCGCAGCAAGTTCACCGAGTTGGGCTGGCCGTCACGCACCCGCCGCGACACCGCCGTGCCCGCCTGCACGGCCCACATCGGCCGCGCCAGCCCGGGCAGCGGCATCATGTAGGGCAGGTGGATGTGCCCGCCCATCACCACATCGGCGCCAGCGGCGGCCCAGCACGGCAGCGCGTCAGCATGGCCACGCAGCAGGTTGTGTGACTCACCGACCGTCAACACGGCCACCGGGTGGTGCACCACCACGATGCGCAGCTGCGCCGGACTGGCCTGTGCCAGGCAGGCGGCCACACGCTCGATCTGGCGCGCGGAGACCTCACCATTTTTGTGGCGATACCAGCGCGTGGTATTCACGCCCAGCACCAGCAGATCGGCCGACGCGTGCACCGGCTCCAGCACCTCGCCAAAGGCCTCGCGGTAGCGGGCGTAGGGGTCGCGCAGCCGGGCCAACAAGCCGAACAGCGGCAGATCGTGGTTGCCGGGAATGGCCAGCACCGGCGCGCCTAGGCGGTCGATCCAGACCCGCACCTGGTGGAACTGCGCACGCCGCGCACGCTGGGTGATGTCGCCCGAGAGCACCAGCAGGTCGGGCCGGGCTTGCCGGCACAGCGCCACCAGCGCGTCGGCCACTGGCGCTTGCTCGGTGCCAAAGTGCGGGTCTGAAATTTGCAGCAGCACGGTCATGACGTCAGTGTCGAGCCACAGGCTTCATGCACCGCCGGGTTCAGTGTGGTCGACTGGCGCGCCCGCGCTGGGCTTGAGCAAATACAGCGGCTTGGGCGCCACGCAAAAGATCACCGGCGACCGCAGGCGGCCCAGCTCGCCGTCGAAACCCACTTTGATGGTGTGTCGGCCCATTGCCAGTCTGGGCCGCACCCGCAATTGGTGGAATTCAAAGCTGGTCACCGTGTCGGCCTCGCCGAGCTGGCCAAAAGCACCACGCCACAGCAAGCCCAGCATCGCCAGCGCCCCGATGGGCCGCGACATCACGGCCGCCAGGCATCCCTCGTCCAGTGACAGCGCCTCGGGCAAGCCCACCTGCTCCAGCTGCAACCGGTTGTTGGCGATGAACAGCGTGGGCGTGATCACCGTGCGCGCGCCGCCACTGCCTTCGATGCGCAGCCGCAGCTGCCGATGCGGGCTCAGCAAGGTGAGCACCGCCGCGCCAAAGGCCACCAGCCGGCTGCGGCCAAAGCGGGCTTTGTAGGCCTCACGATCCTGCAGCAGCTCGGGATACAGGCCCAGGCTGGCATTGACCAGAAACACGCGGTCGTTCATCAGGCCCACCTGCACCGGCACGGGCACCGCCTGCAACAAGGCCCGCACCGCGTCGGCGGTGTCGGTGGGAATGCCGTGCGTGCGCGCAAAGTAGTTGAAGGTGCCCTGCGGTACCACGCCCAACACGCCGCCAGCGGCAAACACCGCCTGCGCCACGGCGTTGATGGTGCCGTCGCCGCCCACCGCCACCACCGCCGTGCGCCGCGCGGCGGCGGTGCTGGCGGCCGTTGCTGCCACCCGGGCCAGGTCGGCGGGCAGGGTGAACAGCAACTCACCGGTTCTGCCAGCGGCAGCCAGCACGGCCTCGATGGTGGCCTGGGTTTGTTCGCGGTCATGGCGGCCCGACGCGGCGTTGATGATGAACAGCAGCGGGGCGGCTGCATCCACCACGGGGCCCGCGCCCACCGGTGCCAAGCCGACGGGCACCTCAGCCCACGCGGCGGCCGGTGATCAACTGGTACAGCACCAAGACCACGGCAACCACCAACAGGATGTGCAACAAGCCGCCGGCGGTGTAGGCGGTTACCAGGCCAAGCACCCAGAGGATCAGCAGGACAACGGCAATGGTGTAGATCATGGTGGATCTCCAGGTCAATGGGGGCAGCCCACCGCGAGGCGCAGTAGTTTGGCCGTACCCACCAGAGCATCGTGCCCCTGCGCCTCGCCGGCGACTGTTCGGTAGCGCACGCATCGGCGCGCCGCGCCGGGTACCGGGTCAGCCGCGCAGTGGTAAGCCTGGCAACTTCAGCGCGTGGTCGTTGTCGGTATCGGGCAGCAGAGGCCCACGTTTGGCGTGGTTCATGCGTGGTTCATGCGTGGTTCATGCGTGGTTCATGCGTGGCTCATGTGTGGCTCATGTGTGGCTCAGGCATTTCGAAGAATGTCGGCCCATCGCCGCATCAAAATCAATCAAACGCGGCAAGCGCTGCGTGCCTCCGGCGCCGGGCAGCAGGCCCAAGCGCAGCTCGGGCACACCGAGCTGAGTGCGGGGCTCGTCGCTCACCAGGCGCACCCGGCAGGCCAGCGCCAACTCCAGCCCGCAGCCCAGTGCGATGCCGTTGAAGGCGGCCACCCAGGGCTTGGCGCTGGCCTCCAGCCGCACAAACTGCCGGCCCAGGTTGCCGCACAAGGTAAACATCTCGTCAAAGCTGGCGCTGCGCGCGGCATCACAGTCGCTGCGCACCATCACCAGGTTGGCGCCGGCCAAAAAGCTGGGCTTGGCGGAGGTGAGCACCACGCTTTTGACCGTGGGGTCAGTCTCCACGCGGTCGATCAGCGCCTCAAGCGCTTGCATCAGCGGATGTCTTTACAGGTTGTGCTCATGTTGGGTCTCCTTATCCGTGCGTTGAAAGACCACCCGAGACGCTGATCGTCTGGCCAGTCATGAAGGCCGCGTCGTCGCTGGCCAAAAAGGCCACGAGGCCGGGGTAATCGTCGGGCTGGCCAATGCGGCCCAGCGGCACGCCATGCACCATGGCGTCGCGGATTTTTTGAACGATCTCGCCCGTGCCTGCAAACGCGTCCATTGCCGGGGTGTCGGTGGGGCCGGGGCAGAGGGTGTTGATGGTGACATTGCTACGCGGCCCGCGTCCGAGGCGATGTTGACGATGCGCCCGCTCTTGCGCGCCGCCATGCCCTGGGCCACGGCGTGCGACATGTGCAGTGGGCCGAACCCGTTGATGCTGGTCACTTTTTGCCAAAAGGCCGGGTCGGTTTTCAAGAAGGGCATGGGCGTGTCCCAGCCGGCGTTGTTGACCAGAAAGGATGTCGGTGCCCCGGTCAACCGCCGTCTCGAACTGGGCCACCGCAGCGGTGACCGCCGGGTAGTCGGTGATGTCGCACAACACGGCCACGGCCTGGCCGCCGGCGGCCTCGATGACGGCCACGGTGTCATTGGCGCCAGCCGGGTTGATGTCGAACACGCCAACCGTGACGCCCTCGGCGCCCAGGCGCTGGTGACGATGGCGGCTTTGCCTTTCAGCCCTCGCATGGGGGAATCTCCTGTGCAAATGGAATGGCAAGAACAATGTGACGCGCCGGGCTCAAGCACCCGCGCGGCCAATGACGGACACTGCGCACACGTTCTGGTGGGGATGGACGCCCAGGTTGTGAGTTAGGCCCCGATCTACGTTTTTGAGCTGGCGTGCGCAGGCCCGGCCGTGGATCTGCAGATAAATCTCGTAAACCATGCGCGGGCCAGACGCACCCATCGGGTGGCCAAAGCACTTCGGCCCACCGTCGGGCTGCACCGGCAAAGCGCCGTCACGGTCAGACACGCCGTCCAGCACGTCGTGGATCACGCGGCCCGGGACGCTGAAACCCCAGGTCTTCCATCAGCACGGCCTCGGTGATGGAAAAGCAGTCATGCACCTCGGCCATCTGGATTTGCCGGCGCGGATCAGTGATGCCCGCGCTAGGAGCCTGTCGGGCGGTGGCGATGTGGGCGCCATCCCAGGCGTTGAAGCTGGCTTCTTCGCCGTTGCTCACCGACAGCTCAAGGGTCTTGATCGTCACCAGCTCTACGCCGGGGCGCAGCGCGCGGGCGATCTCGGGGGTGGTGACGATCACGCAGGCCACGCCATCGCTCACGCCGCAGCCGTCATGCAGGCCCAGCGGCGCGGCAATCGTCATGGCCTTGAGCACGTCGTCGATGGTGATGGCGTTGCGCAAATGGGCTTTGGGGTTGTGCACCGCGTTGGCGTGGCTCTTGACCGAGATGTGGGCCATGGCGCGCTGCAGGTCGGCCATGCTTGGCGGCATAGGCCGTGGCCAGCTGCGCAAACGCGCCGGGCGCGGTGGCGTTGGGCAGCCACAAGTCATTCGCCACACCACGCGTGCGCACCGGCAAGCCGCCGTGGCCGGTGTCCTTGAGCTTTTCAACGCCCATCGCCAAGACGATGTCGTAGGCGCCTGCCGCCACCGCGTAAGCCGCGCCGCGCAAGGCTTCGGTGCCAGTGGCGCAGGCGTTCTTCACTCTGGTGGCAGCAATGCGTGGCAAGCACAGCGCTTGCGCCGAGGGGCCCGCTGTTTTGCCGACGTTGTTTTCTTCCAGGCACACGCCCAGCCAGGCGGCCTCGATCTGCTGCAGGCCGATGCCGGCGTCAGCCAGCGCCTCGTTGAAGGCCTCGATCATCAAGTCGTCGGGGCCGCAGTCTCAGCGCTCGCCAAAGCGTGAACAGCCCATGCCGAGGATGGCCACTTTGTCGCGGATGCCGGTGGCCATTCCGACGCTTCCTTGGGCGGCGGTGTCGGCATCAAGCGCTGTGCGCATTGGCGTGGCCTTCCAGAAGTAGCGGCGGTTGCCGCGCAAGTTGTCAAAGTTTTTGATGCGGTACACCAAACGCAGTGGCAGGCCCACACGCAGTTCGTCCACGTCGGCGTCGGCAAACCCCATCAGCACCCGGCCGCCGCCTTCAAAATCGATGTGGCCAAACTGGAACGCCGGCCTGGTCGCGCCACGCGGCTGTTAGCGCGGTTTTGTTGTCCATCTTGGCGCGCATGTCCCATTCGAGCCCAATCGGGTTCGTGAACGACAGGTACTTCATGTCGCTGGCCTCAAGCCGGCCGGCGCCGGGCGCGGCGCCCGGGCAGGGCACCGCCGTGCGGCGCAGCCACTGCCAAAAGCCGCCACCAGCACCAGCACGCCGGGCGCGGCTGCGCGCAGGGCGGCGTCCAGCATGGCCAGCGGTTGCGCACAGCCCGGATCACCTGCGGTCTCGTGCTGGGCCGATACCAGCGCGGCGGCCGGGATGCCAAGCCGCTTGGCCACCGCGTCATTGAAGCGGGCCAGCGGCGCGGGCATCACAAAGTGCGCCACCTCGGCCGCCACCGCGCTGGCGTTTAGCAGGCACTGGCGAATGGTGCCCACGGCCACTTTCATGTAGCCCTCGTCGCGCACCCAGCGCTCTTCCCAGTCGTAGTCATGCTCGCTGCCCGTCTGCCTGAAATGATCCACCAGGTCGGCGTTGTGGCGCAGGCTGGCCACCAGCGTGGCGATGGGCGCGCCGGTGCCCACCAGCGCGCCGGCCGCACCGTCGCCAAAAAATCATTTCTGACTGCGCGCACTCGGGCGCAGCGCGTGGCGGAATGCTCACGCTCAGTGAAACGGCGGCCGGTGAGTGGGCGGCCTCAGGCGTGCGCGTCAACACCGTGGCGCCTTGCGGCATTGCGTCCAGCGGCTTTGACACCTGCACGCCCGAGGCCAAGGCCACGATCCTGGCCTACCCACCGACCGTGCCGCTGCAGCGTTATGGCAGCGAGTCAGAGTTGTCCGCGGCCATCGTGGTCTTGCTGTCGCGCGCTGCCGCCTGCATCA
The DNA here is from genome assembly GCA_043779845.1 of Betaproteobacteria bacterium. GTDB lineage: Bacteria > Pseudomonadota > Gammaproteobacteria > Burkholderiales > Burkholderiaceae_C > Pseudaquabacterium. The sequence goes on along the minus strand of JAYWDK010000420.1, from coordinate 10,257 downwards.
CCGGCACCTGCGTGCGGGTGGACGGCGGCACGCCCAACGCGCGGCACCTGGAAGCTGCAAGCCCACCAAAACAGCCAGCCCGTCATGGGCTTTCACCGGGCCGAATGGCCAGAGATGCTGAAGGCGGGCGCAGCCGGGGATTGAACGGTATTGCGCCGTTGCCGCATGGCCGTTCTGCCTCACCGTAAACCCGTAGGAGAACAAGCAAAAAACGCGAGCCGCCTTGCCGATATTGCAGTAGCACGGCCCACGGCAGTTCAGGGCCCCGACCTCACACACCGTACAAACACCAAGCGCCTGCCCACCATGATGCAACCACTTAACCGATAGTCGATGGTCGTCAAGATGATGCTGCTGGTGGGTCTGGGCGCCACTGGCGTGATGTCGCTGGGCTTGCTAGGCGGCCTGGGCATGCCGGCGATGGTGGATCAAGCACGCGCCGCGCTGACCCACCCCGAGACTTGCGGCGGCGCCGAGGCCTGCTTGGCCGCGATGGCCAGCGCCGGCCACACCTACGCCGGCTGGATCTGGGGCGTGGCGCTGGTGGAGGTGCTCACCCTGGTGCCGATGTTTTCGTTGGTGACGATCTCCATCGTCTCGCGTGTGCGCCGCGCCGAGGCCGCCGCCCACCGCATCGCCGCCCTGGACCTGTCCCAGCCCGTGGACGTGGAAGGCAGCGACGAGATGGGCCGCTTGCGGCAATCGCTGGCGCACATGCAGCAGTCGCTGGGCGGCATCGTGCACGGCGTGCGGCTTGCCACCAGTGAACTGGCCGTGGCCAGCAATCAGATTGCCGCAGGCAACGAGGATTTGTCCAACCGAACAGAAAGCCAGGCCGGCAACGTGCAACAGGCCGCCAGCAACCTGAGCGAGCTGACCCGCGCGGTGCAAACCAGCGCCGCCAATTCGGCCGAGGCCACCCGCCTGGCGGGCGCCGCGCTGGCCGTGGTGGATGCCGGCGACGAGGCCATGAACCACGTGGTGGCGCGCATGCGCAGCATCGGCGCCAGCGCGCAAAAGATCGCCGACATCACCGGCGTGATCGACGGCATCGCTTTCCAGACCAACATCCTGGCGCTCAATGCCGTCGTTGAGGCCGCGCGGGCCGGCGAATCGGGCCGCGGTTTTGCCGTGGTGGCCACTGAGGTGCGCGCACTGGCGCAACGCTCGGCGCAAGCGGTCAAAGAGATCAAGGCGCTGATCCAGGACGCCAGCGACCAGGTCAGCAGCGGCACCACGCTGGCCGACGACGCCGGGCGCCGCATGGCAGAGATCAAGCAGTCGGTGGCCCAGGTGAGTGCCATCGTCAACAACATCAGCGCGGCCGGCGCCGACCAAACCGCGCGCATCCTGCAAATCGACGGCTCGGTGGGCGCGCTGGACAACATGACGCAGAGCAACGCGGCCATGGTTGAAGAGATCGCCGAGTCGGCCAAGGGCCTGGACCGCCTGGCGGCATCGCTGATGAACTCGATGGCCCGGTTCCGCTTGGGCGATCACCACCCGGCCTGATCTGATCTGGCATAACCTGAAGCGGAGTGGCTTCAGATCGGGGGTGGCCCTGCACTGATTCGTCCGTTACATAAAACAATGCCTACAATGTTACATGTAACTTATCGAGTGAACCATGAGCCTCAATGTCGCTGAACGGGTGCAAAAGCACCGCACTGGCTTGCGGGCTTCAGGGCTGCGCCCTGTGCAAATTTGGGTGCCCGATACGCGGCGGCCAGGTTTTGCGGACGAGTGCCATCGGCAATCAAAATTGGTCTCGGAAGCGGACTCGGCTGATGAGGAACTGCTGGGCTTCATGGACGAGGCTTTGGCCGACGTTGCCGGTTGGGCCGCATGAGGCGTGGAGATTTTGTGACCATCGCCATGCAAGGCGACTTTGGCAAGCCTCGACCTGCTTTGGTGGTGCAGTCCGATCAGTTCAACGAACACGCGACCGTGACGGTCTTGCCGGTGTCCGCAACCTTGGTAGACGCGCCCCTGTTGCGCGTGACCGTGCAGCCTGACGAAAAGAACGGGCTGCAGAAGCCCTCGCAGGTGATGATCGACAAGGCCATGACCGTCAAACGCGACAGGCTTGGCGCCGCGTTTGGCACAGCCAACGACGAGTCCATGCTGACAGTCGGACGTTGCTTGGCGGTGTTCCTGGGTGTTGTTTGACTGCGCCGCTGTGGGTAGGCCGACAGCAGTGAATCACTGCAAGACCCAGCGGCCTGACCTGCTGGGCGGCAGGCGCCCCAGGCGTTGCCCAGCCCGCGTGAGGCAGGGCGGCTTCAGATCGGCGGAGCCCCTGTACTGATTCGTACTGGGCAAAGCCTTTGCCCACGCTGTACTCAACGATGCCGTAGCCCACTTCGTCACCGTCGCGCACCTCGATCATTGGGTCGGCCAGGGTGCGCACCAGCTTGCGTGTGTCGGGCTGGGTCAATTCCCAGACCTTGTGCTCAAAGTACAGCTTGCCGCGGTCGTTGCCATGAAACCCGCCATTCAGGCCGCCGTACAAACCGCCCTTCAAAAAGTACTTGGTGGGCAGCACCCGGATCGACACCGGGCGCTCGCTACCGTCGGCAAACTTGAGCTGGAACACTGCCGAGGCCATAGCTTGGCCGTGGGGGTCATCGTGCCAAACCGCCTCGTGATGCACGTCCACCAGTTGGTTGCGCCCCGACACCTTGTTGCCCACCGTAAAAACCTCTTCACCCGAGAGGTAGATTTTTTCGCCCGGCGCACGCTCCTTGAAGAAGATGTGCGGCCCGCAGCTCTTGAACTGCGCGGTGGTCCAGCAGTAAAAAAGCGGCGGGTAAAAGCTGAGCGGGTCGGGCCGCAAGCGGCGCCTGGCAACCCGATTGACGGCGCGATGACCCGTGACTTCAAACAAGTGCCCACCAGCGGGTCAGCGCCGCGCGCCAGGCTCATCAAAAGCCCCGAGCCCCGAGCCCCGAGCCCCGAGCCGCGCGCGGGTGAGATCATCGACCGCCATGGACGACACCGACCGACAGTTGATCTCGCTGCTGCGCAAAGATGCGCGCATGAACGTGGCCACGCTGGCCACCAGGCTGGGCGTGTCGCGCGGCACCGTCAACAACCGGCTGCGCAAGCTTGAAGACGAGCGCGTGGTGGTCGGCTTCACGGTGCAGCTGCGCCCCGACGCCGAGCCCAACAAAATCCGCGCCTGGACGCATGTGTTGGTGGATGGCAACCAGACCCGCGCCGTGATCGCCAGCCTGCTGGGCGAGCCGGGCGTGGAGGCGCTGCACGACACCAACGGCCGCTGGGATTTGCTGGTCGAGCTGCGCGCCGAATCGATGGTGCAGCTGTCGGAGTTGCTGGAGCGTGTGCGCCTGATCAAGGGCATTGCCAACACCGAGACGAGCATCCTGCTGGCCACGTACCGCTGAGGCTTGTATACCAGCCGCTGCCGGGCCTGCAACCGCAACCGCAACTGCAACGGCAGCCGCACCCGCACCCGCACCCGCACCCGCAAGGCGCGCCATGCCCGCCGCAATCCATCCCACCCACCATGCAGATTTTTGATTCAGACGCCACGCGCCAAGCCTTGCCCTTTGAGCGGCTGATCCCCGCATTACGCGAGATGTTTGCCAACGGCTGCGAGGTGCCACCACGCCATGTGCACCAGCTTGCCGCGCCTGGCGGTGGCGGCTTCACCTCGCTGATCATGCCGGCCTGGGTGACGGGTCGTTACTACGGCGTCAAGACCATCAACATTGCGCCCGGCAATGCCGCCCTTGGCCTGCCTGGCCTGCATGCCACCTACTTGCTGTTTGACGCCAATACCGGCGTGCCATGGGCGTTGATGGACGGCGACCAGATCACCACGCGCCGCACCGCCGCCGCCTCCGCGTTGGCGGCATCGTGGCTGGCGCGGCCCGATGCCCAACACCTGCTTGTCGTAGGCGCTGGCCGCGTGGCGCGTCTGCTGCCCGAGGCCTACCAAGCCGTGCGGCCCATCAAGCGCGTGACCGTGTGGGCGCGCTCCGCCGCAGCGGCCCAGGCTTTGGCGCAGGCGTGGCGCGGTCAGGGCATCAACGCCACCGCCACCCAAGATCTTGAAGCCGCCGTGCGCGCCGCCTGCATCGTGAGTTGCGCCACGCTGGCCACCACCCCCATCATCCAGGGCCGCTGGCTGCAAGCCGGCAGCCACCTTGACCTGATCGGCAGCTTCACCCCCGCCATGCGCGAGGCCGACGACGATTGCTTCAAAGCCGCCGCGTTATACGCCGACACCGACGAGGCGCTGCAAAAAAGTGGCGAGCTGTTGGGGCCGATGTCGCGCGGCGTGTTTGGCCAGGCTGATTTGCGCGGCACGCTGGCCACCCTGGCGCGAGGCGAGGCAACGGGGCGGCTGACCAGCACCGAGCGCACGGTGTTCAAGTCGGTGGGCAATGCGCTGGAAGATCTGGCGGCGGGGATCGAGGTGTTTGAGAGTGCCCCAAGTCCGCCGCCTTGAGGCGCCCGCCCCCCGAGGGGGCGGAGAAACACTTGGGGCTGAGCCCGGACACCGACAGTCCTGAGGACTGTCGGTGCCTGGCGAAGGCCAACGGCCTCTGGCCGTTGGCGGCCCGGCGCTTGTTTCTCAGAGGCGGTGAGTGATGTTCGCAGTTTGCAGCTTGCGGCTTGCAGATCGCGGCGGCGAATCCTGCTGGCGTCTCGAGCCGCTCTCGCCGCGCGGTTTGAGATCGGGCTGTGCTTCAACGTTGACGAACCAGGCACGCGCTGGCCTTGACTCTATTTCGGTAATTGGCAAACTAGCAAACATGGACAAAGTCTTCAAAGCCTTGGGTGATCCCACCCGTCGGCAGATCCTGCAATTGCTGCGCCAACAAGAGATGACGGCGGGCCAGATCGCCGACTGTTTTGCGTTGGCCAAGCCCACGTTGTCGGGCCACTTCAAGGTGCTGCGCGAGGCCGGGTTGGTGGTGTCTGAAAAGACCGGCACCACCATCACCTACCGCCTCAACGTGTCGGTGCTCGAAGAAGCCTTGCTGGGTTTTGCCGATGCGTTCGGCATGGGCATCAAAGCCACGCAACGCGCCACCGCAGCCAAGGAGAAACGCCATGCTTGAACGACGCTCGGATCGATGGCAACTCGTCTTGATCGGCGCCATGGTTTTGGCGGCGTTCTGGATCCTGTTTTCGTCGCCGCCAGGCGCCCGCATCGCCATCCATTTCGACGCCAATGGTGTGCCCAATGGTTGGGCCCATGCCGCCTTGGCCGTGTTCTTCATGCCCGCACTGGCCGCGATGTTGTGGGGCTTGCTGGCCGTGCTGCCCAAGATCGATCCACTGGGCCACAACCTGGCGCGCTCGGCCGACGCGGTGGGTGCGATCGGGCTGGCCGTGACGGCGTTTCTGGCCGCGCTACAGGCGGTGATCATTGCCGCAGCCCTGGGCCTGCCCGCGCCCCAATCCACCTTGGGGCTGTTGCTGGTGGGCGGGGTGTTGGTGGTGGTTGGCAACGTGATGGGCAAGCTGCGCCCCAACCACACCGTGGGCCTGCGCACGCCCTGGACCTTGGCAAACGAGCGCATCTGGGATCAGACCCACCGCTTTGGTGGCAAGGTTTTTGTGCTGGGCGGCGTGCTGCTGTGCGCGCTGTCCGCCTTGTCCGTGCCACCCGACTGGCAGGGGCCGGCCATCGTGATGGTGGTTTTGGCGTGCTGCGCCGCATGCGTGCTGAAGTCCTATCTGCTGTGGCGGGCTTTGCAGCGGCATGCCGATTGACGGGTGCCCCGCTCATCGCCAGCCACTACTCCGCATGCAGTCGCTATTTGCCCCAGACTGCGCAGCGCAGCCAGCGGCCAAGGTGGCGGTGGTGGGACCGCCCGGTTCATCGCACAACACGCCAAACAGGTTCTTGGGATCGGCAGCCCGTGGCATCAGCTCGATCAGCTCGCCGATGCCCAGCTCAACGGCGGCATCGCGCATGAACACCAGCGCCGCGTAGTCTTCAAGCGCAAAACCCACCGAGTCAAACACCGTCACCTGGTCAACGCCCGTGCGCCCTGGGCGCTGGCCCGCCAGCACCTGCCAGAACTCGGTGACCGCAAAGTCGGCCGGCATTTGCTGGATGTCGCCCTCGACGCGGCTCTGCGGCTCAAACTCCACAAATACCGCCGCAGCTTCAAGCACGCCCCGGTGCAGCTCGGTTTTGCCTGGGCAATCGCCGCCCACGGCGTTGATGTGCATGCCGGGCTCGATCATCTCGGGCCGCAGGATGGTGGCGTTGGTCTTGTCGGCGGTCACGGTGGTGACGATGTCGGCGCCCCGCACGGCCTGCGCCGTGCTGTCGCAAATGCGCAGCACAAAACCCTGGCCCGCCAGGTTGGCGGCGAGCTTGGCGCTGGCCACCGGGTCGGTGTCAAACAGGTTCAGCTCGCGGATGCCCACCAGATCACGCATCGCGATCGCCTGGAACTCGCTCTGCGCGCCGTTGCCGATCAGCGCCATTCGGCGGCTGCCGGGCCGGGCCAGGTGGCGCGCGGCCAGCGCCGACATCGCGGCGGTGCGGATGGCGGTGGTCAGCGTCAGTTCCGACAGCAGACGCGGCGCGCCGGTGGCCACGTCGGCCAGCACGCCGAAGGCCATCACCGTGGGCAGGCCCAGACGGTGGTTGCCGGGGTGGCCGTTGACGTACTTGAAGGCGAAGTGCGCAGCATCGGCGATGGGCATCAACTCGATCACCCCCACGTCGGAATGGCTGGCCACGCGGGCCGTCTTGTCGAAGTCGTTCCAGCGGCGGTAGTCAGCTTCGATGCGCGCTGCCACGCCGGCGATGCAGGCCGGCAGGCCCTTGCGCCGCACGATCTGGATCAGGTCTTGGGCGCCGAGGAAAACGGTCAGTGGGTAGCGTGATGGCGGCATGGCGGACTCGGCTAAAAATGGACTACCGCCAGTCTGCGCAAACCCCGCGTCAAGCGATAGCGGCAGCTTCGTCACCTTCTGCGGACCCTGCTGGCAAATCAGCAGCATCGGCTGCCTAAATGCGCAGCCGGGCCCCGCCGGATTGACAGCGCGACGGGGGCCCGGCCTAATCCGGCGTCCATCATGCCGGACCATCGTTCCGCATGTAGAAACGTATTTGCAGCCCAAAAAAGCCCAAATTCGCAAAGACGCGGGCCGCCTTTCAGAAAGTTTTCATGGCTCTCAATTCCACCGTCAAGGCCGACGCCCACGCACCCGCCATCACCGAAATGCTGGCCGCCTTTGTGGCCAGCCACCCCAGCCAGGGTTGGAGCGCGGCGGTGGACGCTGAAGCCCACCGCACCTTCGCCAATTGGGTGGGTTGCGCCATCGGGCCGTCGGCCCACGAAACCGTCAACGCCGCCCTGGCCGCCGTGGAAGAACTGCAGCCCGCGCCGCAAGCCAGCCTGCTGGGCCGGCGCGAGAAGGTAGACATCGCCAGCGCGGCGCTGATCAACGGCATCAGTTCGCACACCTGGGACTTCGACGACACCCACCTGAAAACCATCATCCACCCCGCCGGCCCGGTGGCACCGGCAACACTCGCGCTGGCCCAACACCTGGGCAAGAGCGGGCGTGACCTGATTGACGCGCTGGTGCTGGGCGTGGAGGTGTCCTGCCGCGTCGGCAACGCCATCTACCCCGACCACTACGACCGGGGCTGGCACATCACCGGCACCACCGGCATGCTGGGCAGCGCCGCCGCCTGTTCGCGCCTGCTGGGCCTGGACGCCGCGCGCACGCAGATGGCGCTGGGCATTGCGGCGTCGCAACCCACCGGCCTGCGCGAACAGTTCGGCACCATGACCAAGCCCTTCCACCCGGGCGGCGCGGCGCGCGTGGGTTTGATGTCGGCGCTGATGGCCAAGCACGGCTACACCGCCAGCCCGCGCGCGCTGGAAGCACCGCGCGGGTTGATGCAGGTGTTCAGCGACAAGACCGATTGGACGGAGATCACCGAGAACCTGGGCGGCCAGCACGGCACCTGGGAGATCGCGCTGAACACCTACAAGCCATTCGCCTGCGGCATCGTCATCCACCCCAGCATCGACGGCTGCGTGCAACTGCGCGATGCCCACGGCCTGAAGGCTGACGATGTCGAGTCCATCACGCTGCGTGTGCACTCGCTGGTGCTGGAGTTGACCGGCAAGAAGACGCCGGCCGACGGCCTGCAAAGCAAGTTCAGCGTCTACCACTCGTGCGCGGCCGGGCTGATCTTCGGCCGTGCCGGCGAGCACGAATACACCGACGAGGTCGTCAACCGCGCCGACGTGCTGGCCCTGCGCGCCAAGGTCTCGGCCATCGTCGACGACGGCATCAGCGAAGCCTCGGCCGACGTGACCATCCGTACCGCCGACGGCCGCACGCTGCATGTCTTCGTGCAGAACGCCATCGGCAGCGTCGAGCGGCCGATGACCAACGCGCTGCTGTGCGCCAAGTTCACCGGCCAGGCCGAGCCGGTGCTGGGTGCCGACAAGACGGCCCGCGCTTGGGCGCTGTCGCTGGGCATTGCGCAGTGCGCGGACCTGAACGATTTCTTTGCCGCCTGCACGCTTTAAACCCACGCTCTGATCCGCACCGGGAGTTCCGTCGCATGAAGTTCAAGCACTGCTTGGCCGCGCTGGGCGCGGTGGGTCTGCTGGCCCAGTCCACCACCGCGCAAGCGCAAACGCCAGCGCAGGCCGCCTACCCGGTCAACCGCGTCACCCTGGTCACGCACAGCAGCCCGGGTGGCGGCACCGACTTGTTCCTGCGTGAACTGACGCAATACCTGACGCCGCTGATGAAGACCAGCTTCTCGGTGGAAAACATCCGTGGCGGCAGCGGCGCCACGGCGGTGGCCCACGTGGCCGCTGCCAAGCCCGACGGCGGCACGTTTTACGGCACCACGCCGACCTACATCCAGACCACGCTGCTCAGCAAGCCGGCGGTGGGTTACGACGGCCTGGACCCCATCGCCATCGTCTTCATCGACCCCGAGGTGCTGTACACGCGCACCGAGTCACCGCACAAGACGCTGGGCGACGTGATCGCCTTTGCCAAGGCCAACCCGGGCAAGAGCCGCTGGGGTGCCAGCAACCCGGCGTCCCTCGAACGCCTGGCGCTGGAACGGCTGGCGCGCAGCACCGGCGTGAAGGTGCCCATCGTCAGCCATGAAGGCGGCGGCGACCAGATGATCGGCGTGCTGAACGGCACCTACGACATCGGTATCGGCGAGATGCAGGAACTCAAGGGCCAGCTCGAAGCCGGCAAGATCCGCCTGCTGGCCGTGCTGACCGAAAAGCGGCTCGACGGACTGCCGAAATTGGCGACCGCGAAAGAGCAAGGCTTCAACGTTGTCGTCACCAAGTTCCGCGGCATCGCCGGGCCCAAGGGCGTCAGCGACGAGGTGGCCAAGGCCTGGGAGGACGGCCTGCGCAAGGCCTTGGACAACCCGGCCTACAAGGCGGCCATCGCCAAGGAAAACCTCATCCCCGCGCTGATGGGCCGCGCTGAGGCGCGCAAGTTCACCGCGCAGTTCGTGCAGGACGTGACGGCGTCGCTGAAAGAGCTGGGCGTCATCAAATGACGCTGCGCTTCAGTGACCGCCAGCGCGACCGGCTGCTGGCGGTGGTGGTGGCCGTCTTTGCGGCCAGCACCATCGCAGCGGCGCGTGGCATTGAGGACAGCCTGCTGTCCGACGCGGTGGGCGCCGGTGGCGTGCCGCAGGGTGTGGGCATCGCGATGTTGGTGGCGGCGGTGGCGCTGTTCATCAAAACCTTCATGGGGCGGGCATCCGAAAAGTCGGCGGCCGTGACGGCGCAGTCCGAGCCTGAGTCTGATCACGGCGACGAGGCATCCGGCGGCTGGTGGCGCACAGCGGGCCTGGTGCTCATCCTCATCGGCTACGGCGTTCTTCTGCCGCTGCTGGGCTACCCGCTCACCGTGAGCCTGCTGGTGCTGGCCAGCGGCTGGCTGGCCGGTGCGGCTTTCAAGCTACCGCTGTGGTTGTGCGCGGCGCTGTCGGGGCCGCTGCTGTGGGGCTTGTTCGACCAGTTGCTGCAAGTGCGCATGCCCGTTGGCAGCTTGTGGGGTGGCTGAGATGGATGCCTTGCTCCACGCCCTGAACCACCTGGCTTCCGTCTCGATCATCGTGGCCGCTTTTGGCGGTGTGCTGTGGGGCATTCTGGGCGGCGCGCTGCCCGGCATTTCGCCGTCGATTGCGATGGCTTTGCTGCTGCCCTTCACCGTCGGCATGGACCCGACGACGGCGCTGGTGCTGCTGGC
>JAYWDK010000419.1:0-9337 GCA_043779845.1 Betaproteobacteria bacterium | reverse complement strand
CAAATGCTCGCCATACCCAACGGTATGTCTGCGCTTGGCGCCTAGGCTGAGCCCATTTTCAGGGTCAACGCGGGCCCGACCCCAAGCCCGACAGGCTCCTAGGCAGGGCGGCAAGATCGGGCATGTTCAGCGGATGCATGACCCGGGTTGGGCCTTGCAGGGATAATCGGGGCATGCATCCTACCGCCCTGCTGGACCTGGCCACCGAACTTCTGCGTTTGGTTTTGAAGCTTGACGCCCCGGCCGACAGCATTGTTTCGGCCTTTTTTCGTAAACACCGCACCCTGGGCCCACGTGAGCGCCATGGCTTGGCCGAGACGGCCTACATCGTGCTGCGCAAGCGCCCATTGCTTCAGCACCAAGCCCAAAGTGGCACGGGTGCGCTAGAGCGCCGTCTGGCCATCCTGGCCTGGGCTGGCGATCAAAACCTGCTGCGTGGTGCCATCGGCCCCAATGAGCAAATTTGGCGTCAGCAAGTCAACGCCATTGATCCCGCAGGTTTTTCTGAAAAGCTGCGCCATAACTTGCCTGACTGGCTGGCGTCCGCCCTGCGCTCGCAACTCGGCGATGAAGCCTTCTGGCCCCTGGTTGCGGCGCTGAACGAGCCCGCTTCGCTTGATCTGCGCGTCAACATCCTGAAGGCCAAACGCGAAGACATGCTGTCGGTGCTCAACCAAGCCGGCTTGCGCGTGGCGCCCACGCCGTTTTCGCCCTGGGGCATTCGTGTGCCCGGCAAGCCCGCGCTGCAAAAGATCGATGCTTTTGTGCGCGGCGATATCGAGGTGCAAGACGAAGGCAGCCAGTTGCTGGCTGTTTTGGTGGACGCCAAGCGCGGTGAGATGGTGGTTGATTTTTGCGCTGGCGCGGGCGGCAAAACGCTCGCTTTGGGTGCCTCCATGCGTTCAACGGGCCGGCTTTATGCGTTTGACACCTCTGGCCACCGGCTTGATGCGCTCAAGCCCCGTATGGCGCGCAGCGGCCTGTCCAATGTGCACCCGGCGCAAATTGCCCACGAGCGTGACGAGCGGGTCAAGCGCCTGACGGGCAAGATCGACCGTGTGCTGGTTGACGCGCCTTGTTCCGGCTTGGGCACCTTGCGCCGCAACCCTGATCTGAAATGGCGGCAGTCGCCGCAATCCGTGCTCGAACTGCAAGCCAAGCAAACCGCCATCCTGGCCAGTGCGTCGCGTTTGGTCAAATCGGGCGGGCGCCTGGTTTATGCCACCTGCAGCTTGCTGCGCGACGAGAACGAGGTGGTGGCCGAGTCCTTTGGCGCGGCCCACCCTGATTTTGTCAAGTTGCCCGCCGAGGAGGCCTTGAAGGCTGCCCATGTGGAGCGGGTTGATGAACTCACCCAGGACGGTTACCTGCGCTTGTGGCCGCACAAACACGCGACCGACGGCTTTTTTGCCGCCGTCTGGCAGCGCGCTTGAACTGGGACTAGGCGAACACCAGGTGCCGCAGCGGCGCAAAGCAGTGGTTTGCGCTTTGACGCGCTGTTGAACTAACAGCGCTTGTGCCAGCGCAAAGTCGCCCCATCTGCGGTGTCTGCAATGGCTTCGATACGTAATTCCCACTTTCATGTGGGCTATCGGCTCGCCTACAATTGTCAATTCGCCTGCATTTGGGCGGGCAAGGTACAAACATGACTGTTATTTCGACGGTGTGGTTCGCGCTGGTGGACTGGTTGGCGAATGGCCTTTGGGCCAGCGCGAGTGGTTGGCAGGTGCTGGGGGTGACCTTGGTCATGACCCACCTCACCATCTGTTCGGTCACGATCTATCTGCACCGCGCTCAGGCCCATCGGGCGCTGGATCTGCATGCCATCCCGCAGCATTTTTTTCGTTTTTGGCTATGGCTTACCACGGGCATGGTCACCAAAGAATTTGTGGCCGTGCATCGCAAACACCACGCCAAGTGCGAGACCGAAGAAGACCCGCACAGCCCACAAACACGGGGTCTCAAAGCACTGCTTCTGACCGGCGTTGAGCTGTATCGCACGGAATCCAAGATCCCCGAGACCATCGCCAAATATGGCCGTGGCACGCCCGACGACTGGATCGAGCGCAACCTGTATACGCGCTTCAGCTGGCAAGGCGTTGGCCTGATGCTGATCATTGACATGGCTTTGTTTGGCGCTATCGGCCTGACGGTGTGGGCGGTGCAGATGGCCTGGATTCCAGTAATGGCCACGGGCATCATCAATGGCATTGGCCACTACTGGGGCTACCGCAACTTTGAGGCGGCCGATGCCTCGACCAACGTGTCGCCATGGGGCATCCTGATTGGTGGTGAAGAGTTGCACAACAACCATCACACGTACCCGACGTCGGCCAAGTTCTCGGTCAAACCCTTTGAGTTTGATATCTCGTGGGGCTACATCCGGGCATTGGAAATGATGGGTCTGGCGCAAGTTCGCAAGACCGTGCCACAACTCAAGCTGGGCAGTGTCAAACCACAAGCCGACGCCAAGACGCTGGAGGCGATCATCGCCAATCGCTACGAGGTGATGGCCAAGTACGCCATGGAGTTGCGTGCGGCTTGCGTCGTTGAGTTGGATCGGGTCAAGCAGCAGGGCGCAAAAAGCTCGCGTCTGATGGATCTGCAATTGGCCAAGCGCTGGTTGCACCGTGACGCCGAGAAGATTCCCTCTGACGTGAAGCCTCAGTTGGCCAACGCCATCAGCGGCAGCCCCAATTTGGCCAAGCTGGTGGTCATGCGCGAAGAGTTGCGCCAACTTTGGACGCGCACCAATGTGTCTGTCGAGCAGTTGGTTGCTGAATTGCAGCAGTGGTGCAAAAACGCCGAGAGCAGCGGGATCGTGGCCCTGGAGCAGTTTTCACTGAAATTGCGCGCGGCGCACGCCTGACTTTCTGTCAGTGCGGGTGGCGCGCTGATTGATCTGCTGATCGGTCACCTCGCAAGTCAGAAAACAGGGCCTTTCGGGGCCCTTTTTCATGGTCAGCCTACAGGTCGTACCACCCGATGCCAGCGATCCAACCAGCGCTGCGTTCAGTTGCTATGCGCCGCTGCTGCCAGGCGATATCCAGGACCAACTTTTCGCGCTTGACCCAATGGCGTAAACCAATTTGCCCTGAGCGTTCATCGCCCTGCATGGCCAGTTCGGCGAACAGCACGCTGCGCTTGAACAGGGCCTGCTCAAGGCCTACCGCACGATCCCACTGGCGCGGCTCACTGTTGGCCTTGTGCAGACCCACGTTGAGGTGCATCAGAGTGCCCGTGCTCTGGCCCGACGTGAGTTGCCCGAGATCCAATGAAATGGGCAGTTTGAATGCCAAGGTCTTCACGGTGAGGTCACTGCTGCGCAAACGCTCGGCACCGACCGACAGACTCACGCCGGCGCCCCAACCCTCGCGAGACAGGCGGTTGAAGAGGTGTTTGTATTCCACTTCAGCCGCGTGGCCAGTGTCGGTGCCCTGGCGGTCAACGTGGCGGGTCAACTCCATTTGCAGGGAGTTGGCTGGGTCGAAGGTGTATTCCGGTTCGACAGAAAAGCTGCGTACGCTGCCCAGCTTTTGGACCCAAGACTCAAAGCTCCAGACCTGGTCGTCGTCTTCAGCGACTGCCGTGCGAAGTTGGTCGTAGGGGCGGTCATTGGCTAGCGCGGCCTGGCACACCAATAGCGCGGTGGCGGCCAACACGCTGCGCATCGCGGCGCGCTTGCGGGCAGGCGGGAAGGGTGTGGTGCTCATCATGTTGTCTCAAGGTGTTGGCCGGGTGGCGTTTCTCTCGCCCCGACTCACGCGACTGGTACGCCAGGGTTTGGTCGCTCAAAACTCAAAAAAAAACCCACCGGAATGCGGTGGGCTCTTTCAGCAACTGGTGTTGCGGGACGGGCCCGCAGATCACTTCAGCTTGATTTCTTTGTACAGAACATGCTTGCGTGCCTTCGGGTCGAATTTCATGAATTCGAGCTTTGCCGGCGTGGTCTTCTTGTTCTTGCTGGTGGTGTAGAAGTGACCGGTACCCGCAGAGGATTCCAGCTTGATCTTTTCGCGTCCGCCTTTGGTGGCCATCGTGTGCTCCGTATTTGCGCAGGTTTGTGCTTGTGACTAAACGGCGCTCAAAGAGCGTTCTTGGCGCGCAGGTCGGCAACGATCTTGTCGATGCCCACCTTGTAGATCAGGCGCAGCGCGGCGCAGGTGATGCGCAGACGCACCCAACGGTTCTCGCTCTCAACCCAGAAACGACGGTATTGCAGATTGGGCAACCACCGGCGTTTGGTTTTGTTGTTGGCGTGAGAAACATTGTTTCCCACCATCGGGCGCTTACCCGTGACTTGACAGACGCGTGCCATGACGCTTCTCCGAAAATCTTGACTGTTGCAGGCACGGCAACCAGCGCAGGGGGGAACACAACCGATATTCTGGTGCGCCGCCTGATGGCTGCCGGTAGAAGGCTGGCTATGCGAATCTGATCAATTCCAGGTCTCATCGATTACTCGACTTGATCAACCAGACTCGATCATCTTGACTCGATCAATTCGATAGCCCCCGATGTCGACTTGGCTTGCTGATTGGCGCGCTAAATTCAAAAGCTGAATTCAACCGATGATCTTGCTCGCTTCAAACTAGGCCAGGCCGCTTTCGGCAAAGACGATGATTATAGCCAGAAAACCCGAGCCCTCCAAGACTCAGCTTTGCTGCTCAAGAAAGCGCTGCGCGTCCAGGGCGGCCATGCAACCCGTGCCAGCCGAGGTGATGGCTTGGCGGTAGACATGATCTTGCACGTCACCGGCCGCAAAAACGCCTGGCACGCTGGTCATGGTGGCCAAGCCGTTCAAGCCAGTACGCGTGACGATGTAGCCGTCTTTCATCTCCATCTGGCCCTTGAAGATGTCGGTGTTGGGCTGGTGGCCAATGGCGATGAAACAGCCCTTGAGCGCGAGGTTTTCGGTGGCGCCCGTGTCCACGTTTTTGAGCCGTACGCCGGTCACGCCGCTGGCATCACCAAGCACCTCGTCCAGCGTGCTGAAGAGATGCAGCTCGATCTTGCCTGCGGCCACTTTTTCATGCACTTTGTCGATCATGATGGCCTCGGCGCGGAACTTGTCGCGTCGGTGCACCAGGTGCACTTTGGCGGCAATGTTCGAGAGGTACAGCGCTTCTTCGATGGCGGTGTTGCCGCCGCCCACCACGGCCACGGTGTCGCCTTTGTAGAAAAAGCCGTCACAGGTGGCGCAGCCGCTGACGCCCCGGCCCATGAAGGCCTCCTCCGACGGCAGGCCCAGGTATTTGGCGCTGGCGCCGGTGGCAATCACCAGTGTGTCGCAGGTGTATTGCGCACTGCCACCGGTGAGCTTGAACGGGCGCCGGGACAGGTCAACAGAGTCGATGTGGTCGAACACCATTTGTGTGTTGAAGCGCTCTGCGTGCTGCAAAAAACGTTGCATCAATTCGGGGCCTTGCACGCCCATCACATCGGCTGGCCAGTTGTCGACCTCGGTGGTGGTCATCAGCTGGCCGCCTTGGGCCATGCCGGTGATCAACACCGGTTTCAGGTTGGCGCGTGCCGCGTAGATGGCGGCGGTGTAGCCGGCGGGGCCGGAGCCCAGGATCAGCACTTGGGCGTGGAGAGGTGATGAACTCATGGTGGTCTCGGGCAAAAAAATGCAGTGGGGCCGGGTGTGATGTCTGGCCAATAAACAATTGTCCCATGGGGTGGCCCCCCCCGGTTGAGGGCTTGTCAATCGGCACAATAGTCAACACGCACCGAAATGCGGCATATTGCCCGGTCTCCTTTTAGGTTTGACTGTGGGTACGCCAGCACACACTATGTTGAAGTAAGGGGAACCTCTATGTCCATGTTGACCAATCTCGATTTGATTCGGCGCGTCCCGCTGTTCTCAATGCTCACCAACGAGCAGGCCCAGGCGATTGCCGACAGCGTGGTCAAACGCCGCTTTCGCCGTGGAGAGTTGGTGGTGGAGCAGGGCCGCAAGAGCAACGCGCTGTTTATTCTGCTCAATGGCCGTGCCCGAGTGTTGACCTCTGATACCCGAGGCCGCGAGGTGATTCTTGCGGTGTTGGAGTCAGGCGACTACGTTGGTGAGATGAGCCTGATCGACAACGAGGCGCATTCGGCCACCGTGCGTTGTGAGATCCAGACCGACATGTTGATCCTTGGTCGGCCGGACTTTGCGCGATGCCTGCCCGAGAACTCATCGCTGTCATATGCCATCTTGCGTGGTTTGGTGCGGCGGCTGCGCCATGCAGATCGTCAGATCGAATCGCTGGCGCTGCTGGATGTTTACGGCCGGGTCGCGCGCACCTTGCTGGAGATGTCCGAAGAGACCAACGGCATCAAGATCATCCGCAACAAGGTGTCGCGCCAGGACATGGCCAAGGTGGTGGGCGCATCGCGCGAGATGGTCAGCCGGGTCATGAAAGATCTGGAGGAACGCGGCGTGATCGAGACCCAGGAAAACGGCTCGGTCATCATCAAGGACCGCGCGCCGCAGCCTGACTGACACGGGCGCGCCCGCCAAAGTGGGTTGTAGCGCGTCGGGCGGGGTTTGCGGGCCGCCTGGTGCGCCAGGGCCTGCCGATGGCACTGGGTCACAATCTGCCGCATGACCTTTCCGCTTGGATCCTTACGTGCCGATGCGCGCACAACTGGCGTGGGCTCGCTGGCCGAGCAACGTGCCGCAGCCGCCACTGAATCACCCCGTTGGCGCCATCAATTGCTGCTGCTTGGCGGTGGTTTGCTGTGGCTGCTGATGTTGCTGGCCTTGTGTACCCATCAGGGCACCGACGCTGCTTTTTCAACCTCGGGCACGGGGGGCGCGCTGGCCAACAAGGCGGGCTCGCTAGGGGCGTGGGCGTCGGATTTGGCGCTTTTCTTGTTTGGCTATTCGGTTTGGTGGCTGATGTTGGTGGGCTTGCGCGCCTGGCTGGCCACGCTGGCGATCTGGCTGCGCGGCCCCGCGCCAGTTGACGTTGACACGCCGCCACCGTGGGTGTTCTGGGCCGGGTTGGCGCTGCTGATGGCGGCCAGCTGTGGTCTTGAATGGACCCGCCTCTACCGGCTGGATGGTGGCTTGCCGGGTGGCCAGGCCGGCGGCGTGCTGGGCCAGTTGGCCGGCGGTACCGCCATGCGGTTATTGGGTTTTGCGGGCTCCGGCGTGCTGTGGATCACCGGCCTGGTGTTGGGCTTGTCGTTGGCCGGACGGTTTTCATGGGCCCGCGTGGCCGACAAGCTGGGCCAGCGAATCGAGAGTCTGTGGCAGCGCCAAGCCGTTGCACGCGAGGTCAAAGAGGATCTGCGCATCGCCGAGGTGCTGACCCGAGAGCGTGAGCTGGTGGTTGAAGAAGACCGCGTCGAAGTGGCAGACCACGCGCCCATCGTGATCGAGGCCGCCATGGTCGAGGTGCCCAAAAGCACGCGGGTGGCCAAGGAGCGGCAAGCGCCCTTGTTTGTCGAATTGCGCGACACCAAGCTGCCGCAGGTGGATTTGCTGGACGCCGCGCCCACCAACCGCGTCGACTCGGTCACCCCCGAATCGCTTGAAATGACCTCGCGCATGATCGAAAAGAAGCTGCGCGATTTTGGGGTGGAGGTGCGCGTGGTGGCCGCCTCGCCGGGCCCGGTGATCACCCGCTACGAGATCGAGCCCGCCACCGGCGTGAAGGGTGCGCAGGTGCTCAATCTGGCCAAAGACCTGGCGCGTTCGCTGTCGTTGGTGAGCATCCGGGTGGTTGAAATCATCCCCGGCAAAACCACCATGGCGCTGGAGCTGCCCAACGCCCGCCGCCAGATGATCCGCCTGGCCGAGATCCTGGGCTCGCAGATTTACCACGACGCCAGCTCGCAGTTGACCATGGGCCTGGGCAAGGACATCATCGGCGCGCCCATGGTGGCCGACCTGGCCAAAATGCCGCACTGCCTGGTGGCCGGCACCACGGGCTCGGGCAAATCGGTGGGCATCAACGCGATGATTTTGAGCCTGCTGTACAAGGCCGAGGCGCGTGACGTTCGCTTGATCCTGATCGACCCCAAGATGCTGGAGATGAGCGTCTACGAAGGCATTCCGCATCTGCTGTGCCCCGTGGTCACTGACATGAAGCAGGCCGCCAACGCGCTGAACTGGTGTGTGGGCGAGATGGAGCGCCGCTACAAACTGATGAGCAAGATGGGCGTGCGCAACCTGGCGGGCTACAACAAAAAGATTGCCGATGCCGCCGAGCGCGAAGAGTTCATCCCCAACCCCTTCAGCCTGACGCCCGAGCAACCCGAGCCGCTGGACCGCTTGCCGTTTGTGGTGGTGGTGATCGACGAGTTGGCCGACTTGATGATGGTGGTGGGCAAGAAGATCGAGGAGCTGATCGCCCGCCTGGCGCAAAAAGCGCGCGCCGCCGGCATCCACTTGATCCTGGCCACGCAGCGGCCCAGCGTGGACGTGATCACCGGCCTGATCAAGGCCAACATCCCCACGCGCCTGAGCTTTCAGGTCAGCAGCAAAATTGACAGCCGCACCATTCTTGACCAATCCGGCGCCGAGGCGCTGTTGGGGCAGGGCGACATGCTGTTCTTGCAGCCTGGCGGCGGCGTGCCGGTGCGCGTGCACGGCGCGTTTGTCTCCGACGACGAGGTGCACCGGGTGGTTGAATACCTCAAGAGCCAGGGCGCGCCCAACTACATCGAAGGCATCCTTGAAGGCGGCGTGCTGGACGGCGATGCCGACAGCCCAGGCGGCGGGGGGGGCGCTGGTGGCGATGCTGAAGCCGATCCGATGTACGACCAAGCCGTGGCCATCGTGTTGCAGAACAAAAAAGCGTCCATCTCGCTGGTGCAGCGGCATTTGCGCATTGGCTACAACCGCGCCGCACGGCTGTTGGAGCAGATGGAAAAATCGGGCCTGGTGTCGGCCTTGTCCACCAGTGGCAACCGTGACCTGCTGGTGCCAAAACGGGATGAATGATCTGATTAATATCTTTTCAAGTGAGCGGCCAAGCCGGGTGCTGCGCCAAGCGGTGCTGGCCCTGGCTCTGCTGATGGCGGGCGCGGCCAGTGCCGATTCGGTGGACACGCTGCGCGAGTTTGCGCAAACCGTCAAAACCGGCCGCGCCGCCTTCAGCCAGACCGTCACGTCACCCGACGGCGCCAAGAAAAAAACCTCCAGCGGCAGCTTTGAGTTTGCGCGGCCCAATCGGTTTCGTTTTGCGTACAGCAAGCCGTTTGAGCAGCTGATCGTCAGTGACGGCCAAAAAGTGTGGCTGTTCGACGTGGATCTGAACCAGGTTTCGGTGCGTGCCGCAGCCAGTGCGCTGAGCGCCACGCCGGCGTCGCTGTTGGCGGGCGGCTCGATGGACAAAGA
>JAYWDK010000418.1:0-9360 GCA_043779845.1 Betaproteobacteria bacterium | reverse complement strand
AGGCGAACCCCTTGTTCATCTGCCGCGACACGTACCGGATCCCATCCCATCGCGGACTCGCGCGGTGGATGGCCTGTGCCCAGGCCTGGCTCGTCGTGTAGTCGGCGGATGCACTGATGTCGTTGTTCAGGCCGAGGGCCTTGAGCGCCGCCCCGGTCAGGTCAGCCAGCACCAGCGTCTTGCGCCGTTCGCAGGCAAACCGCACGACCGAGCGCTCGGTGAGCTCCGCGGCAGGCACCTCGTAGCGGCCACCGACAAACCGTCCGCACTCGTGGATGACGCTCTCCGCGAAGGCTACTTCGAGGGTGCTGGCGGTATAGCAGGTACCGAACGCGTCGGCACCGCCGGGATCTGGATCGTCAAAACGGTAGACCCCAGCCGACCAGTACGGCTCGGTGGCCGGATGCCGGCTCAAGCGCACGAGTGACGCTACTTCGATCCTGGTCGGTCGAAGCAGATCCTCGAAGAAACCAGGCTCAGGCAGCCGCAACGACACGCGAGGCTCCCCGCTCGCGCGCCCACGCCGCGGCCAGGCGCTCCACCTTGGCCAAGCCAGTCCCCGCCTCCAATGCGGCGGCGACGCTCTTGCCTGCGAGTGCTCCGTGGTCGCGCAACCAGAACATCAGCTTCTCGCTGGCGCCGAGGTCACCGAGTGCGCGGCAGATGGCGGCCACGGCCTCGCGGTCCATCCCGAGGAATGCCTGCGGGTAGTACAGCCGGTTGCCGACCTTCACTGCAAACACTTCACCCCGGTCTGCGGCCGGCGCCAAGGCTTGGCGCGTGAGCCCCCAGGTCTGCGCGAGTTGCTCGCCGGGCACGACGAGGCCATCCTTGACCCACTGGACACGCGCCGCCTCACCGCGCGCGGTTGCACCAGCCAGGCCGCCAGCGGCTTGAGAGTGATGGTTGTCCGCGGTGGAGGACTTGGCGTGCGCCACTCGGGCTCGAACACCTCGCGTCCTTGGCAGTTGCAATCCTTGCTTGCTGACCGCCGAGCGCAAGCTGCCGAGGTCTTCGCTGAGGCGCCCAACGGTGGCCTCGAGCTGCGCGATGCGGCGCAGCAGGACAGGAGTGCTGAGATCGGTGCTCATATGCGGATTCTAAGAAAATCTGGACAACTGAGCAAATGCAGCAAACGGAGACATCCGGCAACGCCCACAGGTGACGCCAGCGGCAGTTCTTCCTTCGTGCTGTCCGAGGGTGAGCCGAACCCGAACCCGGCGGCGCATGTCCGGAACGATTGGGCTCTTGTCGCGGCTATGCCGATAACTAACCTTAGCGGCATAGCACTGCCAGCGGCGTAAATTGCGCTGCGTGGAAATCGGCTTGTCTGTAACCGCAATGCCTCTGTCGCTGCCTGACGCGGCGGCGCTTGCGGCACTGCGGGCTTGGCACGAGGCTCTGTCGTCGAGGGATGCCGTGACGCGGTATCTCGGTGAAGCTCGGGCGACCGGTCAATCGTCGCGCGGCGTCATCGGGGCGATCCGCAGCGACATCGCGGCCTTCGCCAGGTCGCGCCACCGTGATGACCTTGCCAAGCGCTTCACCGGACCTGCACGCAAGGGCCCCGCAGCCGCACGCGCTATGGCCGCCGCCGCCGAGCAACTCCGCAGCGCGCCCGTTCCCGTTCCGCTGATCGGCGACGGAGCCGACCTCTGGCTTGAGCCCCGCGTCGCCGCAGTGCTGCGCAAGGCCGGCATCAAGACCGTGGCCGACCTCACGCTTCGAGTACCGCGCCGCAGATGTTGGTGGGTCGACATCGACGGCCTCGGTGTGGCCGGTGCACGCCGAATCGCGGCGTTCTTCGCCACGCATGAAGACCTGACTGACCGCGCTCGGGCGCTGCTGGTCACCCAGGCGCCATCGGAGGTGGTGCCCTGGGAGAAGCTCGTCGTTCCGCATGAGGTCGACGGCAGCATGGGCCCCCATCGTGCGCCGCGCGCGTCGTGCGTCCTGCGCGCGAACAATGACCACGAGGCGGTACAGGCCTGGCTGTGGCTGCACGAAGCGCCTGCAACGCAGCGGGCCTACCGCAAGGAAGCCGAGCGGCTGATCCTGTGGGCCATCGTGCGAGCGCGGCGTCGCACTGTCCTCGCTGGCCACCAAGGACGCGGTGGCGTACCGGGCCTTCCTGCGGCAGCCCACGCCTCGCCAGCGTTGGGGGGGCCGGCGTCACCGCGCGGCTGCGCCGAGTGGCGGCCGTTTGCGGGGGCGGGGGGGCCTGTCCGCGCGCTACAGGGCCTATGCGCTGTCCGTGCTGAGTTCGATGTTCCGGTGGCTGATCGAGCAGCGGCACGTGCTGGCCAAACCCTTCGCGGGCATCAAGGTCCGCGGCGCCAGGCAGGCGACCCTGGACACGACGAGATCCTCCTCTGAGGGGGAGTAAAAGCTCGTGAGGACGGTCGCCGAAGGGCGGGAGTGGTCGTACGGCTGGCAGCCGGCCTCTGCCCAAAGGCTTCGCTTCCTGATCGACTTCAGCTACGGCACGGGGCTGCGTGCTGGCGAACTGGTGCACGCCACGCTGGCATCCATCGAGATCGATGCGCACGGCGATCACTGGCTGCACGTGGTCGGCAAAGGCAGCAAGGCCGGCAAGGTGGTGGGGGTTTTGAAATCAACCCGCACCGCGAAACAATGTTTGCAAGGGCGCGTCAGGGGCCCGTCGCAGCGCGCCTGGGAGGCGCCGAGAAGCAAAGGTCTGAGGGCCGCACGCGCAGCGCGCGTCGTTGTCTGACTCGGCTGAGTTGGCATGGATGGCGTGCAAGATCCGCGCACGGCCTGCCACCGTTGCTGCCTGGGTTGCGCCCGGCCAGGCGGTAGCATCACGGTCCTCACCATGCGCTACTTCCCCACTCGCCACGCCCGTCGACACAGCATCACCTGGCTGTTCTGCCTGGCGCTGTTGTTGCCGATGGCGCAACTGGCGGCGCAGTGGCATGGGCTGTCGCACCGGCTTGTGGACGCGGGCACGGGCACGCAGGCCGAGCACAAGCTGGGCCTGTTGCCAGGGCATTGCGATCTGTGCTTTAGCGCCGCGTCGCTTGGCAGCGGCGCGTTGTCCAGCGTCGTATTGCCCGTGCAGGGCCCGGCGGTTCGGCATGCGCTGCCGTTGTTGACGCGGGCCAGTGTGTGGCTGGCCGCGCCCGCCCGCGCCTACCGCAGCCGCGCGCCGCCCCGCCCCACGCTTTGACCCTTGTTTGCGGCGCCTGCCCGGCTTGAGGGGCGGGCAGGCGCGTTTCAAAGTCATGGCCCTGGGGCACAACACATGCATAAATTTTCGTCGGCGAGCCTGGTGCTCGCCCTGGCAGCGCCGTTAAGTGCGCCATCACAATCTCAAGCGCAACCGCAGTCACAACCACCGGGCGCGAGCACGCCGCCCGACATGGCCACGATCCGGCAAGAGATCGAGGCGATTCGCGGCGCTTACGAGGCCCGCTTGCAGGCGCTTGAACAGCGCCTGAAGGCAGCCGAGCTGGCCGCCCGACCGGCGACGGCGGCGGCTGGCGCGGGCACCGCCCCCGCCGCCCTGGCACAAGCGCCGGCGCCACCGGGGGCCGCTGCGGGCACAGCCACCAGCGCGCCATTGGCCACAGCCCTCACCGCGCCCGTGCCGCCAGTGGCCAGCGCGGCGGCTGGCGCCAGCGCTTTCAACCCGGCCATGTCACTGATCCTGTCGGGGCTGTATGGCCGCACGACCCAGGACCCGGCGCGCTACGCGATCACCGGCTTCCAGTTGCCCAAGGGTGCCGAGGCGGGGCCAGGCACGCGGGGTTTCAGCCTGGCCGAAACAGAGCTTGGCTTTGCCGCCAGCATCGACCCCTGGCTGCGCGGCGTGGCCAACATCGCGCTGCATCCCGACAACGTGGTTTCGGTCGAGGAGGCTTACTTGCTGACCACCTCGCTGGGCCAGGGCTTGCAGTTCAAGGCCGGGCGATTTTTCTCGGGCGTGGGTTACGTCAATGCACAGCACGCGCACACCTGGGATTTTGTGGACAACCCGCTGGCCTACCAGGCGATGCTGGGCACTCAGTACGGCGACGACGGCGTGCAGCTGAACTGGCTGGCACCGACTGACCAATACATCGAGCTGGGCGCCGAGCTGGGCCGGGGCCGCAGCTACCCGGGTGGCGACAACGCCCAAAACGGTGCGGGCATGGCGGCCTTGATGGTGCATACCGGCGGCGACATCGGCGACAGCCAGACCTGGCGCGCCGGTGTGTCGCTGCTAACGGCCAAAGCGAGCGATCAAAGCCTGTTGGGGCTCAACGCGGCGGGCAGCGCGGTCACCAACGTGTTCAGCGGCAATACCCGCGTGGCGATTCTCGACGGCGTCTGGAAATGGGCGCCCGGCGGCAATGCCACGCGCACCAGCGTCAAGCTGCAAGGCGAATACCTGCGCAGCACGCGCAGCGGCAACCTGGTTGATGACCTGGATGGCAGCAACAGCCCCGGCAGATACCGGGCCGTGCAGTCGGGCTGGTACATGCAGGGCGTCTACCAGTTCATGCCCAGGTGGCGCGTAGGTTTGCGCACCGAACGGCTGGATGCGGGCTCGCCAGCGTTTGGCGGAAATACCGGCCCGAATGCCGGGTTGATGGCCGGGTTGTTGGCCGGGTTGGTGACGGCAGACAACTACCGCCCCAGCAAAAACTCGCTGATGCTGGACTTCAACCCCAGCGAGTTTTCACGGATTCGCCTGCAATTTGCGCGAGACCAATCGCGTTTGGGCGCCACCGACAACCAGGTCTTCCTGCAATACCAGATGAGCCTGGGCGCCCATGGCGCGCACCGCTACTGACCCATGCCCCCCTCTGGAGACGCCACCATGAACAACGCTGATTTTTCAAACCCATCCGCACTTTTGCAGGCACGGCCGGCACAACGCGCACGTCTTGCCGCACTGGTTTTGTTCACCCTGCTGGGGGGCCTGGCCGCCCCGGCGCAGGCCGGCTTGCGTGTGTTGGCCTGCGAGCCCGAATGGGGCGCGCTGGCGCAAGCGCTGGGTGGCAACCTGGTAGAGGTGACCGTGGCCACCACCGCGCTGCAAGACCCGCACCAGATCCAGGCCAAGCCCAGCTTGATTGCACGCGCGCGCAACGCCGACCTGGTGGTTTGCACAGGGGCTGAGCTGGAGGTCGGCTGGCTGCCCGTGCTGCTTCAGCAATCGGGCAACGCCCGGGTGCAAGCGGGCCAGCCGGGCAACTTTGCGGCTGCTGATTACGTGCGCAAACTCGACGTGCCTGGCCAGCTTGACCGCGCCCAGGGCGACGTGCATGCCGCCGGCAACCCGCACATCCAGACCGATCCTCGCAACATCTTGCAAGTGGCGCTGGCGCTGGGCGCACGCTTGCAGCAGATCGACCCCACGCATGCCGCGGCTTACGCGCAGCAGCAGGCCGATTTTGTCCAGCGCTGGCAGCAGGCCATGCAACGCTGGGCGGTGCAGGCGGCGCCGCTCAAGGGTGCGGCCGTCGTGTCGCAGCACAAGGCGTTTGTCTATCTGTATGACTGGTTGGGCTTGAAGGAGGTGGCGGTGCTGGAACCCAAGCCCGGCGTGGAGCCCACGGCATCCCACCTGCAAACCGTGCTGGCCACGCTCAAAACCACCCCGGCCCGCCTGGTGCTGTACGCCGCCTACCAAGACCCACGCGCCTCAGAGTGGCTCAGCAAAAACGCCGGCCTGCCCGCCGTCAAGATAGCGTTCACCGTGGGCGGCACCGAGGGCGCCAAAGATTTGTTTGGCCTGTTTGACGACACCGTGGCGCGGCTGCTGGGCGCCGGGGCGGTGCGGTGAACTGGAGCGCGCTGGACTGGGGCATCCTGGGCCCGGCCCTGATCGCCGGCCTGCTGGTGCTGGCCACGCATGTGCCGCTGGGCATGCAGGTGCTCAACCGTGGCATCGTCTTCATTGACCTGGCGATTGCCCAGATTGCCGGGCTGGGTGTGATCGCCGCCAACGCCATGGGCTTGCCCGAGGGCGGCCTGGCGGTGCAGGGGGCAGCGGTGTGCGCCGCACTGCTGGGCGCAGCCCTGCTGACCTGGACCGAGCGGCGCGCGCCCGAGCAGCAAGAGGCGCTGATCGGCGTGATGTTCATCCTGGCCGCCTGCGCAGGCATCCTGCTGCTGTCGGGCAACCCACACGGTGGCGAGCACCTGAAAGAGCTGCTGGTGGGGCAAATTTTGTGGGTCAATACCACGCAGCTGCTGTGGCTGGCGGGTGTGTCGGCCGTGCTGTTGGCCGCACTAGTGCTGGGTTGGGTGGGCCGGCTGGGGCGCTTCGGGTTTTACGGCGTTTTTGCGCTGGCGGTCACGGCGTCGGTGCAACTGGTGGGCGTGTACCTGGTGTTCTCGAGCCTGATCATCCCCGCGCTGGGCACGCGTGGCCTGCCCGGGCGCAGCCGGCAAGCCTGGGCGTATGGGCTGGGCGTTGTGGGCTACGCGCTGGGCCTGGCCTGGTCGGCCTTGCTGGACTTGCCCTCGGGCGCCGTGATCGTGTGGACGCTGGCCGCCAGCGCGGCGCTGTTTGCTTTGACGCTGCGCCCGCGCCTGGCACGGGCGCAGGCGGCTCAACCAAACTAGGCGCGTATTTGTTGCGTCAGGTTTGCGTCTGGCGCGCGGCTTATTGCGCTGGCGCTGACGCGGGCGACGCCAGCGGCTTGCCCTTCTCGACCACATACACGCCCACCAGTTTGACCGCAGTGGCACCGTCATTCTTGGCGCTGTGCACCACGCCGGCGGGGATCACAAAGCCCTCACCGGCCGCGACCTTGCGCGGCGGCTGGCCGGCCACTTGCAGCGTGGCTTCACCTTCGAGGATGTAGCTGATCTCCTCGCCGGGATGGGTGTGCCAGCCCGCCACGCCACCGGGCGCCACCTCAACCCGGGCGATCACCGCCTCAAGGCCAGGCAGCGACACGTCGGCCTTGGTGACCAGCGTGCGCGTGAGCGCCGAGGGCTGCGCCACGATGACGCCGGCACACGCCAGCAGCGCCGCGCCAGCGACAAAACGCTTGAAATTTTGAGTCATGTTCGATCCCTTTGAAGGTTGGCTCGCAGCCTGCGAGCCCGGGGATTTTGTGCAAGCGCCGAGCCCGGTTCAAGCGAGTTTTCCCAGGTGGATGGCTTTGTCGACAGGCAGGCGCGCGCGCCCGTGATTGCCGCGTCAAAGGCGCTGCTTCAGGCGCTGCTTTCGGCGCTGCGACAGGCGCTGGCCCAGTGCCGCAGCGGCTTGCTCCGGTGAGTCGGCGGTGATCAGGGCGCGCACCACCCCAACTGCGCCCACGCCGGTGGCCAGCACGGCGTCGACGCGCTGGGCGTCGATGCCGCCAATGGCCACCAGCGAGTGCCGCCGCATCAAGCGCGCATACATGCCGAGCCGGCCCACGCCTTGCGGCACGCTGGCCATGGCCTTGAGCGTGGTGGCAAATACCGCGCCCATGGCGATGTAGCTGGGGCTGAGCGCGTCGGCTCGTTGCATCTCGGCGTAGCCGTGGGTGCTCAGGCCCAGGCGCAGGCCCGCCGCGCGGATCGCCTGCAAGTCGGGCTCGCTGATTTGGTCCAGGTCTTCCTGGCCGAGGTGCACGCCGTAGGCGCCAGCATTGATGGCCTCGCGCCAGTGGTCGTTGATGAACAGCCGGGCGGGGGTGGCTTGCACGGCGGCCACGGCGGCTTGCACCTCGGCCCGCACCAGGCTGGGGTCGCTGGATTTGAAGCGCAGTTGCAGCGTGGGCACACCGGCGCGCGCCAGGCGCCCCACCCAGGCTGCATCCGGCAATACCGCGTACAGGCCCAGCTGCTTGGGGCAGGGGGCAAACGCGTCAAGCCGGGGCCAGGGCGGGTGGCCAAAATCGGCCGGGTCGGTGGGCCAATCGGCCGCGTTGAACTGGCCGCGCCGCTGGCTTTGCTGCTGCCAGGCCCGCGCCACGCAGTGGGCGTCGGCCCAGATGAAGCCCAGGGCGCGGGCGGCCTGCAGGGCGGCTGCGTAGATGGGGTCGGTGGCGCCGGTGGGCTTGGCTGGGTGGCCCGATTGGTCGGCAGCTCCGGTGGCATCTCCGGCGGCGCCTGGGTCGGCATCGCCAGCCTCGTCCATCGGCAGCGCCAGCTTGGCCACGTGGGCCAAAACAATGTCGCGTGCCATGGGGCTTAGCAAGGTGGTGTTCATACGCGGCTCCATCATGTTGTCAACGCCTCTCACGGGTGGTGCCAGAACGGCGTGCCGATCACGGGGGTGCTGGGTTGTGCGCTGTCCTGCGCACGCATGGCGCCGGCTTGAAAAGCGCCGCGGCCGGCGCGCACTGCGTCGGCAAAGGCTGCGGCCATCAGTACGGGCTGCTGGGCCTGGGCCACTGCCGTGTTCAGCAGCACGGCATCAAAGCCCCACTCCATCACCTGGCAGGCGTGTGACGGCAGGCCCAGGCCGGCATCCACGATCAGCGGCACGCTGATGCGCTCACGCAGTTGCCGCAGGGCGTAGGGGTTGGTGGGGCCCCGGCCGGTGCCAATGGGCGCGGCCCAGGGCATCAGCGCCTGGCAGCCCACGTCGACCAAGCGCTGGCACAGCACCAGGTCTTCGGTGCAATAGGGCAGCACCTTGAAGCCGTCCTGCACCAGCCGGCGCGCCGCCTCGGGCAGGTTCAGCGTGTCGGGCTGCAAGCTGTAGTCGTCGCCAATCAGCTCAAGCTTGATCCATAGGGTGTCAAACACCTCACGCGCCATGTGCGCGGTGGTCACCACCTCCTGCACGCTGTGGCAGCCGGCGGTGTTGGGCAGCACCGGCACGTGCAGCGCTTGCAGCATTTGCCAAAAGCCCTGCCCGCCATCCTGGCCACCAGAGCCGACACCCCCGCCGTCCCCGCCGCCCTGCCCCGGTGCAATTTGCCGGCGCAACGACGCGGTGATCATGGCCGGCTGGGCGAGGCGCACCGCCGCCTCCAGCACGGCCGGCGACGGGTAGCGCGATGTGCCCAGCAGCAATCGGCTGGCAAAGTGCTCGCCATAAAGCAGCAGCGGATCGGATGGGATTTGCATGGGGGTGGTCATGGTGGGCGGGCTTTCAACCGCCCGTGATGGGCGCGATGATTTCAATGTGGTCACCGTCTTGCAGCAGGTGCTGCGCGTAGGCGGCCCGGGGCACAAACTGCAGGTTCACAGCCGCCGCAAAGGGCGGTCGGGCTTGCTGTAGCTCGATGGCGTCGGCCAGTGTGGCCCCCGCAGGCAACTGATGGGTTTGGTGGTTGATGGTGATTTGCATGGGGCAAGGTGTCTAGGAGCCTGTCGGGCTTGGGGTCGGGCCCGCGCCGGGGAGAGTTTCGGTGCCGGGCTAGACGTCGACGAGGCGTGTGGCCAAGCCACACAACGAGT
>JAYWDK010000417.1:0-9371 GCA_043779845.1 Betaproteobacteria bacterium | reverse complement strand
GTCACCGGGTCAAAGTTGCCGTTGGTCTTGCAGAAGTTGATCATCTCCTGGTAGATGCGGGCAAACGTGCTCTCGGGGATCACCGCTTTGGTGTCCTTCGGGCGGCCATCGGCGCCCCACATCTTGCCGCCGATGCGGATCATGGCCGGCATCGACGCGTCGACGATCACGTCGTTGGGCGCGTGCAGGTTGGTGATGCCCTTGGCTGAATCCACCATCGCCAGCTCGGGCCGGTGCTCGTGGCAGGCGTGCAGATCACGGGCGATTTCTTCGCGCTTGGATTCAGGCAGGGTGGCGATCTTGTCGTACAGATTGACCATGCCGTTGTTGACGTTGACGCCCAGCTCGTCAAACAGCTTGCCATGCTTCTCAAACGCCTCTTTGTAGAAGATGCGCACGGCGTGGCCAAACACGATGGGGTGCGAGACCTTCATCATGGTGGCCTTGACGTGCAGCGAGAACATCACGCCGGTCTTGCGGGCGTCTTCCATCTCGTGTTCATAAAAGTCGCAGAGTGCTTTTTTGCTCATGAACATGCTGTCGATGATCTCGCCGGCCAGCAGCGATACCCGGGGCTTGAGCACCACGGTTTTGCCGCTCTGGGTGAGCAGCTCCATCTGCACGTCGCGCGCCTTGTCCAGCGTCATCGACTTTTCACCGTGGTAAAAATCGCCGGTTCTCATGGTGGCCACGTGGGTGCGTGAGGCCTGGCTCCATTCGCCCATCGAGTGCGGGTTCTTGCGGGCAAAACGCTTCACGGCCAACGGCGCGCGGCGGTCGGAGTTGCCTTCACGCAGCACCGGGTTGACGGCGCTGCCCAGGCTCTTGCTGTAGCGCGCGCGGATCGACTTTTCTTCGTCCGTGGTCGGGTTTTCAGGGAAATCGGGGAGCTTGTAGCCGCAGGCCTGCAGCTCTTTGATGGCGGCGATCAGCTGGTGCTGCGACGCGCTGATGTTGGGCAGTTTGATGATGTTGGTGTCGGGCTCCAGCGTGAGCCGGCCCAGTTCGGCCAGGTTGTCGGGCACTTTTTGCGCGTCGGTCAGGTAGTCGCTGAACTCGCCCAGCACGCGCGCCGCCACCGAGATGTCGCTGGTGGTGACGTTGATGCCGGCCGGCGCCGTGAAGGCGCGGATGATGGGCAAAAAGGCGCAAGTCGCCAGCAGGGGCGCTTCATCGGTGAGGGTGTAGATGATCGTGGGCTGCTTGGTCGTCATAAACGGTTCTCCGTGTTGAGGGCTTCAGTTTGTGCTGCCTGCGGCGAGCCTGTGGCGTCGCGTTGGTGCCCGATCCCGGGAACTATGCCATCGGCTGCTGTACCGCCGCTGACGAGGCCCTGGCGCACCGGGCCGCTGGCGACTGCGGGAGCACCGCTGCCGCAGATGCCGTTGAAGCCCAGCGCGTCTGGAAAGACGCTTACGGTAATACCTTGCAAGACGGTGACTCGGTCACGCTGATCAAGGTTCTCAGGATCAAGGGCACATCGTCGGTCGTCAAGGTGGGCACCAAGGCCAAGAACATTCACCTGATCGAAGGCGACCACGACATCGACTGCAAGATTGATGGCTTCGGCGCCATGCAGCTCAAGTCGGCGTTCATCAAAAAGGCCAGAGCACTGGCGCGTCCCCTTGAATCCGCGATTTGAGTTTGCTGGCGCGGGCCCGCGCTGGCCATTTTGCGGCGGCGCACGGGCATGATCGGCCTTACTGAGGCGTGTAGTCTTTGGTGAATGCCACCCTGGCGTGGGCCAATTTCACGGTGTCGATGGCGCGGCGTACAAACACCAGATTCGCGGTTGGCGCCGCCTCGATTTGAACGATCAAATCCTGGCCCGGTCGTTTTGCAGCATCCAGCGCCAATTGCAGGTTTTGCGGCTGCACCGGCAAACCATTGAAGGCGTATTGGCCCTCGCTTGAAATGCGCAGCTCGGCGTGGTTCACGGGTTTGGGCAGGTAGCAGCCCGCCAGCGCCGCAGCCGTCATCATCAAGGCCAAACAAATGCGTAATTTATGGTGGGGCATGGTGATTCAGGTTTTAGTTGGCACGGGCGCAAGGGCGGGCCGGTATCTGCAATACACTTGGCTCTCCCTTTACTGACCGAGCAAAAAGTATGTCCACACTGCAAGCACTGCTGGCACAACAAGCCGAACTGGAATTGAAGATCGCTGAGATTCAGCGCGAAGAACGCAGTACTGCAATTGCAAAAGTCAAGACCTTGATGGCCGAGTTTGGCCTCAGCCTCGCCGACATCGGTGGCCGCGCCGCCGCGCCGCGCGTGGCGGGTGAGCCCAAGCCGCCGTCAAAAGTGGCGATCAAGTATCGCAACGCTGCCACGAGCGAGACCTGGACCGGCCGTGGTTTGCAACCAAAATGGCTGCGGGCGGCTTTGGCCAGTGGCGCAAAAATCGAAGACTTCCTGGTCTGATGGTTTGAATACCCGCTGACATTCTCAGAATGTTGGCGGTGACTACACCCTAAAACTGGCGCGCGGGCATTTACGCTGCGCCCAGCGGCTATCTCAAGGTATACCCTCGGCCATCCATGCACGCCAGGCTGGCCCGCTGAAACACCGAGGCCTCGGCCATCGCGCTGGGTTGCGTGGTTGCCCAGCGGTTGCAATCCCGCCGGTCGGCTTCAGTTTGATCGGCGCTCTGGCCGTTTCTGGGGTAAATGATCGGCTCGGGCACGGCGGCCTGCACTGCCTGGCCAGGCACGATCGGTGGGTTGTCATAAACCACCGGCTGCGGCGCTGCCACCACGTAAGCGCCGGGGTAGACCGGGTAGGCGGGGCCGCCAAAGGCAATGGCGCCCAAACCAATGCCAATGCCAATATTCAAGCCACCCAAGCCGCCCCAAAACGGCCCAGGCCCCCAATAACCCTGACCATAACCGCTGCGCCCGCCGCCATGGCCGCCATGGCCGCCATGGCGCAATTGCGCCTCGGCCGACAACGGGCCCAACCCAAGCACTGCGGCCAGCAGCAGTGCAAACAGCGGCCGTGAGGTGAGAGGCATGACGGGTTATCTCCTAATTGAGGTTTGAAGGCTTGAACCTGGCTTTGGTTTGGCGCGTGCTGTGGTTTGACAGGCTCCGAGGTCAAGCCGTGCGTGCGGCTGGTTCGCAGCAGATGCGAGCTGGCCGTGACGTGGGTCAGAGGGTACTGCGATTTTTGGGCTGATCACAGGCGGTTCGCGCTAGGCTGTTGTCTCCCACAAACCCCAGCCTTTGGCGGAGACACCATGCCGACATTTCAAGAACAGGCCTTTCTGGACGAGGTTGTTGCCGCCGCCGAGCGCATTGAGCTTGCCGATGCGCTGGGTGATGCGCGCCGTGCCCAGGATTTTGGCCATGCGGCGCCCGCCGATCCGGACATCGCCGAGGCCAAGGCGGCGGCCGAACGCCTGCGCCGCGACCCCGGTGTCATCAATCGCATCTGCCCGGCCTTGCGTTCGGTGTCCGATGACCTTGGCACCATTGCCAAAACGCTGGGCACGGCCTTGCTGCCCTTGGCGCTAACGCCTGCGGCGGTGGTGCCCGTGAGCGCGCTGGCGATGGGTGCCCTGGCGGTGATCGTGGCCCGGGCGGGTGTCAACGCGATCTGCCCGAAGGCGCCGGCCAAGGCTGCGGGCGGCGACGAATGAATGCCGGCCTCGACGCCAGCACGCGTTGGCTCAGCCTGCTTCGGCGTGCGTCCAGCAAACAACTGGGCCGCGCGCTGCCTGATTTTTCAGCGCAGGCCAGCGCGGCGCGTGACGCGGCGTCCAAGGCCGCGCTGGCGCCGGGTGGCGCTGTTGAGCAAAGCCTGGCGCAAGCCTTCACGGCGAGTGGGCTGGACCCCGCGCATGCGCCCAACTTGGTGGGGCAACTGCGCAACAACGTGGCGCAGGTGGACGGCCACGCTGTGTCGCCCGAGACGCTGGACGCGGCGCGCGCGCTTGCCCCGCCCGAGGTGAACCCGCAGCACACGCTGATCCTGGAGCGCACGCGTGGGATCATCGAGCGCCTGGCTGATATCAGCCACGGTGAGCGTGTTGAGCGCTTGAAGGCTTTGCGTGGCCGTATTTTGGTGAGCACCTTGCCCACCGGCGAGATCAACGCGCGGGCGATGCGAGCGCCCGGCGACGCCGGTTTTGTGATTGTTTTTGAGCCGGCCTTTTTTGACTTTTTCTACCACTTCAGCAACGCCTTCGCCGACGCGATCGACGGGCCGCGTGCGCAGGCGCTGGCACAAGGCCACGCCTTGGGCGAGCCTGACCCGCCGCTGGCGCAGGCCATCCGTTGGGGCGATTCGGCGCCCGTCAAAGCCCTGTCCGACACCTTGTGTGCTTTTGTCTTTCAGGGCGTGCCGCCGCCCAACTTGCCCGCTTACCGGCCAGACGCTTTCAGCCTGGCGGAGCACCTGCGCGAGGGCGCCATGGCGTTTCTCATGGCGCACGAGTACGCCCATATCCTGCTGGGTCACCTTGACGGGCCGGCGGCCAGCAGCTTTGCCGCATCGCAGGCGCAGGAGATCGAGGCCGACCGATTGGGCTGGCGCATGGCCGATACCGCGTTGGCCCGGCAAGGCCTGCCACCGCCGGTGCGTCCGATGGGTGCCACGCTGTTTTTGATCTCCGCGCTGATGGTTGAGATGGCGCGCGGCGCGGCATTGACGGGTGAGCCACAAACACTGACTGACAGGGTGCGGCGCGCGGCCACCGAGACGGGCGGCAGCCATCCAACGGCGGTTCAGCGCCTGGCCGTGCTCAGTGAGGGTTTGTTTTCAAGCTACCCGCCCGAATTGGCGCGTGGTGCGCAGTGTTTCATGGCCTTGCTGCTGGAAGTGGCGCAGCAATTTTGGCTGCGCATCGGGCCGGTGATTCAGTCGCGGCGGGCCGGCGGCGCCCAGCCCAGCCCCGTGTGGGAGGGCTGGGACGCCTTTGCCGCCTGAGTCAATGTTGCTTGGCCACTTGACTCATCCCCCTCGGGGGGCGGACGACGTGTGTCGTCGGCCTCGGGGGCTCACGATGGCCCAGGCCCGTGACCACGCCACCGTGCAGCGTGTGCTGCACTTTGCCACTGACCTGCACGGCGAAGAAGCCTGCGGCGCCGCGCCCCTGAACGGCGCGGCGCTGGCCGCGCGCCACCACGGTTTGTTGCCACGCGCGCTGGGCCAATGCACGTCGGGCGACACGGCCGGCGCCACCCCCGCTGACCGGGCGCGCGTGGTGGGCTACGGCGCGATCGCGTTTGACCACCCGCCCGCGCCTCAGGGTGACGGCTCGCGCCAGCACGGGGAAGCGCACGAGATCAGCGAGGCCAGCAACGCCAGCCACTTCGGCACGGCGGGCGAGTTGAGCAAGCCAGACGCGGCGGGCACGGCGTGCGCCGCTGATGTGTCTGACGCCACCGACGCTGACGCCGTTGATGCCGCCGATCACGCCCTTGGCCGCTCGCTGGTGGCTGCAGCGCGGCACAACATCGCCCGGGCCCTGGGCCTGTTGCCGTCGGTGGCTGGCGCGCCGCCTGAGTCCCGGCCCGCAGGCGGCGCGGTGTCGCTGGCGGATCCGCTGGCCGGCCCCGTGCCCGATCACCCCGCGCTCAGCCAGCTCGGCGCTACCTTTGTCACGCTGCACGGTGCCGACGGCCAGTTGCGCGGTTGCGTGGGCCGGCTGGAGGCGGTGCGTGCGCTGGGCGACGACGTGCGCGCCAATGCCCTGGCAGCCGCGTTTGAAGACACCCGTTTTGCGCCCCTGCGCGCCCACGAGTGGCCGGGTGTGCGGGTGGAGGTGTCCTTGCTGTCGCCCGCCGAGCCGCTGGCCGCGCGCAGCGAGGACGAAGCCGTGGCCGTGGCCGCTTTGCGCCCAGGCATCGACGGTGTTATTTTTGAGTGGCGCGGCGCCCGCGCCACGCTGCTGCCGCAGGTGTGGCAGCAGCTGCCCGACGCCGCCAGCTTCTTGGCCGCGCTCAAGCGCAAGGCCGGCCTGCCGGCCGATTTTTGGGCGCCGGACGTGCGGTTGTCGCGCTACCGGGTGCGCAGCTTTGTCGACGCCAGCCTGAGCGTGGCCTGAGCATGGACACGCCGCAAACCGAAGCCGGCTCTGGCCCCGCCGCCACCACTGCCACCCCCGCCGCCCGCTGGTGGCACGCGCTGCCCGACGGCCGCATCCAGTGTGATTTGTGCCCGCGTGACTGCAAGCTCCACGAGGGCCAGCGTGGCCTGTGTTTTGTGCGTCAGCGGGTGGGCGATCAGATGGTGCTGACCACCTACGGCCGCAGCTCGGGCTTTTGCCTTGACCCGATCGAAAAAAAGCCGCTCAATCATTTTTTGCCGGGCTCCAGCGTGTTCTCGTTTGGCACGGCCGGCTGCAACCTGGCCTGCAAGTTTTGCCAGAACTGGGACATCTCCAAGAGCCGCGAGATGGACAGGCTGCAAGATGTTGCCTCACCCCGGCGCATTGCCGAGGCGGCCTTGGCCAGCGGCGCGGCCAGCGTGGCCTTCACCTACAACGACCCGGTGATTTTTGCCGAGTACGCCATGGACACCGCCGACGCTTGCCACGCGTTGGGCCTCAAAACCGTGGCCGTGACGGCGGGCTACATCCACCCGGTGCCGCGGCAAGCCTTCTTCGACAAAATGGATGCAGCCAATGTGGATCTGAAGGCCTTCACCGAACAGTTTTACCAGCAGCAAACCGGCTCGCACCTGGCGCCTGTGCTCGACACGCTGCAACACATCCGCCACA
Organism: Betaproteobacteria bacterium; assembly: GCA_043779845.1. Classification (GTDB taxonomy): domain Bacteria; phylum Pseudomonadota; class Gammaproteobacteria; order Burkholderiales; family Burkholderiaceae_C; genus Pseudaquabacterium. The sequence continues at coordinate 2,649 of JAYWDK010000417.1, read as the reverse complement.
ACACCCACTGCTGGCTGGAGATCACCACGCTCTTGATCCCGGGCCTGAACGACAGCAGCGCCGAGCTGGACCTGATGACACGCTGGATTGCCGAGCACCTGGGGCCCGACGTGCCGCTGCACTTCAGCGCTTTCCACCCCGATTACAAGATGGGCGACGTGCCGGCCACGCCCGCCGCCACGCTGACGCGCGCGCGCCGCATTGCCCTGGCCAACGGCCTGCGCTTTGTTTACACCGGCAACGTGCATGACGCCGAGGGTGGCAGCACGTTTTGCCCGGGCTGCCAGGCCAAGCTGATCGAGCGCGACTGGCACGCCGTGCTGCGCTACGGGCTGGACGCCCAAGGGGGTTGCCCCCACTGCGGCACGCACATTGCTGGCCACTTTGCGCCGCGCCTTGAAGCCGGTTTTGGCCGGCGGCGCTTTCCGGTGCGGGTGTCGGCTGACTAGGTGCCTGTCGGGCGCTCAATGCGCCACCACGCGGGCAGCAAGGCCTGCACCTCGGGCCGGCGGTAGCGGTCGTCGATCAGCCACAGCCAGCCGCGATCCGTGGGTGAGCGCTGTACCCGGCCAGCCGCTTGCACCACTTTTTGCAGGCCGGGCACCAGGTCGGCGTAACCATGCCCGGGGCCAAACATCGCGTCCAGCCGGTCGCGAAACTGATCCAGCACCGGCGACACCGGCGGCAGGCCCAGCGTGGCCACAAAAGCGCCAATCAGGCGCGTGCCCGGCAGGTCCACGCCCTCGGCAAACCCACCGCCCAGCACCGCAAAACCAATGCCTTGGCCCGCCGGGTTGAAACGCGCCAAAAAGCCGCGCCGCGCCGCGTCATCCATCTGCCTTGCCTGCTGCCACTGCGGCACCGCGCCGTGCCGCTCGGCCAGGCCGGCAGCCGCTTGCGCCAGGTAGTGAAAGCTGCTGAAAAACGCCAGGTAGTTGCCCGGCTGCTCGGCAAATTGCCGCGCCATCAGGTCGACCAAGACGTTGAGCGAGGCCTGGCGGTGCGGGTAGCGGGTGGACACGCGGTCGGCGATCTGCACGCGCAGGTTTTCAGGCGGAAAACTCGACGGCAGGTCGATCCAGGCGGTGTTCTCGGGCAGGCCCAGCAGGTCACGCTGGTAGGCCTGGGGCGCCAGCGTGGCTGAAAAAAGCGTCACGGTGTGGCAGGCCGCAAAGCGTGGCCGCAAAAAGCCCGCAGGCACCACGTTGCGGATCGAGAACGTGGCGTCGATGGGCGTGCCGAGCAGGCTTTCGGCCATGCCAAGCTCACGTTGCGGCCCAAGGCCTTGGGGGAGCGTCTCGGGGCCAGGCGGTGATGGCTCGCGCTGGATGTCAAACACCGAGTGCGGCCCAAACCGGTCGATCGCCCGCTGAAAGCGCAGTGCCTCAAAGTAAAAAGCCAGCAGTCCCCCGGTGGCCAGGGGCATGCGCTGCAAGTGCTCGCCCAGGGCGGCGTTCAGCGCTTGCAAGGCCTGGCTTACCGCATCGGGCACGGTGGCGTGCGCGGCGTAGTCGGTGGCTTGCGCGTTGGCCGCCTCGGTGGCCGCGCGCAGCAGGTGGTCAATGGGCGGGCGCAGGGCGGCAGGCGCCGCAGCCAACGCCGCGCGCAGCTGGCCCAGGCCCAGCGCGGCGCCGTGCATTTGCCGGGCGCGGTCGACCAGGTTGTGGGCCTCGTCCACCAGCAGGCCCAAGCGCCAACCCAGCGCCTGCGTCAGCCCAAAAAGCCCGCCGTTGGGGTCAAACATGTGGTGCACGTCGCCCACCAGCACGTCCACCCAGCGCTGCAACTCCTGGCCCAGGTAATACGGGCAGATGCCGTGGCGCAGCGCCACGTCGCGTTGGGCGTTAGGGTCCAGCCAGCCCAGTTGCACGGCCTCGGCTCGGGCGGCGGGCAGGCGGTCATAAAAACCCCGGGCCAAGGGGCAGGCATCACCGTGGCAGGCTTTGTCGGGGTGCTCGCAGGCTGACGCTTTGGCCACCAGGGCCAGCACGCGCAGATGGCGGCCCGGTGTGGCCAGCCGCAGCTGGGCCAGCGCGTCAAGTGCGGTGATGCGGCCGGTGTTTTTGCAGGTGAGGTAGCCGATCTTGTCGAGCTTTTGGCCCGGCATGGCGCGCAGCAAGGGGTACAGCGTGCCCAGTGTTTTGCCGCTGCCGGTGGGCGCCTGGGCCAGCAGGCAGCGCTGGTTGACGGCGGCCCGGTACACCGCCTCGGCCAGCGCGCGCTGGCCCGGCCTGAACTCACCGGGCGGAAACGGCAGCCTGGCCAAAGCGGTGTCGCGCGCGCTGCGGTGGGCGGATTCTTGCTGCGCCCAGGCCTGAAACTGGCGGCAGCGCGCGCTGAACCGGGCCGCCAGATCGGCCGCGCTGAAAAGCTGCCGTTGCACGGTTTCGGCTTGCGTATTGGCATCGACGTAGACCAGCGCCAGGTGCAGCTCGGCCAGGCCGCGCGCCTGGCAAAACAGCGCGCCGTAGGTTTCAAGCTGGGCCCAGTGCAGGTGGCGGCGGTTGTCGGGCAGCGCGTCGGGCTCGCCGCGGATCGTCTTGATCTCTTCCAGGCAGCCGCGCCGGGGGTCAAAACCATCGGCGCGGCCGCGCACGCGCAAGGTGTCGACCACGGCCGACAAGGCCAGTTCACTCTCGTAGCCCGGGC
>JAYWDK010000416.1:0-9388 GCA_043779845.1 Betaproteobacteria bacterium | reverse complement strand
CCAGTAGCAACCAGGCGGTCCAGGTAGTCGAGGCGGCGCCGTTCGACCGGGTCGCTGGCGGCGTCGATGCGCGGCAAGGCGGTCCAGCCGATGTCGTGGTCGATCTCGAGCAGGTAACGTTTGATGTGAGCGGCGGCGGCATGCGCCTTCTCGGCCTGCAGCGCGTCGAGCTGGGACACGATCTGCCGCCACGAGAACCACAGCCTGATCGCAGCGCTGGCCAGCAGCGCCAGGCCGACGATCAGCGCCGCGAGCTTCGGGAGACCGACGGCTCAGGAGCCTGCCGGGCTTTGGGTCGGGCCTGCGCCGGGGCGACTTTCGGAGCCAATCCAGGTGGCGTCACGCCGCCTGCCCCACTTCTTTAGGGGAAGTGAGAGCGGTTTTGATCACCGCTTTAAGGAGGCGACTTCGCCGCGCTGCTTCACTATTGAGGTCACGCATGTGGCGGCTGGCGCAGGTGCAAAAACCGCCGGTGCCGCAGCTGGGGTCAAGCAAGGGCTCACCCGGCTTGGGGTCGGTGCGCCCGACCATCAAAGCGGTGAGCGCGCGCAGGGCGCAGCACCCTGCCCAGCGCCGCGACAGTCCATGGAGCGACTAACTTGGCTTGACGCCCAGGGCGCCGAGCGCCGACATGGCGGTCGGCTGCGAGGCTATTTGCCGATGCAAAAGTTGCCGAAAATCTCGCCCAGCAAATCATCGGAGGTGAACGCGCCGGTGATCTCGCTCAAGGCGTCATGGGCCAGGCGCAGCTCTTCGGCAAACAGGTCGAGCGCGGCGTCGCTGGTGGTGTTGCTGGTAGCCTGGCCAGCGCCGTGGGGCACGGCATGGTCGCGCGCCAGGCTCAGGTGCGCCGCCGTGCGTTGCAAGGCCTGCACATGGCGCTTGCGCGCGATGAACACGCCCTCGGTGGTGGCTTGCCAGCCCGCGCGTTGCAGCAGCGCCAGGCGCAGCGTATCGAGCCCGGCGCCGGTGCGCGCCGACAGCACAATGTCACCGTCACCCCTGCCCGTCAGGCCGCCCATGTCAGGCGTTATGGCGCTATCGGCCTTGTTGTGCACGTGCACGATACGCGTGACACCCGTGGCGGCCAGGCGCTGGGCAATTGCCGCCTCGGCGGCTTCGTAGTCAGGCTGGCCACGCCGCGTCAAATCATGCAAAAAAATCACCGCATCGGCCTCGGCTATGGCAGCCCAGCTGCGGCCAATGCCAATGCGTTCCACCTCGTCGACGGCATCAACGTCGCCGCGCAAGCCGGCGGTATCGATCACGTGCAGCGGCACGCCTTCAATCTGGATCGTCTGGCTGACCTTGTCGCGCGTGGTGCCGGGGATGGCGGTGACGATGGCCAGCTCGGCGCCGGCCAAGGCGTTGAGCAAGGAGCTTTTGCCGACGTTGGGCTGGCCGGCCAGCACCACTTGCAAACCCTCGCGCAGCAGCGCGCCTTGGCGGGCGCGCGCCATCACACCAGCCAAGGTGGCGTCGATGGCGTCAAGCTGGCCCAGGGCATCGGCTTGCTGCAAAAAATCGATCTCTTCTTCAGGGAAATCGAGCGTGGCTTCCACCAACAAACGCAGGCGCACGATGCGCTGCCGCAAGGCCTCGATCTCGTGTGAAAACGCGCCCGACAACGAGCGCCCGGCCGAGCGCGCCGCCGCCTCGGTGCTGGCCTCGATCAGGTCAGCCACGGCCTCGGCTTGCGCCAGGTCGAGCTTGTCATTGAGAAACGCGCGCTGGGTAAATTCACCGGGCGCGGCCAGGCGCAAACCCGGCAGGCGCTGCGTGCCGGTGCCGGCATCGAGCTCGGCCGCCGCCTCCAGGCAGCGCGCCAGCAACAGCTGCAATACCACCGGGCCGCCGTGGGCCTGCAGCTCCAGCACGTCCTCGCCGGTATACGACTGCGGCGCCGGAAACCACAGCGCCAAACCTTGGTCGATGGCCTGGCCATCTGCCGCCTTGAACGGGCCGTAGCAGGCCTGACGCGGCGGCAAGCTGCGGCCACACAAAGCCGCCACCAGCGGCGCGATGTGGCGGCCCGAAACGCGCACGATGCCGACCGCTCCGCGCCCGGGGGCGGTGGCGATGGCGACGATGGGGTTTTGTTGTAGGTGCAGCGACACCGGGTGGATTGTTATCCATGCGCAGGCGCTGGCGGCCCGGCGGGCCGCGCGGCCGCGTGCCGCTGAAGATGGCGCGGGGTGGAGCGCCGAGACCCTCGCGTGAGTGCCCCTAGCTCACGCTCCAAAACCGGTGCTGGGCAGCGCCGATGATCCCCGCATTGATCGGTGAGAGCAGCCTGGATTTCCAGCCATCCAGACCCCTGACACCTCATCATCGGCCGCCAGCACGCCAGGTCAACACCGCGCTTGAGCGCTTGACAAGCCGCACCGTGCAGCCCATCACGGCAAGCGCCGCAACTCAGCTCGCGGCTCGCGGGCTGCGGCCAAGCCCTACCTGGTTTGGTTCAGGCCCAACTGCTTGTTGATGAACCACTGCTGCGCAATGCCCAGCACGTTGTTGGTCAGCCAATACAGCACCAGGCCGGACGGGAACACGAAGAACATCACCGAGAACACCAGCGGCATGATCCACATCATCTTGGCCTGCACCGGATCGGGCGGCGTGGGGTTGAGCCAGGTCTGGAACATGGTGCTGGCCGTCATCAGCAGCGGCAGGATGAACAACGGGTCTTTGGTCGACAGATCGTGGATCCAGCCGATCCACGGTGCGTTGCGCATTTCAACCGTGGACAGCAGCACCGAGTACAGCGCGATGAAAAACGGCATCTGCACAAAGATCGGCAAGCAGCCGCCCAGCGGGTTGACCTTTTCTTCGCGGTAGATGCGCATCATCTCGGTCTGCATCTGCTGCGGCTTGTCTTTGTAGCGCTCGCGCATCTCCATCACTTTGGGGTTGATGGCTTTCATCTTGCCCATCGACCGGTAAGCGTGGGCATTGAGCGCGTAGAACGCAATCTTCAGCATCACCACCAGCACCACGATGGCCCAGCCCCAGTTGCCGATCAGGCTGTGCAGTTGATCAAGCAGCCAGTACAGCGGCCGCGCCAGGATGGTGAGCCAGCCGTAGTCCTTGATCAGGTCCAGGCCGGGGGCCAGGGTTTCGAGCTTCTTGCCTTCTTGCGGCCCGGCAAACAACACCGACTCATGTTTTTGCTCGGCGCCCGGCGCCAGCTCGCCCAGCGGAAACACCATCTGCACGCGGTACAGCGGCAAGTTGAAGTTGCTGGGGTTGGCGTCGATGCGGTCGACTGCAAACTCACGCGGCGACTTGGCGTTCACCAGCCAGGCCGAGGCAAAGTAATGCTGCACCATGCCAACCCAGCCGTTGTCGGCGCTCTTGTCGTATTCGGCCTTGGCCTTGTCGATGTCGCTGAACTCCACCTTGTGAAAGTGGCTGGCATCGGTGTAGATCGCCGGCCCGGTGTAGGCGGTGGGGCCCATGAAGGCGCTGGTATTGCCTTCAACGCGGCCATCACGCGAGAGTTGCAAATACAGCTTGGGCGACACCGGTGCGGCCGAGGTATTGCGCAGCGTGTGGCTCACGGCCACGGTGTAGTCACCACGCGTGAACGTGTAGGTTTTGATCAGCTTGACGCCGCCTACGTCAGGCGACTCAAACGTCACGTTCAGCGTATTGGCGCCATCACGCAGCGTGCGCTCGCCGGGCACCACCGACATCACCGTCAGATGATTGGGCAGGCTCACGCCAGGCTGGGTGCTGAACAAGCCCGACTGCGCCAGATACACGCGCTGGGCGGTTTGGTCAAACAGCACCACGTGCTTGTTGGCGTCGGTCAGATCGGTGTGCTTGAGCAGCTCAAGGTGCACCAAATCGCCACCCTTGCTGTCCAGCGTGGCCTTGACCAGATCGGTGGTGACGGTGACCTTTTCGCCCACGGCCGCAGCAGAGGCCGCCGCCTGGGCCACCCCCGCCGCTGCCGGCACCAACACGCCACCGGCTGAGATGGCACCGGGCGCCGCGCCGGCGGCCACTGTTTTGGCGGGCGCGGGGCTGAACATCGACGCATTGCCGTTGTGCTTGTTCCAGGCGTCCCACAACAGGACGAGCGAGACGGAGAACACCACCCAGAGGATGGTGCGGCGCATGTCGTTCATGGGCGAGTCTTCGAAGAAAGCAAACGGGTGAACAAGAGAGGTGGTGCGTCGGGCACGGGGTCGCAACCGCCGTCACACCAGGGATGACAGCGCAGGATGCGACGCGCCGCCAGGTAAGTGCCAGCGACCGCGCCGTGGCGCTCAAGCGCCTGCAAGGCATAGGCCGAACAGGACGGCTCGTAGCGGCACACATTGCCCAGCCAGGGCTTGAGCAAGTAGCGATAGCCGTGCACAAGCCCCTGCAGCAATTTCCGGGGCAAGGCGCGCAGGCGGTCGGGCAGGTTCATGGCATGGATGAGCGTTCAGGCATGGCGGATCCTGAGCGCGCGTTCAAGCCCGCGCGACAGCGCGCTGCAACAGCAGCACGAGCTCGTCACGGGCCCTGTCGCGCAGCGGCTGCGATGCGGGGCTCAAAAACTGCTTGCGGTCAAAAGGCGCCTTCAAGCGCAGCACCCATAAACCCGGCGCCAAGCTGCCAGCCTGCGCCGCCATCACCGTGCGCATCTGCCGCTTCAGCAGGTTGCGAGTGACTGACCGCTTGGCGTGGCGCTTGGGCACAACAAGGCCTAACCAATGGCCTTGCGGCGCGTCATCGGCAGAGTCATCCACAGGCAGTGGGCAACTCAGTGGATCAGCTGTGGATAACTTTTCAGCAGCTGGCTTTTTGACGGGCTTTTTAGCCACACTCGGCCGCGCCGACACATGGTGAACGGTGAAGTGAGTGCTTCGTGAGCGTGGCGGCAAAGCCAACACACGCTGGAAATCGGCCGATCGCAAGAGGCATCCGACCATGGCCTGTGGCGCCGATGGGCCCGCGTTGACGTTGCGGATGATGCGGTTGGAAAGGCAGGCTGTCAGGGCTTGAAGATCAGACCTGTGACAAACGCTTGCGGCCCTTGGCGCGGCGCGCGGCGATCACGGCACGGCCACCACGGGTCTTCATGCGCACGAGGAAACCATGCGTACGGGCACGGCGGGTCTTGGAAGGCTGGTAGGTGCGCTTCATGGTGTATTCCTAAGTTACCGAAGATTTGTCACAAGTACGGATTCCCTGGATACCGGCGACGCCATGAGGTGTCAAAGAGTGCCGCTTCAGGTGCTGCCTCATTTGGCGCTTGAGCTTTTGCGGCTCAAGCAATGAAACACTTGAAACAATGCTGTTTGATATGGTTTTGGCTTGCCTGCCGGGCGCAGTAAAACTCAGCCGCGCGTCGGGGAACCCAGCATTAGAGCAAAAACACCGGGGGTGGTCAAACGGTAAGGCGGCAAGCCGCTGACCCGTGCCGCCCCGCCTCCGTCAGCACAGCTTGTGGATAACTTCCATAAAACCGGGCCTGGAGGCCTACAATATGACCGCTCCAAGAACAACTTGTCCACAATGAGCCCAGACCTCTGGCAGCGTGGGTGCGATCAACTCGCCACCGAACTGCCTGAACAGCAATTCAACACCTGGATCCGCCCTCTGCCCCCCGCCGACATCGTTGATGACGGCGCCGGCGGGGCGATGGTGCAGGTGCGCGTGCCCAACCGATTCAAGCTCGACTGGATTCGGTCGCAGTACGCCCAACGCATCGAAACCATCCTGGCTGAGCTTGCCGGCAGGCCGGTGCGCCTTGAGCTCACGTTGGCGCCGCGCGAGATGCCACCCGCGCGGCCGCTGCCCAGCAACGCGCCCGTGCGGGCCTCAGCTTTGCTCAACGGTCAGGCCTTGTCGCAAAGCACCAGCGTGCGCTCCTACGGCGCTGTGCCTGCACCGGCGGGGGCTGGGTTGGTCACGGGCCAAGCCCTGCTCAACCCCAGCTCGGGCCCGGGCTACCACCTGCCGCCGGCGTCCAACAGCCACAAGCTCAATACCGCGCTGACCTTTGACACGCTGGTGGCCGGCCGCGCCAACCAGATGGCGCGCACGGCCGCGCTGCACGTGGCAGGTGCGCCGGGCGTGATGTACAACCCGCTGTTCATCTACGGCGGCGTGGGCCTGGGCAAAACGCACTTGATCCACGCCGTGGGCAACGCGCTGCTCAAAGACCGGCCCGATGCCCGCGTGCTGTACCTGCACGCCGAGCAGTTCATCAGCGACGTGGTCAAAAACTACCAGCGCAAAACGTTTGACGAGCTCAAAGCCAAGTACCACTCGCTTGATTTGCTGCTGATCGACGACGTGCAGTTTTTTGCCGGCAAAGACCGCACCCAAGAAGAATTCTTCAACGCGTTTGAGGCCCTGCTGGCCAAGCGCGCCCACATCATCATGACCAGCGATACCTACCCCAAGGGCCTGATTGACATCGATGAGCGGCTCACCAGCCGGTTTGACGCCGGCCTGACGGTGGCCATCGAGCCGCCCGAGCTTGAAATGCGCGTGGCCATCCTGATCCGCAAATCATTGGCCGAGGGCACCGAGATCCCGAAGACGTGGCTTTTTTCATCGCCAAAAACGTGCGCGCCAACGTGCGTGAGCTCGAAGGCGCGCTGCGCAAGGTGCTGGCCTACAGCCGCTTCAGCCACAAAGATATCAACATCGGCTTGGCCCGCGAGGCGCTCAAAGACCTGCTGTCGATCCAGAACCGGCAGATCAGCGTCGAGAACATCCAGAAAACAGTGGCAGATTTTTACAAGATCAAGATCGCCGACATGTACAGCAAGAAGCGTCCGGCCAGCATTGCCAAGCCGCGCCAGATTGCCATGTACTTGGCCAAAGAGATGACGCAAAAAAGCCTGCCTGAAATCGGCGAGCTGTTTGGCGGCCGCGACCACACCACCGTGCTGCACGCGGTGCGCAAGATTGGCGGCGACCGCACCAAAGACACCGAGCTGAACCAGCAATTGCACGTGCTTGAACAGACATTAAAGGGGTAATGCCGGGTCTGTTTTCGTGACCAGACGATGACCAAGCTGTCAACGCACAACGACGTGCACAACGTTTTGACAAGCACCCAGTCATCCACAGGCTCAAAGATTTCGCAAAAGTTGTTGTCTGTTTTGTGCTTCGCACAGGCCGCCTGGCCCACAGGGTTCAGTCCGGCTTGAAGCGTTGAAAAGACAGGTAAAAATAGGGTTGTTCACAAAAAGCCCCAACACCCACTAGAACTACCAGTTCAAGAGGAAGAGATGATTGTTCTAAAAGCGCCGCAACAAAAATTGCTCGAAGCCCTGCAAAGCGTGGCGGGCATCGTGGAACGACGTCACACCCTGCCCATCCTGGCCAATGTGCTGATGCGCAAAAACGGCGACGACATCGAGTTCACCACCAGTGATCTTGAGATCCAGGTGCGCACGCAGGCCACGCTGGGCGGTGAGGCCGGCAGCTTTGCCACCACCGTGGGCGCGCGCAAGTTGATAGACATCCTGCGGGCTTTGCCGACCGATCAACTTGTCACCCTGACCGCCGCGCAGAACAAGCTCACGCTGACCGGTGGCAAAAGCCGTTTCACGCTGCAAACGCTGCCGGCCGATGACTTTCCGCTGGTCAACGAAGCGGTTGATTTCGGACCGGCGTTTTCGGTGCCGCAAAAGACGCTCAAAACGCTGATCAACCAGGTGCACTTTGCGATGGCGGTGCACGACATCCGCTACTACCTCAACGGCATCTTGTTCGTGGCCGAAGGCAAGCAGCTCACGCTGGTGGCCACTGACGGGCACCGCTTGGGCCTGGCGCAATCGCAGCTCGAGCACGACATCCCGAAGCAAGAAGTGATCTTGCCGCGCAAGACCGTGCTCGAGCTGCAGCGCCTTTTGCGCGACGAAGACACCCCGATCGAAATGCGCTTTGCCGGCAACCAGGCCAAGTTCAGTTTTTCGGGCATGGAGTTCGTCACCAAGCTGGTTGAGGGCAAGTTCCCCGACTACAACCGCGTGATCCCCAAGAACCACAAAAACAGCGTGATCCTGGGCCGCACCACGCTGCTGGCCAGCTTGCAGCGCGCCGCCATCCTGACCAGCGACAAGTTCAAGGGCGTTCGCTTCAACATCGAGCCGGGCACCTTGCGCATTGCCAGCAGCAATGCCGAGCAAGAAGAAGCCAAAGAAGAGATCGAGATCGACTACAGCGGCGACACCATCGAGGTGGGCTTCAACGTCACCTACCTGATGGACGCGCTGTCCAACATCAGCCAGGACATGGTGAAGATCGAGCTGCAAGACGGCAACGCCAGCGCGCTGATCACCGTGCCTGAGCAAACCGGCTTCAAGTACGTGGTGATGCCGATGAGGATCTGACGCTTCGCGTCAGACCCGCATCGGCATTGATGCCGTTCCAGGGCGCACCCCCTGCCCCCCGCCAGGCGGGGCTCCAGTTTGAATGACGACGGCCGCTCTCGCGGCCCGGAAGACCCGCAATGACCGAATCCACCCAGCCCAAAAACCCCAGCGCAGCGCCCGCCGCCCCCAGCGCCGGCGTCACCCAGCGTGAGTTGCCCTCGGCCGAGGGCTACGTGGCGTCCACGGGCGCCGAAGCGTCCGTCGCCTATGGCGAGAGTGACATCCAGATCCTGGAAGGCCTGGAGGCCGTGCGCAAGCGCCCCGGCATGTACATCGGCGACACATCCGACGGCACAGGCCTGCATCACTTGGTGTTTGAGGTGGTGGACAACTCGATCGATGAGTCATTGGCTGGCCATTGCGACGACATCATCGTCACCATCCACAGCGACAACAGCATCAGCGTCATCGACAACGGCCGGGGCATCCCCACGGGCGTGAAGATGGACGACAAGCACGAGCCCAAACGCAGCGCCGCCGAGATTGCGCTCACCGAGCTGCACGCCGGTGGCAAGTTCAACCAGAACAGCTACAAGGTGTCGGGCGGCCTGCACGGCGTGGGCGTTAGCTGCGTGAACGCGCTGAGCAAACACCTGCGGCTCACGGTGCGCCGCGAGGGCAAAGTTCACTTCATGGATTTTGCCAAGGGCATCCCGCAAGACCGCTTGATCGAAGTGCGTACTGATGACAAGGGCCAGGGCTTCGAAACCAGCCCGATGCGCATCAGCGGCGACACTGAAAAACGCGGCACCGAGGTGCACTTTTCACCCGATGAATCGATCTTCACGCACGTTGATTTTCATTACGACGTGCTGGCCAAGCGGCTACGTGAACTGAGCTTTTTGAACAACGGCGTGCGCATCCGCCTGGTGGACGAGCGCAACGGCAAAGAAGACGACTTTGCCTTTGCCGGCGGCGTCAAAGGCTTTGTCGAGTTCATCAACAAGGGCAAGAAGGTGCTGCACCCCAACATCTTCCACGCGGCGGGCGACAAGGTC
>JAYWDK010000415.1:0-3307 GCA_043779845.1 Betaproteobacteria bacterium | reverse complement strand
GACGGGCAATTTGCACAGCTGCACACCCTTGGCCGCCACGCCAACAAAGGGATGGGGGCGTGATGATAATCGGCGCCATGAACGCAAATTCTTCCAACTCCGGCGCGCTGCGCCTGGCCGACTGGGGCGTGATCCGCGCCCAAGGCGCTGACGCCACCTCGTTTTTGCAAGGCCAGCTGACGCAGGATGTCGCCAAGCTGCCCATCGGCCTGGCGCGCCTGGCGGGTTATTGCTCGCCCAAGGGCCGGCTGATGGCCAGCTTTATGCTGTGGCGGGTCGATGCCGAGACGATTGAGCTGGCCTGCAGCGCCGACTTGCTGGCGCCCACGCTCAAGCGCCTGGCCATGTTTGTGATGCGCGCCAAGTGCAAGCTCACGGACGTGTCGGCCGAGCTGGGCTTGTGGGGCTTGGCGGGCGACGCGGCGTCGGCGTGGGTGGATTCAGCGGCTGACTCAACAGGCATGGCGTTGGCGCCCTGGAGCGTGGCCACGGTGGGCACCAGCCGCGTGATCCGCCTACCAGATGCCGCTCAACAGCCGCGTTATCTTCTGGCACAAGCCACCGACATGCCCGCCCCCGCCATGCCCGCGCTGTCGCCCGAGGCCTGGGCCTGGCTGGAGGTGCAAAGCGCCGTGGCCCGCATCACGGCGGCCACGGCTGAGCAGTTTGTGCCGCAGATGGTCAACCTCGAAGTGGTGGGCGGCGTCAATTTTCAGAAGGGCTGCTACCCGGGCCAGGAGATCGTGGCGCGCAGCCAGTACCGGGGCACGCTCAAGCGCCGGGCCATGGTGTTTGATTGCGCCGCGCCACTGGTGCCGGGGCAAGAGGTGTTTCACAGCGCCGACCCGGCGCAGCCCGCCGGCCAGGTGGTGTTGGCCGCGCCACGGCCTGATGGCGACTGGTCAGCGCTGGTGGAGATCAAGCTCAACACGCTGGACGACGGCACGCTGCACCTGGGCGCCGCCGACGGGCCGCCGCTGCGCCGCACCGCCCTGCCCTACGCGCTGCCGGCCGATGCGTGAGCGCGGCGTGAGTCCGCCGGGCCGCCCCAATGTCGAGTCCGGCGTGCGCAGCACGACGGCGCGCCAGCAAGCGGGGCTTGAAGTGAGCACCACCCGCCTGTTCGTCTACTACAAGGTGCCCGCCACCGACCTGGCCGCCGTTTGCCAGGCCGCGCGCTTGATGCAGCAGCGGCTGCGCGCCCAGCACGCCGGCCTGCAAGCCGAGTTGCTGCGCCGGCCCGACGCACCCCAGGGCGTGGTCACGCTGATGGAAACCTATGCCGCGCCGCAAGGTGTTGACGAGGACTTGCAAGCCAACATCCAACTCGCCGCAGATGACCTGGCACGCTGGCCGATTGGCGCCCGGCATGTTGAGCTGTTCATCGCGCCGTAGCGCGTTGGACGCTCGCCTTGTCAGTTAGCACGGCGGTTGCGGCCTCGACCAACAAGAGCCCATCAGAGGCTGCGCAGCATCTCCACATGCGCAATGCCAGCTTCGTCAAACTCCGGCCCGCGCGTCACAAACCCCGCCCGGCTGTAAAACGGCGCGGCCGAGGTTTGCGCGTGCAGCAGCACCTCGCGCTCGCCGCGCTCGGCCGCTGCGCCCACCAGCGCGTCCAGCACGGCGCGGCCGACACGACTGCCCCGCATGGGCGCCACCACGGCCATGCGGCCAATCTTGGCCATGCCAGGCACGTGCTCCAGCAAGCGGCCCGTGGCCAGCGGCAGGCCAAGCCGGTTGTAGGCCACGGCGTGCAGGCAGTGGCTGTCGGCGCTGTCCCACTCCATCTCGGCGGGGATTTTTTGCTCTTCCACAAACACCTGCGTGCGGATGGCGCCGGCATCCAACCCCAGTTCGGCCCAGTGGCCCAGGCGCACCGTCACCATAGTCTGGCCCGCTGAAAACGCCTCAAACACCTCGCGCAGCGCGGCGGGGATGGGCTGGCTGGTTTGGGTGGCAGGGTTGGCAAACACGTAAACCAGCTCGCCGCTGACCAGCAACTCATCCCCCCGGAACACGGCGCAGTCGAGCACCATCGATGACTTGCCGATGCGCGTGCTGCGCACGCCGACGTCGAGCTGCTCGTCGTAACGGGCCGAGGCAAAGTACTCCAGCGTGGTTTTGCGGGCGTAAAAATCGCCGCCCAGCGCCGCCACGGTTTGCAGATAGGGCAGGCCCAGCGCGCGCCACCAGCCGGCCACGGCGGTGTCGAAGTACATCAGGTAGTGGCCGTTAAAAACAATCTTTTGCAGGTCCACCTCGGCCCAGCGCACACGCAGGCGGTCAAAGTGGCGGAATTTGGCTCGGGTGCTCACTTGAAACCCTTCGTGCTGCGCACTCCGGGATTCGCCTTTCGGGCGGTCGTGCAGGCTCATGCGTCAGTCTTTCCAGGCAAGGGTCAGGGCGTTGGCGGCCACGGCTTGGGCCAGAGCGGCTTCTTTCAAAGCGCGGCCCATTTTGATGAAGTCATGGGTGAGGCCGCGGTAAATCTCCAGTTCAACGGCCACGCCCGAGGCGCGCAGTCGATCAGCGTAGGCAATGCCTTCGTCCACCACCGGGTCGCATTCGGCCAGGATCACACAGGCGGGGGCGACGCCGTCCAGGTCGTCGGCCAGCAGCGGCGCAAAGCGCCAGTCGCGGCGGTGATGGTGGTCAATGTAGTGGTCAAAAAACCAGGCCACGGTGGCGCTGTCGAGCAAAAAGCCGTTGGCAAACAAGGTGTGCGAGGCGGTGTCCCTATGCGCCGTGGTGCCCGGCGTGATCAGCAGTTGCAGCGCCAGCTTCAAGCCCGTGTCGCGGGCGTGGATGGCGCAGGTGGCCGCCAACGTGCCGCCCGCGCTGTCGCCGCCCACCGCCAGGCGCGCGCCGTCCAGGCCCAGTTGTTGGGCGCCCTCGCCGGCCAGCCAGTGCATCGCCGCCCAGGCGTCGTTGACGGCGCACGGAAAGCGGTGCTCGGGCGCCAGCCGGTAGTCCAGCGCCAACACCGCCCCGCCCGAGCGCAGCGCCAGTTGGCGGCACAGGCTGTCGTGGGTTTCAAGCCCGCCAATCACAAAACCGCCGCCGTGCAGGTACAGCAGCACGGGCAGGCGCGCGTGGCTGATGGCATACAGGCGCGCGGCCAGCGGCGTGCCATCGGCGGCCGGCACGTTGAGCGTTTGCACCCGGGCCAAGGGCGCACGCGGCGGCTCCAGCACCTCGGCGGCCTTGTTGTAGGCGGCGCGCGCCTCGGTGGGCAGCATGGCGTGGAACGGCGTGCGCTGGGTGCGCTGAATGCGGTCCAGCAAACCGGCCATGGCCGGGCTCA
>JAYWDK010000414.1:0-22867 GCA_043779845.1 Betaproteobacteria bacterium | reverse complement strand
TCTACGCCACCGCGCCCGCCGCTGACCTGCAAGCCGTGCAGGCCGAGCTGGGCGCGATGCAGGCGGGCGCGCTGGTAGAGCACTGCCTGGGCGCCATTGCCCAAGGCTTGATAACGCAGGGTGTGCGCAGGCTGGTGGTGGCGGGCGGCGAGACCTCCGGCGCCGTGGTGCAAGCGCTGGGCGTGCGGCAGCTGCGCATCGGTCCGGCCATCTGCCCGGGCGTGCCCTGGACCCAAGCCGAGGGCCGCGCGCCCGACGACGTGCTGCACCTGGCCCTGAAATCAGGCAATTTTGGCGGGCCTGATTTTTTTGCCGAGGCACTGCAATCAGGGGCCACAGCGTGAGCGATTTCAGTGCCCAGCGTGACGAGATCTGCCGCGTCGGCCGCTCGCTATTCAAGCGCGGCTACGTGCACGCCACCGCCGGCAACATCAGCGTGCGGTTGCCCGACGAGCAGGGCTTTTTGATCACCCCCACCGATGCCTGCCTGGGCCAGCTGCAAGCCGATCAACTGGCTCGCACGGACAGCACCGGAAACCAGATCACCGGCCCACGCGCGAGCAAAACACTGGCGCTGCACCGGGGCATTTACGGCGCCGATCCGCAGGCGCGTTGCGTGTTGCATACGCACAGCACGCAGCTCGTGGCGCTCACGCTCACTGGCGTGTGGCGCCCCGACAGCATCCTGCCGCCCATCACGCCCTACTTCGTGATGAAGGTGGGCCGCGTGCCGCTGATCCCCTACCACCGGCCGGGCGACCCCGCAGTGGTCGGCCTGGTGGCTGCGGCGATCAAGGCCGCGCACGCCCGGGGCGCCACGCTGCGCGCCGTGATGCTGGACCGCCTGGGCCCCAATGTGTGGCACGACTCACCGGCCGCAGCCTGCGCCGTGCTCGAAGAGCTGGAAGAAACCGCCCGCCTGTGGCGCCTCGCCGGCGGCCGGGCCACTGGCCTGTCAGACGCCCAAATCGAAGACCTTCACAGCGCCTTTGGCGCCCGGTGGTGACCATGCCGCGCTTTGCCGCCAATCTGTCGATGATGTACACCGAGCACGCCTTTCTGGACCGCTTCAAGGCGGCCGCGGCAGACGGGTTCGACGCCGTCGAGTTTCTATTTCCCTACGAGCACAGCGCCGCCGAGATCGCCAGCCGATTGGCCGACAACGGTCTGCGGCAAGTGCTGTTCAACGCCCCACCCGGCAACTTTGCCGGCGGCGAGCGCGGCATTGCCTGTCTGGCCGAGCGGCGCGACGAGTTCCGACGGGGCTTGCTTGAGCAAGCCTTGCCGTACGCCCTGGCCTTGAACTGCCCGCGCCTGCACGTGATGGCTGGGCTGATGCCCGCAGGCATCGAGCACGCCGCACTGCGCGCTGTTTACCTCGACAACCTGGCCTGGGCCACTCATGAGGCGGCGTTGGCCGGCATCACCTTGCTGATCGAGCCGATCAACACCCGTGACATCCCGGGCTACCTGCTGAATCACCAGGCCGACGCGCACCAGATCATCGAACAAATCGGCGCGCCCAACCTCAAGGTGCAGATGGACCTGTACCACTGCCAGATCGTTGAAGGCGACGTGGCCATGAAGCTGCGCCAATACCTGCCCACGGGCCGCGTGGGCCACTTGCAGATCGCGGGCGTACCCGACCGTCACGAGCCCAACCTGGGCGAACTGCATTACCCCTACCTGTTCACGCTGCTCGACGAGCTGGCCTGGCCCGGCCACATCGGCTGCGAGTACCGGCCGCGTGCTGGCACCACGGCGGGCCTGGGCTGGCTGCACGCGTTCAAAAAAACCACCCAAGGAAACCCAGCATGAAGATTCTGATCACCGGCGGCGCCGGATTTGTGGGCTCGCGCCTGGCGCGCACCCTGCTGCAACGTGGCACGCTAGCTGGGCGCACCATCACCAAAATCGTGCTGGCCGACCAAGCCCCGGCGCGCGCCGAGTTGCTGGCGGATGCCCGGGTGGAAGCCCGCGTGGGCGCGCTGCTGACGCACTGCGAGGCGCTGCAGGGCGAAGCGTTTGATGGCGTGTTCCACCTGGCCTCGGCCGTGTCGGGTGAATGCGAGGCCGACTTTGATTTGGGCCTGCACAGCAACCTTGACAGCACGCGCGCGCTGCTGGACGCGCTGCGCCACCGCGTGAACCAAGGCGCGGCGCCGCCCACGCTGGTGTTCTCCAGCTCGGTGGCGGTGTTTGGGCCGGATGCCGCCGTGCCCATGCCGGCCATCGTCACCGACACCACGCTGCCCACGCCTCAAACCAGCTACGGCATGCACAAGCATGTGTGCGAGCACCTGATCGCCGACTACACCCGCAAGGGCTACATCGACGGCCGCAGCGCGCGCCTGATGACCGTCACGGTGCGCCCGGGCCGGCCCAATGGCGCCGCTTCGTCATTCTTCAGCGGCATCATCCGCGAGCCGCTGGCAGGCATCGATGCGGTGTGCCCCGTGGGCCTGGAGGTGTCGCACCCGGTCACGTCGCCGCAGCGCACCGTGGACGGCCTGATCGCCGTGTTTGACGCCAGCCGCGAGGCCTACGGTGGCCGCACCGCCCTGAACCTGCCGGCCCTGAACGTGACCGTGGCCCAGATGCTGGCCGCCCTTGAAGAAGTGGCCGGCCCGGCCGTGCGCGCCCGCGTGCGTTTTGAGCGCGACGAGCGCATTGCCGGCATCGTCGCCAACTGGCCCACCGGCGCCCGCGCCGACCGCGCCGCCGCCTTGGGCTTGCTGCCCGAGGCCAACTTTGCCGACATCATCCGGCAGTACATCAATGATTGCGCCGACACCCCCGAGGCGCTGCGCGGCTTGGTTTGAGGGGGCGGCGTTTGCCGCTCATCATCGGGCTTAGGTCGGCGGGCGACCCGGTGGTGGATATGGCCCGGCCAGCCGCTGCCGGCGGCCATAAATGCGCCACAGCTCGCCGCCAAAAAACCGGGCAAAACACCACAGCGCCGCAGCCGAATCGCCGGCCGTGGGTGACTCGGTGGCGTGCAGCGTGGCCAGCAGCCTGAGCAACTCAGCCACGCCCAGGCACAGCACGCCCGCACCGGCCACCGGGGCGCTGGCGTCGGCCCCGTGGTGCAGCGTGACATAGAGCGTGGTGGTCTCGCGCCAAAGCCCCCAGGGCGCGCCCAGGTGCAAGCGCTTCTTGCCCGCCAGCCACCAGTCCTGGCCTTGGTGGCGCACGCCCAACTCGTAAACCATGGTGACTTGCGCTGGGTCGCCAGCGGGACAAAACAAGCCAAACACACCGCGCTCGGCGGGCACGGCTTGGCCAAACGGCGCAAAGTCAAGGTGGCCCGTGAGATCGGCACGGTGCTGGGGGTCGTCCACAAAGGCTTGGATATCGGCAATGTGGATGGTGGCATGCAAGGCCAGGCGAATGGGCTTGGCCAACGCCACGGGCTCATCGTCGGCGTCGCCCGTGCGGCCCAAACCATCCACATCGCCAACATCACCAACCAGGGCAAACGTGCCCGCAGCCGGGTCAATATCGTCCAATACGAGCGTGCCCTGCATCGTTTCCCTGAAGCTGATGCCAACGCCGGGCTCGGTCATTTGGGTGGCGGCCGGCGTCAGCGGTGCCGGCTCGACTTGCCGCAGCGCGCGGCGGGCGTCGCGGTAGCCCATGTCGATCAAGGTGGCGGCGTCGATGCGACCCATGAAAAAGTCAGGGTCGAGTGGCAGAGGCCGCTCAGGTTTGATGATATGTACCGTGATCGGCTGGTCATGGCCCATCACGGTTTCACCTGCGGCAATGCGCCGGTTGATGTCGGCGATGGTGGCCAGCTCCCAATTCAGCGCGCCGATGGCGCTGATCTCGATCATGTGCACGTACTGCCGGAACGGGCCGTCGTGGTACTTGGGCGTATTGCCAATGCACCAGACCAGCCACAGCTCGCGCGCGCCGCGCTGCACGCAGGCCAGCAGGTTGGCGTCCTTGATCCACACCGCGTCAGTCCAGGTGCAACCTTCAGCCAGCACGGCGGGCATGAAGATGGGCAGCGACGCTGCGGCCACCAGGCGAGGCAGATCCAGCGTGGTGTGGGGCATGGCCACCAGGGTTTTGTCGTCGAAGCGGCAAACGTTGAACGAGGCCTGCATGCCTTGTGCCGCGCGGATGCGGTCGATGTTGATGCCCAGCGCCGGGTAAACCTTGTCGGCCAGGCCAGCCGCGCTGCCGAAGGCCTTGATGCGACCCAGGTGCAGGTAATCGCGCGCGGGGCGCAGCGCGGCAAAGTCGCGGACGGTGAGCCCACGCCAGCGATCACACAGCTCGTCGGGCGCCACGCCCGACATCAGCGCGGCCAGGTTGATGGTGCCGCCCGAGGCACCGTCAGCGTGCTCAAAACGCAGGCCCGCGTCGAACAAAGCTTTAACGGCGCCGGCCTGGTAAGCCACGCGCATGCCGCCACCGGCCAGCACCAGCGCACGGCTTGGGCTTGGGCTTGGGCCACCGGGCCGCTGGGGCTCGGGCGCAATGGCCGGGCGGTGTAGGTTGGCTGTCATGGCAGGCTTGTCATGGCGTGCGGGTCATGGTGGGTTGGTCATGGTGGGTTGGTCATGCCCGCGTTTGTGCCATGTCGGGCTGGGCAGCACCCCGCGCCTGCCGGGCCACCAGCAAGGCGGTGATCAGCTCTTCAGCGGCATAGGCCAGAAACAGGGGGTGCGGATAACCATCCACCCACCAACTGCCCAGCCGCGCCAGCACGCCCGTGCAAATGCCGGCCAAAAACAAACGATGCGCCGGGCCAGGCAGGTGAATCGGGCCACGCCAAAAGAAGCAGAACAAACCAAACGCCAGCTCGGTGGATTTCAAAAAACGGTATTGGCTGAGCAAGCTGGCCCGGGCCTGCGGGCTGAAGCTGTCGAGTGGCACACCAAACAGCGTTGCCAGCTCCCAGGGCGCTATCAACACGCCCGACGCACCAACGCCCAGCAGCGCCAGCATGTAGATCCAGAAAAAAACGGCGGTCAACTTTTGCATGATTTAGCCACCGCGCCGCCGCAAGTCCAAGAACAACAAGCCGCTGGCCGCGTCAAACAAGGCCACCAACAAAGCCAGCGGCACAAATACGCCCCGCCAAACCGCCCAGGCCACCAAGGCGGCCGCGCCCAGTTTTTGCAGCGCGCCCCACAGCAGCACCAGGGGCAGCGCCTGGCCCGGCGCCACACCTTGCGCATGCAGCAATGCGCCGCCAAACAACACCATGAAAAACCCCACGGTGGCAAACAGTTGCACGGCCGCGGGCGTGGGCGCCACGCCCAGCAGCGGCAGCAGCACGGCGGGCATCACCCACTGCGACGCGCCGGTGAGCACGGTGACCACCGCGATGAAAGTGGTGCCGCTGCGCTCAAGTGTTAGCAGCGCCCCCAAGGCCGCCGCCTTGCGGCGCCCGCCCCCCCGAGGGGGAGGAGAAACACTTGGGGCGGCCCGGCGTTTGTTTCTCATAAAGCTCATGGTTCATCAACCCTCAAGGCAGCCAGGCGGGATAGCGAGCGCGATAAGCCCAGCGGGCAAAGTAGGCCATCAGCGCCAGCCATTGCAGCAACCACAGCGCCACCCGGATGCGGTTGAGCTGCATCCAATCACCCAGCACCACGCCCAGGCGCGCCGGGTCTTGAATGTGCGCGGCCATCTCGGCATTGAGCGGGAAGATCCATTTCAGCGTCATCCCCGTGGCGGCCAGCACGCCCAGCAACACCACGATGGGCACCCAGCGCGTGGGCCCGCGCCATTCGGACACCAGCATCACCAAACCGCAGGCCAGCATCAGCTTGGTCATGGTGGTGAAAAACTCGGTGGCGGCTTGCACCTGCGGCACAAATTGCAGGTAGTAGGTGTCCACCGTGAGTTGCGGCGCGATGGGGAACGAAAACAACACGAGTGAGCCACCCGTGCCCAGGTACATGGACGCACACAAAAACAGCAGCGCGTGGTTGGCAAACAGCAACTTGGATGGCAGGTTGGCGGTCATGCGGCATCCCAGTTGGCGGCTCGGTTGGGTGCCGCCAGCCAGTCTTGGGATTGGCCCAGCGGATAGGTGGATTCGAGGCCTTGAATGGCCCGCGTGGGCGCGGCCATTGCGGTGATGAACCAGCTCTCGAAATAGTCATCGAGCACGCCTGTGGTGGACGGAAAGAACCCGGCAATGATGGGCGTTGGATCCATGCCCAGCGTCTTGAGCGGCGCGATGCGCGGGTGGTCGCCAATCAACAAACGTGCCGAGCCCGGCTTGAACAACGAAAAGCCAAGTTGGCCTTTGAAGTAGATGTAGCTCTTCATCAGCAGGCCACGAAATGCACAGTAATTGGCCGCGCCCATGGACACCGGCAACCAGGCCTTGTTGGGCTTTTTGACATCTACGCGCAGCAGCATCTGGCCGTCCAGGTCGTACTGGCTGGACACCCAGTTCTCGCCGATCTTGAAATCGAGATGGGCCTGGTGCTTGGGCATGCCCCAAATGCCCTTACCCCCCTTGACCGACACCTCGCTGGACACCGGCAAATCAAGCACGTATTGGCCGGTGCCGTAGGTTTTGAGCAGCAGGCCGGGCAGCAAGCGTGGGCCGGGTTTTGCGCCATGCGTGCAAGCAATGGCGATGGAATATTCAACGTACTTGCCGATGTCGGTGACGCGGTAGTCAATCACCGTGATCACCAGCAAGCCCCGGCGCCACAGTTGAAACGGGTGCACCTCGTCGCAAGGCATCTGCGCGCGCGCGGCCTCAAGGTCAATCGAGAACACCGCCATCAGGGCCGGTGATTGATCGGAGTTGACGGGCATCACAAACGGCAGGCCATCCACCAGGGCGTGGCGGCCAGCAAGGCGGTTTTGTCGGGCGGGGATGGCCATGGTGGGTGCGTTGGTTGGGTGGGCTGGTTGGGTGGTCGTTTTGGGCGGCTCAGTGCGGCTTGTTCAGCTCGGCCAACAGCAGCGGAAACACGTCCCGCGCCGCATGCTGGCCAACGAACACATCAAGATGGCCGTAGCCCGGCAGCACGTGCAGGGCGTGGGTATTCGGGCGATGATGGTCAAACCAGTCAAAGCTGGCTTGCTGGCTTTGCCACTTGAAACAATCGTTGCGCTCACCGGCGATGAAGGCAAAGCGCGCGTTGGTTTTGGGTGCGGCGGCGGCAAAGTCTGGCGGCAGGCCGGGCAGGTTTTCTTGGCTCAGCAAATGGCCAGCGTTCAGGCAGCGCGCCATTTGCTTGAAGAACGTCATGGGCACGGCGGCAAACTCACCCCGGATCCAGTCATGCACCTCGTCGGACAGGTTTTCATGGCGCCACAACACCGGAAACCCGGTGCCGTAGGTGAAGCTTGAAAACCGGCAAACGCCGTTGTTGCATTCATGGTGCGTGAGTTGGACCAGGGCTTGCAAGGCGCGTGGCACCCAGCCCTCGGCGTGCTCGCCCCACTGCGGGTTGAGGTAGGGCGTGGCCAGGCTTACTAACGGCACAGCGAAGCGGCTTTTGAGGTGCGAAAGCGTTGACACCATCGGGTGCAGCGACACCGCGTTGCTGACGATGGTGCTGACTTGCGGCACCAGGCCGGCCACCGCCGACATGGTGAAGCTGGTTGAGCCTTGGCAATGCACCACCGCCTTGATGTGCGCCGCGCCGGTTTCGGCCACCACCTTTTGCACGGCTGCGGGGTGGTCAAACAAAGCGGCTTGATCCAATGTCCAGAGGTTGGGCGCGAAGTCGATGCTGGCGCGCCAGTTTTCAAGCCACACGTCGTAGCCGGCATCCCGCAAAAAATCCACAAAGTGGGTGGCCACCGGCGGGCGAAAAATGTTGGCCCGGACGCCCGCGCCATGCACCAGCAATACGGGCCCCAGGCGGGGCTCGGGCCCACCGCCCACATGGATCAGGTTGAGCTGGCGGCCATCGCCGGCCCTGAACGGGACGATGCGGTCGATCGGCATTTGTTGGAACGGCTCCTCACCCTGTTTGACCCTTGCGATCAAAGGATAAGGAAAACGCTTTGCGCCAACTACAGCAATGCTGTGGAAAGGCCGATCCAACCTAGGGGGTTCGCTACCCGGGCGGCGGCGCCCAACTCGGCATCAGACCACCGGCAGCCAACGCCTGAAGTGAGCGATATTGGCGCCGCGCCGCGCCTTGGCGCGCTTGCAGCGACAGCGACAACGATGAATCGGCAAAGTCCATGAGCGGCTCCTTTGGGCGGCATTGTTTGGCGGTGGCGAGGGCGCATTTGTCGCTTGAGAGACGAAGCGGGCCGGCGCTGGGCAAGGCTTGCGTCAAGTCAATCCCGGGCGCGGCCGTGCCGGTCAATCGCGTTGCGGCATGATGAACAGTCACCCTCTTGTAGAACCGAGCCGCCGCCCATGACCGCCCCATCTCTCGACATCCGCGCCCTCACCTTTGACATCTTCGGCACCGTGGTCGACTGGCGCGGCTCGCTCATCCAGGAGGGCCAGGCGCTGCAACAGCGCCTGGCCCTGGTGGCCGACTGGCCCGCGCTGGCCGATGCGTGGCGCGCCGGTTACCAACCTGCCATGGCCCGCGTGGCGAGCGGGGCGCTGCCTTGGACCAACATCGACGGCCTGCACCGCCTGATCCTGGACGAGCTGCTGCCGCGCTTTGGCTTGGCCGATTTGCCCGAGGCCGAGCGCGTCTTGCTCAACCTGGCGTGGCACCGCCTGGCCCCGTGGCCCGACAGCGTGGCTGGCCTCACGCGCTTGCGCACCGGGTTTGTCACGGCCACGCTGTCCAACGGCAACGTATCGCTGCTGGTGAACATGGCCAAACGCGCCGGCCTGCCCTGGGACTGCGTGCTGTCGGCCGAATTGATCGGCCGCTACAAGCCTGATCTGGCCGTCTACCAAGGGGCGGCACGGTTGCTAGGTTTTGAGCCCAGCCAGGTGATGATGGTGGCCGCGCATCCATCCGATCTGGCCGCCGCCCAGCGCGCCGGCCTAAAAACGGCTTACGTGCCGCGCCCCGACGAGCATGGCCCCGGTGGGTGGATGGAGCCCGTGGGCGACCGGGTGTTTGACTTTGTGGCGCCCGACCTGGACGCGCTGGCCACGCAGTTGGGCCTGGCCTGAATGCCGCCTGGCCCATCAAAAACCACCCGGAGACCCCAACCATGAGCCCCTTCTGGGACGCGCGATTTGCTGAACCCGGCTACAAATACGGCACCAAGCCCAATGCCTGGTTGCGCCAAAACGCGCCACGGCTAGCCGCCCACAGCCGCGTGCTGGTGCCCGGCGACGGCGAGGGCCGCAACAGCGTGTGGCTGGCCCAGCAAGGCCACCACGTATTGGCCATGGACAGCTCGGCCGTGGGTCTGGCCAAAGCCCAGGCCCTGGCCACCGAGCGTGGTGTGGTGATCAACACCCTGTGCGTCGACCTGGCCGACTGGGTGCCCGAGCCCAACAGCGTAGACGCCGTGGTGCTGGTGTACGTGCACCTGCCCAGCGCGCTGCGGGCCGTGGCGCATCGCCGTTTGGCCAACGCGCTGGCGCCAGGCGGCTGGCTGGTGCTGGAGGCGTTTCACCCGCTGCAAATCGGCCGGGACAGCGGCGGGCCAAAGGACAATCGGCAACGACGCCAGGCGCCGAAAATCTCCCCGGCCCTTCGGGTTGACCCCAAGCCCGACAGGCTCCTAGCCCAAGGCCGTGAAGCGGCGTGCGCCAAGCGGCAGCGTTTAAAACGCTGGCCAAAAATCACACCACGTCACATCACCGCGCCCAGTTGCCAGGGCACAAACTCGTTTTGGCCGTAGCCGTGCCCTTCGCTCTTGGTCTGGCGGCCCGAGGCGGTTTCCAGCATCAGCCTGAAGATGCGCTCACCGGCGTCATCCACCGTTTCGCTGCCGTCCACCACCGTGCCGCAGTTGATGTCCATGTCGTCTTCTTGCTTGACCCACAGCGCCGTGTTGGTGGCCAGCTTGAGCGACGGGCTGGGCGCGCAGCCATAAGCCGAGCCCCGCCCGGTGGTGAAGCAGATCAGGTTGGCGCCGCTGGCCACCTGGCCGGTGGCTGACACGGGGTCATAACCCGGTGAGTCCATGTACACAAAACCGTGGGCGGTGATGCGCTGGGCAAATTCGTAAACGTCCACCAGGTTGGTGGTGCCGCTCTTGGCGATGGCGCCCAGCGATTTTTCAAGAATGGTGGTCAGCCCACCCGCCTTGTTGCCGGCCGACGGGTTGTTGTCCATCGTCATGTGGTTGCGCGCGGTGTAGGCCTCCCACCATTGGATGCGCGCGCGCAGTTTGTTGGCCACGTCCAGGCTCACCGCGCGGCGGGTCAGCAGGTGCTCGCCGCCGTAAATCTCGGGGGTTTCACTCAGGATGGCCGTGCCGCCGTGGCGCACCAGCCGGTCGACTGCCGCGCCCAGCGCCGGGTTGGCGCTGATGCCCGAATAGCCGTCGGAGCCGCCGCATTGCAAGCCCACCATCAAGTGGCTGGCCGGCACCGGCTGGCGACGCGCCCGGTCGGCCTCGGCCAGCAAACCCTGGATGAGGGCCACGCCGCGGGCCACGGTTTTGGCCGTGCCGCCGGTGTCTTGAATATTGAAGGCCACCAGGCGGGCGCCCTCTTGCAAGCCCTCCTGGGCGATCAAGCCCTGGATCTGGTTGGTCTCGCAGCCCAGGCCCACCACCAGCACGGCATAAAAATTGGGATGGCGCGCATAACCGCCCAGCGTGCGGCGCAGCACTTGCAGCTCTTCGCCATCGCTGGCCGTGGCGCAGCCCATGCCGTGCGTGAGCGCCACCACGCCATCGACGTTAGGAAATGCCGCCAAGGTCTCGGGCCGAATATCACGCCTGAAGTGGTCGGCGATGGCACGCGCCGCCGTGGCCGAGCAGTTGACCGACGTGAGCACGCCGACGTAGTTGCGCGTGGCCACGCGGCCATCGGCACGCACGATGCCCATGAAGATGGCGGGATCGGTCACGTAGGCGGTGGCCTGGGCGCCCGCGCCGGGCTCGTGTTGCCGCTCAAAGCTGCTGAAGGCCAGGTTGTGCGTGTGCACGTGCTGCCCGGCTGTTATGGCCTGGGTGGCGTGGCCTATCACCTGGTTGTAGCGGCGCACCGCCTCACCCGGCGCGATGGGCCGGGTGGCCAGCTTGTGGCCGGGCGGCACCAGGCCTGTCGTGACGAGGCTGTTTTCATCGGCCACCACCGTGCCGCCCAACAACTGGCGGCGCGCGATGACGACGTTGTCCGCCGGGTGAATGCGGATGGTGGGGGCGGTGTTCAGGGGGGTCATGGGCGCGTGCTCCGCGCCACCCCCAGCGCCTTTGGCCGGACCGCCCCTGCTCGCGAACTAGAGCTTGGCAGCGGCCAAGCGCTTGGCGGCGGTGGCGGCAAGTTGGTATTGCTCCTCGGCCGTGCGGCGCATGTCGAGCGCGGCATTGAGCGCTTCGGTGTAGCGCTCGGGCGAGTAGGTGTTTTTGTTGGCGATGTAGACGCTGCGGCGCAGCGGCTTGCCGCCATAACGCGGCAGGTTGACCGAGAAATGGCACTCGGGCACCGACCGGCCTGGCCGCTGGCGCAGGATCGGCCCGCTGATGCCAACAGGCAGGTCATTTTGCTTGTTAGGGCTGGTGCCGCGCTGCAATCCAGTGGGCGCTGGCAGTTCATCAATGCGCTGGCGCAGTGCATCGACCGCGCGTTTGAGTGCCGGGCGAGGGCCGTTGCTGGGGCCTTGGCCGTCAGAGAAAAACAGCGTGGGTTGGCCATATCGCATTTGCCAGCCATGGGTGCTGTGCGTGTCGATGCGCTGGATGTGCTCGGGCACGCGGATGCGGGCGCCGGTAAAAATGGTGACGGTTCTTGTCTGCATGACCTTAGGGCCTTGAAAGGGTTCCTCCCCCCTGAAACCGCCGGCAACCAACCCCGACGACGCTTTTCTTTTTGAGGCACCCCACCGCGTCCCGATGCAAGCACTGATCAACCGTCGATCAGGGCCGGATCCCACGCGTGCACGGTCTGGTTTTGCTCGCCCAAACCTTCGATGCCGAGCCGTATCTTATCGCCGGCTTTCAAAAAAATCGGCTGTGGTTTGTGACCCATTCCCACTCCTGGCGGAGTTCCTGTACTGATTAGATCCCCCGGATAGAGGGTCATGAAGCGGCTGATATAGCTCACAAGGTGGGCGACACCAAAAACCATGGTTCGGGTGCTGCCGTTCTGGAAGCGCCGGCCGTTCACCTCCAGCCACATGGCCAGTTGCTGCGGGTCGGCCACTTCATCGGTGGTCACCAACCAGGGGCCGATCGGGCCAAAAGTGTCGCAGCCCTTGCCCTTGTCCCAGGTGCCGCCGCGCTCAAGCTGGTACTCGCGCTCGGACACGTCGTTGACGACGCAATAACCCGCAACATGACCGAGCGCCTCTGCTTCGCTCACGTAACGCGCCTTGCGGCCAATCACCACCCCCAACTCCACTTCCCAGTCCGACTTGACCGAGGCCTGTGGCAGCACCACCGGGTCATTGCAGCCGATCACCGTGCTGGTGTGCTTGGTGAACAGCACCGGCTCGGCGGGCACGGGCATGCCGGACTCGGCGGCGTGGTCGGCGTAGTTCAGGCCCACGCAGATGAACTTGCCCATGCCGCTCCAGGGCGGTGCCATGCGGCCAGGCGCGGCCACCAACGGCAGCAAGTTAGGGTCAAGCGCACGCAGCGGCGCCAGTTGCTCGGGCGTGAGCATGTCGGCGCGCAGGTCGTTGATCACGCCCGACAAATCACGCACTTGGCCAAGGGCATCAAGCAGGCCGGGTTTTTCATGGCCCTTGGGGCCGTAGCGCAGCAGTTTCATCTTCGATTTCCCAGAAAGGTCAAACAAGGATCACAGGGTGGTAGGCCAGTGGACGCCGCGGAACCGGCTTTGCCGGGCCGCTGGCGGCGCCCCCTCAAGGGGGAGCGCCGAAGGCGCTTCGGGGGTGGGTCAGTTACTCCAACCGCCATCAATGATCTGGCTGGTGCCCGTGGTGAAGGCCGATTCGTCGCTGGCCAAGTACACCGCGAGCGCGGCGATCTCGGTGGTGCGGCCCAGGCGGCCCATAGGCTGGCGCGCCACGAAAGCCGCTTCAACCTGGGCCAAGGTTTGGCCGCTGGCCTGGGCCTGGGCGCGGATGCGGTCCCGCAGGCTGGGCGACTCGATGGTGCCGGGGCAAATGGCGTTGCAGCGGATGCCGCGCGAGATGAAATCGGCCGCCACCGATTTGGTCAGGCCAATCACCGCCGCCTTGGTGGCGCCATAAACAAAGCGGCTGGGCGTGCCCTTGATGCTGCCGGCCACCGAGGCCACGTTGATGATCGAGCCCTGGCCCTGGCCGCCGTTGTTGCTCAGCATGCCCGGCAAAAATGCCTTGATGGTGCGGAACTGCGACTGCACGTTGAGCCTGAAGCCAAAGTCCCATTCGTCTTCGGTGCAATCAAGCACGGTGCCCGAGTGCACAAAACCGGCCGCGTTCACCAGCACGTTGATGGGGCCGGCCGCGGCGGCTGCGGCCTGCACGGCGGCGGCGTTGGAGGCGTCCATCACCTGGGCGCGGCAGCCGGTGGCCTCGGCCAATGAATGCAGCAGCGCGGCGTTGATGTCGGTGGCGATGACCTGCGCGCCCTCGCGCACAAAGGCCTCGGCGACGGCACGGCCAATGCCTTGCCCGGCGGCGGTGATGAAGGCGGTTTTGCCAAGCAGTCGTTGTGTCATGGTTTTTTGCGGTGGATGTTGCGGGGGTTGATGCGGATGCGGATGGGTTTGGCTTGGGCGCGACGCATCAGCCGGCCGCCGGCAGTGGCCAGGTGCCGGCAAAACGATCATGCGAGCTCTGCAGATGGCAACGCATGGCCGCACGGGCGGCGCTGGCATCGCCCGCCACGATGGCGCTGATCACGGCCTGGTGCTCCAGGATCGCCAGTCGCCAGACGGGAATCGATTCAAAGTGCTGACCCAACAGCGCAAACAAGGGGTTGTTGCGCTCGTCAAAAAGTTCGGTGACGGTGCGCAGCAGCGGCGCGTTGTCGGCGGCCGCAGCCAGATGCAGGTGAAACAGACGGTCACCGCGGATGGGCGCCACACCGCGCCCCACGTCGGCTTCCATCCAGGCCATGGCCTCGTGCAGGCCGGCCACCTGGGCAGCGTGCATTTGCGTGGCAGCCAAGGCGGCCAGCTCGCCTTCGACAAGCTGGCGTGCGCGGATGATCTCGAACGGCCCGAACAAGCCGTCCACCCGCGGCGCGGTGGCGGCGGGCTCAAGCGCCACGACGTAGATGCCCGAACCGGTGCGCACTTCAACCAGGCCTTCAACCTCAAGGGCAATCACCGCCTCGCGCACCGACGGGCGCGACACCCCCAACTGCAGGGCCAGATCACGCTCGGGTGGTAGCCGGGTGCCCACCGCAAACTCACCCGCGCGGATCAAACCCCGCAATTGCTCGGCAATCTGGCGGTAAATGCGGCGGGGCGTGAGGGCTTGGATCGGCATCCTGGGCGGTGGAGGTCTTTGGATCACGGCCTAAATTGGTCTGACCACTTGACCAATAGTGTGCAATTGCGGCGGCCGCTCCGACACCTTGGTTAACCCCTGTTTGACACCCTGCGGCCCGACCAAAGCAGCGCTACCAGCGGCAACCCTTGTCGCTCAGCGCGTCGGCCACCAGCGGCACCACGGCGGCCAGGCCCAGGCTGCCGTGGGCTTTGCGGCAATCGGCCCTGGCGGCTTTTTCAATGTCTTCGGCGAGCTTGGTCTTGGCCTCAGGCGGGTGCGGCAGCATTTGCAGCAAACCGCGCCCGCCCTGCGCCGAGATCGCGCCGCCCCGAGGCCGTACCAAGTCGAGGTTGAGACGTGGCGCGCTGGCCGGCAGCGACGGCGGGGTGGCCACGTCATAACCCACACGCGCACCGGCGTCCGGTGCACCGGCCCCAGGGGTGGCGAGCGGGTTGGGGGTGCGAGCGGGCGGGCTGCGGGTGTCTGCGGCATCGGCCGTATTGGCGGTATTGGCGGTATTGCGGGCAGCCGGCGGGCTTGGGGTATCGGGTGCAGCGCGGCGGTCTGGAAGGCGGCGTGGCTCGGCCGGCAGCGCCACGGGTTGGTTCGGCAAAACCGGCGACGGCGCAGGCGCGGCGGGTGGCGGTGTGGGCGCAACCGGTTGCAGAGGCGGCGCCGGCGTCGGCACGGGTGCAGGGATCGGCTGCGGCACGGGCACTGGCACTGGCACTGGCACTGGCACTGGCACTGGCACTGGCACTGGCGTTGAGAAAGTCGTAGCCGAGCAAGCGCACGAAGGCAAACACAAACAGGCTGCCGGTACCGGGGCCGAAGAAGCCGTCGTAGAAACCGAGCAGGGCGGCCACCGCAGCGGCCACCGCAGCTTCGCGGCCGCCTTGCCAGCGCGGGGCGTGGTGACGGCCAAGATCCTTTTTCGCCACGGTGTAGGCCAGCATCGCGGCCAGCACGAAGGGCAGGGCGCGTTTGAGGCCGCCGGCACTGACCATCGTCACGGCCCAGGCCCCGGCAAAGCTGCCTCCCAGCGCTGCAACGACAGCCGGCAGCAGGGTGCGCCAGGGCACGCTGACGCGGCGCGCGTACTGCACAGCGTAGCGAAGGCCGTGCCCCAGATGGCGCCAGCCTTGTTGGTGCCCAGCAGAGGCGCTGGCAGGGCCGTGGGATAGACCGCGAACAGGGCTGGCAGCAAGACCAGCCCGCCGCCGCCGACGATGGCATCGACGAAGCCGGCAAGTCCGGCGGCCAGCACGATCAACAGCAGTTCAGGCGCCAAGTCGGGCATGGCCGCGATTGCCACCCGCGCCTCGAGCGGGGCGCCGGGCTGCACCCTGGCCAACAGGCACGGCCTGGGTTCGCGAAGGCGGTCTAGTTCAGGCTGTCGCTGATGGCCGTGTCCATTGCAGCTTCCGAGAGCGGCGCCGCCTCGGCGCGTGGCGGACCGAAGCGAAAGGCAAAGCGCGCCCCTTTTCCGGGCTCCCCATAGGCGGCCACGCTGCCGCCATGGCGCTCGACAATGCGGCGCACGATCGACAAGCCCAGGCCGCTGCCCTGAAACTGCTCGCTGCGGTGCAGGCGCACAAAGGGCTGGAACAGGGTCGTGGCGCGGTCGGCGTCGAAGCCGGCACCGTTGTCGCCGACAACGAAGCCGCCCTCGACAGCGCCGGCGCCGCGGCTGAGTTCGATCCGCGGCTCGGCCACGTCGCGGGTGAACTTGGCGGCATTGCCGAGCAAATTGCTCAGTACCACCCGCGCCAGGGTTTCGCTGCAATGCGCGGTCAGGCCAGGTTCGATGACCCATTCGATCGTCGATTGGCGTTCGATCCAGGGCAAGTCTTCGATCACGGCCTGCGCCAACGCGCTCAGATCGACCGCTTCGAGCAGCAGTGCCGTCGATGCCGAGCGCGCCAGCTCGAGCAACGCGGTCACGGTGTGCGACATCTCGCGCGCCGCCTGGCCTTGCAGGCGCAGCCACTCGCGCTCGTCATCGCCCAGGCGCTCCCAGGCCCGGCTCTTCAACAAGTCGGCCAAGCCAGCGACTTGGCCGATCGGGGTGCGCAGCTCATGTGCCAACTGGCGTGAAAAGGCTTCGAGGTCGCTGTTGCTCTGTTCGAGCTCGGCGGTGCGCTCGGCGACCAGGCGTTCGAGCGCCTGATTGCGGTTGAGCAGCACGCGCTCGGCGCGCTTTCTCAGCGTGATGTCGCGGCCGACTCCGTGGTAGCCAATGAATTCACCCCGCGCATCGAAGCGCGGCTGGCCCCCGATGGCGATCCAGCGCAGGCTCCGGCCAGGCTGCCGAACCGCGTATTCGAGGCCGCGAAACGGCCGCCGCGCGTCGAGATCGCTGCGGTGTGCGGCCCATTCGGCGTCGCTGGCGCCATTCGGGTGCAAGGCCCAGCGAGTCATGCCCAGAGCCTCATCGGCACGGTCGCCGAGCAGGTCGCGCGCCACCGGACCGAACTGCTCGATGCGATGCTCGGCGTCGGTCTGCCAGTACCAATCGACCGACAGTTCGGCCATCAGCGCATGGCGGCGTTCGCTCTCGGCCAGCTTCAGGTAGGCCAGGCGCTGTTCCGTGACATCGCGGCCGACGCCTTCGTAGCCGGTGAAGCGGCCCTGCTCGTCACGGTGCGCACGGCCATTGAGCGCCACCCAGACCGGCAGGCGCCCCGGCCGGCGGACCTCGAGCAGCAGGTCGAGCAGGGGTTTGTGCTGCACCAGGCGCTCGATCAGCGCGGCCCAGCCGCCTTCCGGGGCTTCGAACACCGGCACCGCGTCGATGCGGCGGCCGATCAGGTCGCTGGCTTGCACGCCGAGCTTGACCAATGAGGCGAGGTCGCGTGAAACCCAGGAAAAACGCAACTCGGCGTCGGTTTCCCAATGCCAGTCGGCCGACAGGCGCATGCGCGCCTGCCAGCGTCGCTCGCGCTCGCCGAGTGCGCTCTCGACCTCGCGGGCCACGCTGCCGAAACGCGAGACCGCCGGCCACGAGCCGGTCGAGCCGGTCGAGGCGGCCGCGGCATCGCTGCCCGTGCTGCCCGTGCTGGCCGTGCTGGC
The DNA here is from genome assembly GCA_043779845.1 of Betaproteobacteria bacterium. GTDB lineage: Bacteria > Pseudomonadota > Gammaproteobacteria > Burkholderiales > Burkholderiaceae_C > Pseudaquabacterium. The sequence goes on along the minus strand of JAYWDK010000414.1, from coordinate 5,312 downwards.
CGGGACGCTGTCGGCGCGCACCGCGCGCAGCGCAGCGCCGACATCGCCTTCGCGCAGGCGCTGCGAAAACTGGTCGAGCGCCCGCGCCGTGTTGCGCGACTCGCGGGTGGCGCGCCGCAACAGCACGAGCGTGGTTGCGCCCAAGGCCAGGGCCGCCGCCGCGGCCAGCCAGGCCACGGCCGTCTGGCCGGGTTGCCACCACAAGGGCGCTGCCGCCAGCAGCACCAGCATGCCAATGGCCAGGGCCGCGCCAAGGGTCCAGCGCCGCTGGGGCAAAGCGCGGCGGCGCTCGCGTTCCGCGCTCACTTTGCTTTGGCCACGCCGCGGGGTTGGCGCTTCGTTTTCAGGCATCGGATCGAGTCTATCGACGCCCCTGTCGAGGCGTACCTGTCAAGGTTGACGGGTCGGGGCTGCTACGCGAGCCAGTCGTCGGATTCACGCAACCATGCCGCCGCGCGCTCGGCGAGCATCAAGGTCGGCGCGTTGGTGTTGCCGCTGGTGATGTTGGGCATGGCGCTGGCATCGGCGACCCTGAGGCCGGCCACGCCGCGTACGGCCAGGCGCGCATCGAGCACGGCCAGCGGGTCGCCGTCGCGGCCCATCTTGCAAGTGCCGACCGGGTGAAAGATCGTCGTGCCGATGTCGCCGGCCAGCGTCGCCAGCTCGGCGTCGGACTCGAACTCGGCGCCCGGCTTGATCTCGACCGGCGCATAGCGCGCCAGCGACGGCTGAGCGACGATGCGCCGCGTCAGGCGCAACGACTGCGCTGCGATGCGCCGGTCGCCGTCGGTGGCCAGGTAGTGGGGTGCGATCAGCGGCGGATCCTGGCCGCGCGGTGTGCGGATTCGCACCGTGCCGCGACTCTCGGGGTTGAGGTTGCAAACGCTGGCGGTGAAGGCCGGAAAGCGGTGCAGGGGCTGGCCGAAGGCGTCGAGCGAGAGCGGCTGGACGTGGTACTCCAAGTCGGGCCAGCGCTGTTCGGGCGACGAGCGCGTGAAGGCCCCGAGTTGGGACGGCGCCATGCTCATCGGCCCGCGTTGGGTCAACAGGTACTGCAGGCCGATGCGCGCCTTGCCCCAGATCGAGTCGGCCATCGTATTCAGCGTGGCTGCGCCCGTGACCCCGAACACCGCCCGAATTTGCAGATGGTCCTGCAGGTTTTCGCCGACCCCGGCCAGCTCGTGCACGACCGCAATGCCGTGCTGTGCGAGCAACGGCGCCGGGCCGATGCCCGATAGCTGGAGCAGTTGCGGTGAGCCGATCGCGCCGGCCGCCAGCACCACCGCGCGGCTGGCGTGCAGGGATTGCAGGCTGCCGTCGGCGCAGCGGCACTCAACGCCTGTGGCCCGCAGCAGGCCATCGCTGCGGCGCTCGACGAGCACCCGCTGAACGGCCGTGCCGGTGCGCACGCTCAGGTTGTGGCGGCCCAGCACCGGTCGCAGAAATGCCTTGCTGGCGTTCCAGCGAACACCGCGCTTCTGGTTGACCTCGAAGTAGCCGACACCTTCGTTGTCGCCGCGGTTGAAATCGTCGCAGGCGGGGATGCCGGCCTGCTGCGCGGCCACGGCGAAGGCGTCGAGCAGGGCCCAGGAAAGGCGCTGGCGCTCAACCCGCCATTCACCGCTGCCGCCATGGTCTGCGTCGGCACCGCGCCAATGCGCTTCATGCTGTTTGAAGTAGGGCAGGCAGGCGTCCCAGCGCCAGGCGGGGTCGCCGAGCGCGTCGGCCCAGCCGTCGTAATCGCGGGCCTGGCCACGCATGTAAATCATGCCATTGATGCTCGACGAACCGCCGAGCACCTTGCCGCGCGGGTAGCGCAATACGCGGCCGTTCAGACCTGCGGCAGGCTCCGTTTGGTACATCCAATCGGTGCGCGGGTTGCCGATGCAATACAGGTAGCCGACGGGAATGTGAATCCAGGCGTAGTCGTCGCGGCCGCCGGCTTCGAGCAGCAACACGCGCACCTGCGGGTCGGCGCTGAGTCGGTTGGCGAGCAAACAGCCGGCCGTGCCGGCGCCGACGACGATGCAGTCCCAGGTCGGGGTCGTCACCTCTGTCGCTCCACTGCGCCTCGCGGGCCCCGAGGCGCATGGATCGTGGCGCATTGCCAAACGTGCGCCGCGGATCGGGCTTCGCCCGGCCGCTGGCGTGGCTCCGGGGCACCGAAGGCGCCCCTTCCGGCGCCCAAGGGGGAGCGGCAACACCGCTTCGGGGGTGGTCCCATGCTATCGGGCGAGGGGGGATGCCAGCACCGGGAACAGCTTGACCAATCCGTCGGCCAGCAACTCGACCGCCATCGCGGCCAGGATCAGGCCCATCAGCCGCGTCATGACATTGATGCCGGTGCGCCCGAGTACCTTGGCGATACGACCCGAGGCCGAGAACGTGGCGTAGGTTGCCAGGCCGATGACCACGCCGTAGCCGACCAGCACGGCGTGCTCCCACAAATGGCGCGTCTTCTCGGCGTAGATCACGATGGTCGAGATCGTTGCCGGCCCGGTGAGCAAGGGGATAGCCAGCGGCACCACGGCGATGCTCGCGCCGGCATCGGCCTTCTGGTTGCCGTCATCGACGTCGCCCGGCTTGGCCTCGGCCGGCTGGGCGTTGAGCATCTGCAGCGAGCTGATCAACAACAAGGTGCCGCCACCGACCTGAAACGAGGCAATGCTGATGCCGAAGAACTCGATGATCCTCAGGCCGGCGATGGCGCTGACGGCGATCACCGCGAACGCCGTGAAGCTGGCCACCGAGATCGTGCGCTGGCGCTGGGCGCGGCTGAAGTTCTGCGTGAAAGCGATGAAAAAAGGGATCGCGCCGATCGGGTTGACGATCGCCAGCAGGGCGATCAACGGCTTGAGCAGATCCATCGCTGGATGCTAGCCGACCAGCCCGCGCAGATAGCGCAGGCCGGCTGCCGTGCGCGGTCCGTACCAGCTCAGCAGCTCGCCATCGACCAGGCGCACGCGCGCTCGCGGGCACAGTGCCTGGGCCTCGCGCAGATGCTCGGTTTTGAAGGCATAGGGCTCGCTCGACAGCAGGACTTCGCGCACCTCGGCCAACCAGGGTTCGTCGGCCGTGAGCGTCGGGTAGCGCGCGGCGCCGCGCTCGCCGCCATCGAGCGCCGGCAGCGTGCGCCAGTTGACCCGTGCCAACAGGCGCGCAATGTAGGTGTCGCGCGCGACCGTCATCCACGGCTCGCGCCAGATCAGGTACAGCACCGGGACTTCGGCGTGGCGCTCGGGCGCAGTGGCGAGCAGCTCGGCCTGCAATTCGGCCGCGAGCGCTTGCCCGCGTGCGGCCACCCCGGGCACGGCGCCGAATGCCGCGACCATTTGCGCAATCAACGCGATCGTGTCTTCGGGTCCGCAGGGGTGCGTGACGACGATCTCGGGCACGAAGCTGCGCAAAGCCTGCACCGTCTCACGCCGGTTCTCGTCGATATTGACCACCGCATGGGTCGGCGCCAAGCGCTTGAGTTTGTCGAGATTGACAGCCTTGGTGCCGCCGACCTTGGCCACGCCCGCCAGCGCCTCGGCCGGGTGGATGCAGTACCCGGTGCGGGCCACGAGGAACGGCGCCAGGCCGAGTGCCGCCAGCAGCTCGGTGACGCTGGGCACCAGGCAGGCAATGCGCGGCGGCGTCACGGCGGGCTGGCTTCGTCGCGCTCTTCGAGCGCCAGATAAACCGAGCAGGTGCCGCGCAGATAGACCAGGGCTGGCAGCACCAGCGCCAGCATGAACACCACCCCGCCGCCAGCCAGCGCAGCCTGGCCGTAGGCCGATTGCGCCACCGGCGCGCCGGCCGCGCCCAGGCTGCGCAGGCCGTGGCCGAACAGCCCAGCCATCAGCATCTGTGGCGGCAGGTCGATGCCCGCGGCAACCACCGCCAGCGCCGAGACCACGCGCCCGCCGGTCATCACCGCAAACGTGATCAGCGCCCCAACCAGCGCCGTCAGGCCGCTAACCGCGCTCATCAGCAAGGCCACGAAGACCAGCCGCTGTCGCACATGGCGGGCCAGCAGCGCCAGCGTGGCGACCACACCGTGGCCGCTCCAGATGGCGGGCGCTGCCAGCGGCGCGATCACGGCCACTGCCGCCAGGATCGCCACCCCAACCAGCACCACCGCCAGCGGTAGCAGCAGCCCGAACAGGGCCGGGCCGAGTAGCGGCAGACGCGTGGCCCACAGCGCGGCCGCCAGCAAGGCCAGCAGCCCCAGCGCCAGGCCGATCACGCAGACAAGCACCAGCAGCAAGCGGTGGGCGCTGGCCAGGGCGTCGCGCAAAGCCTGTGCCACCTGCCGGCTTGGCACGCCGCGGGCCTCATCGAACAACAGCAGGCCCGCGGCATTGCTGCCATAGAACAAGCTTGTCAGTGCGGCGCCGCCCCAGGCCACGCCCCAGGCGACGGCGCCGCGGGCGAGTGCGCTTTCCGCCATCGCCAGCAGCAGGCCAGCCGCCGCAAAGGTGGCCAGCAGCGCATAGACCGCGCGGCCATTGCGCACCGAATCGACACTGCCGAGCACCCGGTTCAGGGCCTCGAGACGTCGTGCAACAGGGGTTGCTTGGGTCATGGCGGCGGCGATCCTAGGCGATCGAGTTCAAGGCGCGGGCCACCCCTGGCGTCGCCAGCGCGGCACGGGAACAGAAAACAACAGTATTTCCAGGAGGCATGCGGCGTTGCGGCCGATTCTTTGATAATTCGCCTTCTGTGTCTGGATGCGGCGCCTTCGCTTGAATGGGTCACGACGGGTTGAAGCTCCACATGGTTTACTGCGATTGAAAGGGGCTCCCCGATGGGAAACAAGCTTTATGTGGGCAACCTCGCCTACAGCGTGCGTGATGAGTCGCTGCAAGCGGCATTTGGACAGTTCGGTACTGTCACTTCGGCCAAGGTCATGATGGATCGGGAAACCGGCCGCTCGAAGGGCTTCGGCTTCGTCGAGATGGGCTCGGATGCCGAGGCGCAAGCCGCTGTCAACGGCATGAACGGCCAGGCCCTCGATGGCCGTCCGTTGGTCGTCAACGAGGCCCGCCCGCGCGAAGAGCGTCCGGGCGGCTTCGGTGGCGGCGGCGGCGGTAGCCGCAGCGGCGGTGGCGGCGATGGCGGCGGCGGCGGAACCGGCGGCGGTGGGGGCGGCTACGGCGGCGGCGGCGGTGGCCGCAGCGGCGGTGGCGGCGGCTACGGCGGCGGCGGCGGTGGTCGCAGCGGCGGTGGCGGCGGCTACGGTGGCGGCAGTGGCGGCAGCGGCGGCGGCGGTCGCGGCGGCTACTGAGAAGCGCCAACGCTGCACTCGAATCGAAGGGCGCCGGTGG
>JAYWDK010000413.1:0-9469 GCA_043779845.1 Betaproteobacteria bacterium | reverse complement strand
CGTGGGCACGCTGCCCAGGGTGTTGAAGGCCAGCGCGTAACCACCACCCAGGCCCACGCCCCACAAGGCGACGACAAAAACCACCATGGGCGCGGTGGTGATGCGCCAGGCTCGCAGCACAAAGGCGGCGGCGGTTTGCACCGCATCGGCGGCATGGAACAGGGCTACCCAGGCCAAGAGCGGCAGTGCTGCGGCCACCACAGCAGCGTTGTCGGTGTAAAGCGCCAAGACCTGCTGGCGAACCACGAATACCGTGCCGCCGACCAGCAGCGCCAAACCCAACGAAGCTTGCAGGCCGTGCCAACCCAGGCGCTGGGCGTCAGGCGTATCGGCCGCGCCGATGCGCTGGGCCACCAAGGTGCTGGTGGCGTTGCTCAAGGCCAGCGGCATCATGAAAAGTAGCGATACCAGGTTGGCCGCGATCTGGTGCCCGGCCACGGCGGTTTCACCCAGGCGCGAGATGAAGATCGCCATGAAGGCAAAACCCGTCACTTCAATCAGGATCGACAAGCCCATGGGCACACCCAGCCGCAGCAAAGCCCGCAGCGACCCGCCATGGGGCGCGCGTTGACCCGGCGCGGACAGCTCAAACCGGGCATAAAACGGGTCTCGCCGCATCACCCACCAAGCCAGCAGCGCCTGCACCCAGATGGCCACCAAAGTGGCCACGCCGCAGCCCACCACGCCCAGGGCGGGCACACCCAGGGCGGGCACGCCCGATACAAGTGCCCAGGACAAGGGCAGCTTCAAGGCCAGGCCGCCAAGTTGCAAGGTCATCACCGCCTTGGCCCGTGACACGGCCACGTTGAACCCGCGATACACCGTGAACAACAAAGAGGCCGGCAATGCAAATGCCAAGGCCATCAAGTAGCCGCGCACCTTGGCGGCCACCGCTGGGCTGGCCTGGGACAGCACCACGAACGGGGCCGGAAACGCCAGCAACAGGCTGCCCAACAATGCCAGCGCCATGGCCAGCCACAGGGCCTGCCAAGCCTGGTGTCCCGCTTCGCGCAGCTTGCGCGCGCCATACAGCTGGCCGACGATCGGACCCACCGCCATCACCGCGCCCATCAGGCCGACAAACACCGTGATGTAGGCCGCGCCGCCCACGGCCAACGCGGCCAGATCGGTAGGCGAATGGCGGGCCACCAGCACCGTGTCGACCGTGCCAAAACCCAGCACCGCCATCTGGCCCACAAACACCGGCCAGGCCAGCGGGGCGATGCGGCGCAGGTTGGCGCCAAGGCTTGATGGCGCCCGCGTTGACGATGTCATCGCGGGCGGGCGGCCAACACCGTAGGCGATGTTGCGAGAGACGGCGTTGGTAATGGTGCCGGAGATCGAGCGAACGATGGTGCGTTTTGCGGCGTGTTGCCTTGCCCGTCTTGTGCCCGCTCGGCGTAGCGGTTGAAGCGCAAGGCCGTGCCCTCGTGCGTGATTCGGTGCCACACCCTGCGCTTGTCGGCCGGCGTCATCTGCAACCAGTGTTGCACCTCGCCTTCGGTGCGGCCGCATCCCTTGCACAAGGCATCGCCTTGCGCGGTGGAGCAGATGGCGATGCAGGGTGTGTCGGGCGTTTGGGCATACCAGGCGAGCCAGGCGGCGTGGGCCAGCGGGGGCATGGACGTATCGTCGGCCAGGGGCTCGCGGTAATAGACCATCAGCGCGTACACCTCGGCCAAAGCCAACACCTCGGCGCATGCCGTGACGCCGTTCGACGGCGACCTGGCGCGCCACCAGTTGATGGCCGATTCAATGTCGGTGATGTGAATGCCGGTCATGGATTGGCCAATACCTGTGTCAAAGCGCTTGCGGCAACCGGCGCACAGGCCGATGGCTGACGAGGCGGGTGCCGTGCCGCACCGCGAAAGGGCGCAGAGCATAGCGCTTTCAAGGCCTGCGGCGCGCCGTGCGGCCATGCATACTTTGGCCCATGTCGATTTGCGCCCGCTCAAGCACTGAAATCCTGTCTGCCATTGCCCGAACGGCGCCAAGTCGTTGGCCGCGCTGGGCTGTGCGGGCCGCCGCCGGCATGGCGCTGGTGGCGCCACTGCTGGGGCCCTTGGCACATGCCGGCGAGTTCAGTGATGAGTTTGACAGGCAGCGTTTCAAAAGCGCGTTTGCCCATGAAATTGCCTTCCGCGAGGCTGCCCTGCATGTGGCCTGGGGCGCCGAGCCCCTGTGCGACGACACCAACGAGATTGAGCCATTTGTGCTGTGGTCCGTGCGCACGGTACGCAGTGGCTTGTCGGTCTACCAGCAGAAGCTGTTCAAGCAGGCCACAGGCATGGATGAACATTGGCGTGTTGCCTGGCTTGATGAAGGCGCGCCTGAGGAGCTCAAACTTGGGCAGCGCGTGCTGTCAATCAACAAACGGCTGTTGCCGATGCCCGCGGGCACGATTGAGTTGACGGCGGTATTCAGAGGCGGCGCCACCCTCTCGGTGGATGACCAAGCCTTCTGGGAGGTGTTGCACAAGGCGCGTGAAGAAGCGGGCACCGACGCCAGCATGACACTCACGCTGGAGGGCGGGCGCGAGGTCAAGGTCAGCACCCAATCCGGATGCGCGGGCACCGTCACGGCCACGGCGTTTGACGACGAGCCACAAAATTTTCAGCGTCTGGATAGCCGGCGCAGCAAGATTCCGGGCAACGCGCTGCTGGAAGCCCAAACCCAGGACGAGCGGCGCTGGTTGGCTGCTTTTGGTACCTATTTTTTGGCCAGCGAGGGCTCGATCCTGCGTCAGCGCTCGTCGGACTCCACCGCCAATGCCTTTTTGATCGGCAAGGTGTTGGCCCTGGCTGTGCCGGGCGCGGGCACCTTGTTGTCAGCCGTGGAGAGCCAGACCCAGCGCACCATCCAGGTCGATGGTTTGGTTGGAGGCGCCGATCTGTTTGCCAATGAGGTGGTGATGGCGATGGGGGGTGATCCGTCGGTGGGCATGAAATTGTCAGACCGACTGAAGGCCAAAGGCATCAAGGCCGACGTGGTGGAGTTGACCGAATTCCGGCGCTCCAACGTCGAATTGCATCTGCGCAAGTTGCGTGAAATTGAACAGGCGCGGCGCTTGGCCGAACAAGCGGCGGAGGACGCGGTGTTGACGGCGGTGCCTGCTGCTGCGGCCGCTGCGTCGGCGCCGGCTGCCGTCCCCGCGCCGCCTGCACCGCCGGCGAACACCCGTTGACCCGCGTCCATGGGTTGAACTTGTTGGCGCCCAACAATGGCAAAGGCGGGCACAAGGCCCGCCTTTTGGTGGTGGTGACAAACACCAGCCCCGGTGCACCGTGACACGCAATTCAACTCAAGCTGAATCGGCCCGCGTCAGGTGCGGATGTTGGCAGCGGCAGCTTGCCGCTGCACCTTTGGCAATTAACGCGGGCCGCGACGGGGGCCGCCGCTCGGCTTGCCGCCGAAGCTGGGGCGATCACCAAAACTGGGGCGATCACCGCCGCCGAAGCTGGGGCGGTCACCGCCACCAAAACCCCCTGGGCCACGCGGCGCCTGGCTGCGGCTGTCATTGCGGAAACCACCTTCGCGGAAACCACCTTGCGGGGCGGCGTCACGGAAACCACCTTGGGGTGCCTGGTCACGGAAGCCGCCTTGCGGACGGCCGGCGTCACGGAAACCGCCTTGCGGTGCTGACGCACCCGGCGATTGGCCTTCGTCGCGGAAACCGCCGCCACCAAAACCACCAGCTGGGCGACGATCGCCGCCGTAGCCGCCGCCACTGTTGCCGCCATTGCCGCCACCGAAGCCACCACGGTCGGCGCCACGTGGGCCGCCAAAACTCGGACGGCCACGGCTGGCAAAGCTGGGCTTGCCGCCAAAGCTCGGGCCGCTCATGCTGGGTGCCGAGAACTTGGGCTCAAGGCCGGCCACCACGGCCACCGCGATGGCTTGGGTGGTGAAGCGCTCAATGCGGCGGATCATGCCGATATCGCGGCGCTCGGCCAGCGTGATGGCCAAGCCGTTGCGGCCAGCACGGCCGGTGCGGCCAATGCGGTGCACATAGTCTTCGGCCTTCATTGGCAAGCCGTAGTTGATGACGTGGCTGATCGTGGGCACGTCAATGCCGCGAGCGGCCACGTCGGTGGCAACCAACACCCGCACATGGCGGTTGCGCAGGTCTTGCAGCACGCGGTTGCGGCGGCCTTGTGGCATGCCACCGTGCAGCGCGGCCACGGCGTGGCCAATTTGGCCGAGCTTGAAAGCCACTTCGTCAGCGTCACGCTGGGTGCTGGTGAACACCAGGCACTGATCCATGTCCTTGTCGGTCAGCAACTGCTCCAGCAAGGCATGCTTGTGATGCATGCTGTCAGCCCAGTGCAGGCGCTGCTCGATGGCGGCGTGCGTGTCGGTATGCGAGTCAACGCTGATGCGCTGCGGATCACGGGTGAGTTGCTGCGCCAAGTGACCCACGTTGCCGGCAAAAGTGGCCGAGAACATCAAGGTCTGACGCGCTTCGGGCAAGGTTTGCGCGATGGTGGTGATGTCGTCGATGAAGCCCATGTCGAGCATGCGGTCGGCCTCGTCGAGGATCAGCATTTCCACTTGCGACAGGATGGCCGCGCCTGAGTTCATCAGGTCAAGCAGGCGGCCCGGCGTGGCGATCAGCACGTCCAGCGGGGCACGCAGCGCCTTCAATTGCGCTTGGTAAGGCACGCCACCCACCACGTGGGCAACGCGCAGGCCTTGCACGCCGTAGCCGTAAACCGTACAGGCTTTGGAGACCTGTTGAGCCAGTTCGCGGGTAGGCGCCAGCACCAGAATGCGCGGGCCGGTGGCTTGGCCTTTGGCGCGCTTCTTGGTGGGGTCATTGCGGGCATCAAGAATGCGTTGCAGCGCTGGCCACACGAAGGCGGCGGTCTTGCCGCTGCCCGTTTGTGACGATACCAGCAGGTCGCGGCCGGTCAGGGCAACAGGGACGGCGCGGGCTTGCACGTCGGTCGGGCTGGGATAGCCAGCGTGGGTGATTGCTTTGACGATATCGGCAGCCAAGCCGAGGGCCGCAAATTCTTCACCGTTGATGGCGACGGGTGCGGTAGGTGCGATTTCCAAGGCAGCGTCAGCAGCCGAGGCGGATTCGTGGGCAAGATCAAAACTCATGAGTAACTTTCAAGTCAGGCAAGGCCAGACCCGGTGGCTTGTGGCCACAACGAGGCACGGCCACGGCGCCGCAATATGCGGGCGGCCGCAGTGGGGTCGCAACTTCTTTGGAAGGGTGGGGCGTCCGAAGGCGACTTGGCTGTGCCAAAAGTGCCTAAAGGTTTGTTTGCCCAAAACGTCCTGAAGCGACGGCATCGCCGCCAACCAGGACACGAGACGCGGTGGGAATCCCTGCGCTGATGATGCAGCTTCGGTGCAGGGCCCGGCTCGATAAAGGTCAGAGAGGATGAACGAACAACGCCAAGCAAGCTCGGCGTTAACCCGCATTATGGCAGGCATTTGCTGCAAGTGCAGCAATATTTGCGTGGGATCAGTCGCCTGCTGAGTACTGAGCGCGCCGCGACTCGCCCGCAAGATCCATCAACAGTCAGGCCGATCAACGGGTTTTGATCATGTCGCTGGCCTTCTCGGCAATCATGATGGTGGGCGCGTTGGTATTGCCGCCCACGATGTTGGGCATCACGGAGGCATCAACCACCCGCAAGCCCGCGAGCCCATGCACCCGCAAGCTGGAATCCACCACGTCGCCAGCATTTGGGCCCATGCGGCAACTGCCCACCGGGTGATAAATGGTGTCGGCATGCTGGCGAATGAAATCGGCGATTTGCTCGTCTGTGCGCGCCGAGGCCGACGTGACCAACTCTCGCCCACCCAGGCTCGCCAGAGCGGGTTGACTCAGGATTTCGCGCATCAGTTTGACGCCCTTGACCAAGCGGCCCAGGTCGTCGGGTGCAGTAAAAAATGCAGGATCAATCAACGGCGCAGCCAGTGGATCCGCACTTGCTAGCCGCACACTGCCTCGGCTCTCCGGGTGCAACAAACATACGTGACACGAATAGCCATGTCCAAACACAGTGGTTCGCCCATGATTGACCAGCTTTCCGATCACAAAGTGCAGTTGAAGGTCGGGTTCAACTTGATCGTTGCTGCTGCGGATAAAGGCGCCAGCCTCCGCAAAATTGGTGGTCAAGCGGCCTGTGCGGTGCTTGCGCCATTCCAGGGCGCCCTGCAATGCATTCATCGCACCCGTCAATGACAGGCCGAACAGGTCGGTGATTCGGGGTGCATCCACCACCTGCACCACGTCCACATGATCGTGAAGGCGGTCACCAACGCCGGGCAGATCAAGAAGCACCGGTATGCCAAGTTGCTGCAGGTGCGCCCCAGGGCCAACGCCGCTGAGCATCAGCAGTTGAGGCGATTGAAGTGCGCCAGCACTCAGCAACACCTCGGCGCGCGCTCCAAGTTCATGGCGGCTATTGCCTTGCTGGTACTCCACGCCAACGGCTCGCCGGCCCTCGAACAAGATGCGCGTGGCTTGGGCGCCCGTGATCACCCGCAGATTGGGTCGACCCAGAGCGGGCGTCAAGTACGCCTTTGCGGCGCTGCAGCGCTCACCGCTTCGGTGCGTTACTTGATACATGCCCGCGCCTTCTTGCGTTGCACCATTGAAGTCGGCGTTCAGCAAGTGGCCTGCTTGTTGGGCTGCCTGCACGAACAATGACGCGCAACGGTTGGGCAGGGCCAAGTCTTGCACTTGCAGTGGACCGCCAATGCCATGCCACTCGTTTGCGCCTTGGGTGTTGTGCTCCGCCCGCTTGAAGTAAGGCAGAACTTCGTCAAATGACCACCCAAGGTTGCCCGCCGCAGCCCACTTGTCGTAGTCGCCGCGTTGACCGCGAAGGTAAATCATGGCATTGATTGAGCTCGAGCCCCCCAAAACTTTGCCGCGCGGTTGGTAGCCACGGCGGCCGTTCAAGCCCTTTTGCGGCACGGTTTCAAAGCCCCAGTTCATGCCTCTTGTTTGAGCCATCAAGGCCAGGCCGGCCGGGCAATGAATAAGCACGCTGCTGTCGACCGGGCCGGCTTCCAGCAGTGCCACGGTCGCGCTTGGGTCTTCAGTCAGTCGGGCCGCCAACACGCAGCCAGCAGAGCCTCCGCCGATCACCACGTAGTCGTACATGCAGTCTGTCTCCATGTCTGTTTCACGCACCAGTTTGAATATGAAAATCGATGCTACTGATCGGAGGGTCAGGGCAGCAGTCTGATGCCCTGTCTCTAGACTGCTGGTGGTGGTGCTGCGTATTGTTGTGCAATCTGCGTCAATTGCTGTTACATTACAAGTACAGACATGCACGAGGCCGTTTCCACAAGGTCTTATCCCCCGACCGCTCTCTGTCTCTGAATTTGTTCGACCTTCGGGTTGTGTCGCATTTGTAGACGAAGAGCTGGCCCAGGTTTGAACTCCCGGTTCGACGTTTCTTGAGTGTTTCTGTCCGCGCTTAGCGTAAGCCTGCGCGGTGGCTTTATTTTCATCAACAGACTCAAAAGGAACATCTCCATGAGCACCACCCAAACTGGCGTCGTCAAATGGTTCAACGATGGCAAGGGCTTCGGCTTCATCACGCCTGAAGACGGCAGCAAAGACCTTTTCGCTCACTTCAGCGAAATCCGCAACACCGGCGGGTTCCGCAGCTTGGCTGAAAACCAGCGCGTTGAGTTTGAAGTTAAGCAAGGCCCTAAAGGCCTGCAAGCAGCGAACATTCGCCCGCTGTAATCGTGAGCTTGGGCGCCTAGCGCGCCCGACCACAAAAAACCGCGCATTTCGCGCGGTTTTTTTTCGTCCAAATTTCTAAACGATCACTGTGTTTTTGCCGCAGGAAAGCCTGCCCCGGCACGGGCCGGGGACGGAGACTTCAGGGCGCGGGCGGTGGAGCCGAGTTCGGCACATTGGTTCCGCTGTCGGGCGCGCCAGCATCTGCCGCATCAACGTTGCCGGGTTCATCGGAGCCTGGCGCGTTTTGCTTTTTATTCCGCTTTTCTTCGGTTTTTCGTTTTTTGGCCAGTTCGCGCTGACGTTTTTCGTACGAGTAATTCGGGGTCGCCAAGGCGGTGCTCCTTTTAATGGCCGGCGCGCGCCGTTCGCGCGTCCAGGCAAGCCCGCAGCATAAGGCATCCGTTGCCGGCAACTTCGACTCCAGACCTTTGCACGTGATCAGGTGTTGCTGCCGCCCCTATCGCTTCACACAAATCCCGCCAACTGCGCGTGGTGAGTTGCGCTCGCCAGGTTTACCGCGCCACAAAAGCCAAGGGCCACCGAGGTGGCCCTTGCTGACGGACATGTTTTGAACATGACCGGGTGTGTTGACGCCGGGTACGGGTTCCGGTACTTCGCCCATTGGTGCGATCGGTTGCCGTCAAGACAAATGTATTGTGTGCCATGCCCGTGACGCGGATGTGACGAAAAGCAAGGTCATTGCCCGGCTTCTTCAAGCGGTGGCTGGGATGCGTCAATTGCTGCAATGCACAATGCGACGCTGTCCAGGCAAACACAGACTTTAGAGAGGCTTTGTGCCATGCGCTACGTCGTATTCAATCAAAAGGGCGGGGTGGGGAAGTCCACCATCACCTGCAATCTTGCCGCCATCAGCGCGGCGCAAGGCTTGCGTACCTTGGTGGTGGATCTGGATCCACAGGGCAATTCGACGCGTTATTTGCTGGGCGCTGGCGCCGACGAGGCACATGACACCGCAGCCGATTTTTTTGACCAGACCTTGAAGTTCTCGCTGCGTCCCAAGGGCACCGAAGAGTTCATTGTGGCCACGCCCTTCGAGGGTTTGCACGTGCTGCCGTCCAGCCCGCAACTCGAAGAGTTGCATGGCAAGCTGGAGTCACGCCACAAAATCTACAAATTGCGGGATGCGCTGGTCGCTCTTGATGAGCGTTACGACCGCATCTACATCGACACGCCCCCAGCGTTGAATTTTTATACGCGCTCGGCGCTGATCGCGGCGCAGGGCTGTTTGATCCCATTTGATTGCGACGATTTTTCGCGTCGCGCTCTGTACTCGTTGATGGAAAGCGTGCTGGAGATGCAGGCCGACCACAACCGTGATTTGGTGGTGTCGGGCATCGTGGTCAACCAGTTCCAACCGCGCGCCAATTTGCCCCAGCGCTTGGTGCAAGAGTTGATCGACGAGGGCTTGCCGGTGCTGCAGCCCTACCTGAGCGCGAGCGTGAAGATCAAGGAGTCGCATGAGTTGGCGCGGCCCATGGTGCACCTGGATGCGCGCCACAAGCTGACCTTGGAATACCTGGCCTTGCACCAGGCCTTGCAGGATGGGCTGGCCACCTAGACCATCAACGGTGATGCGGCTGGCGCGGTGATCACCAGGTCACTATCAGCGCAGGCCACACAGGGCAGGATCCAGCCCTCGGTTTTTTCTTCGGCCAACAGGCCGGGCCAATCGACCAAGTAGTGGATTTGGCCGCTCACCAACCGGCATAGGCAGGCTCGGCAAGC
>JAYWDK010000412.1:0-9473 GCA_043779845.1 Betaproteobacteria bacterium | reverse complement strand
GCACCGTGGCCTGCACAAAGGCCTCGATCGAGGCGGGCATGCTGACGCGGTAGACCGTGTTGGCCAGGTCTTCGGGCGGGTGGTCGTCGCTGTGCACCCAAGGCAGCACGCTGCCCAGCCACATCAGGGGCCAGCCCACGTCGATCACGCTGGGTTGGTAGCCCTGGTGCCTGAGCCAGGCTTGAGCCTGTGCACGCAAGGGGTTATCGATGGTGGCCGAGGTGGTGTCAGCGGGCGTCTCGCCAGTGCTGATCTTGTCGCCTTGGCCCAGGCCACCCCAACTGGCGGCCAGCAACTCCATCACCCATTGGTTGCAGTTTTGGTAGCGCAGGTTGAAGGGGTATGAATTGGCGCTGTAAGTGCTGCCCAGCACTTGCATGGCTTGCCGGTTGTCCAGCGCCGCGTGCTCCAGCGTGGCGGCCTGGTTGGGGGGCAAAAAAACCACCGACAGGTAGCCTAGCGACGGGCTGTCGGCGCCCAGCAAAAAGCCGGCCAGGCCTTGGTCATAAATCTTGGGTTTTTGCTCGTCGCAGGCGTAATAAAGCTGGCGCACCGACCAGGCGGCGTTTTGGCTGGCCTTGAGGCTGACGCCGGCGTGTGAGTAGCGCTGCCCAAAGCGCGCCAGGTCCAGGCCGGAGCGCGACACCAGCGCCAGGTTTTGGCCGGATTTTTCAAGCTCGGCCTTGATGATGGCGCCAAAGCGAAACAGCTTGTCTTGCTGGGTCGCGTTGAGCGCCGCAGGCGCGTCACAAAAGTGCAGCGCGCCGGCCTGGGCGGCCATCCAGGGGGTGCCAAGCAGGCCTAAAACCAGGCCCAGCCTGGCCGCCGCTGCCCGCGCCTTGGCTGGCCGCAGGCGATTTGGCGGTGCGACCGACAGGGCGGCTGGGCAACAACCGATCAAAGCACCACGGCCCGGCTTTGAAGCTCTTGGTACCAGCTGTCGGCAAGCACCAAAAAGAAGGCTTGCTGCGTGGCCTGGCTGGCAAATTCAAGGCCGTAGGGCCGCGTTCGCGCGCTCACCACATGGCCGGCAGCAAGCTTGCCGTTGGCCACGGCGGCTTGCGGCAGCAAGAGCACAAAGTCGCCCTCGGCGCCGGTGCCGTCCTGGGCTTGCAACGTCAGGCGCACCATGCCGGGTTGGTCGGCCACGGCGGCCATGTCGATGATTTTGTAGTCGCCCGCAGCCACGTCGGTTTTGGACGAGCTGCCACTTGATTTTGTGATCGAGCCCGACACGCTGCCCACCAACGCGCCAACGCTCTCGGACACCGACGACGTGGCCGAGCTGGTGGCCATGGCGGGCAGGGCGGTGGCACCCAGCAGCAGGGCAAAAGTGGCAAGGTGTTTGTTGAGTGGGGTCACGGTGAGTCCATCGGGTTGGTTGTTGGCGTGGCAATGCTATCGCCCCATCGGGGCAGGCTGGCCGGCTACTTGGCGGTCACACCCTTTTCAGGCCGCCGCAAAGCTGCCACCGCGCCCGTTCACCAATCCATTGGGGATGCACGCGGGGGAACTCAACGCCGTCGGCATGCGCCTTCACGCTGGCGCGCCCGGTGCGCATGTCCAGCGTTGCCACCTGCGGGCTGCTGTGCCCGTCGGCCTCAACCCGGCCCTGCATCAGGGCGGCTGCGCCGTGATTCAAAAACCCGGTGTCCGCACGGCCCACGTCGTTGAGCACCGCCCTCCCACAGCGCCAGCAGGCGCCCGCGTGTTCGAGCGCGTTGATGTTGGCCACGTTGTGCGAATCGGGGCCGCTGCCCGGCGTGCCATCGGGGACCCATCAAATGGGCAGATCGGCCGGCAGCACCGCCAGCACCTGCTGGGCGGCGGCCAACAAGGCTGCGGGCAGGGCGCCGCCGCCGAGCGTGGGCCCCAGCAAGTTGTACCAATCGCCATAGCGGCTGACCTGCCGGCGGGTGGAGCCCAGCTCAAACGCATCGTCGGCGGCGCTATCAACCAACAGCTGGGCGTGGTTGGCGGCCAGCGTGGCCCAGGGGGTGCTGCGGGGCGCGAGGCCGACGATGGCGGGGGCGAGCAGGTAGAGCTCGATCAGGTTGCCCAGCGCCCAGGTGCGGTCTTGCGGCAATCCGCCCGACAGGTCATGCAGGGCTTGCACCTCGGCCAGGTTCCAGAGGGCCGCGCTGTTGTGCCCGGGCGCCTCGGCGTCGAGCGGCAGCCGGCCGCCACCACGCATCACCACGCACAGCGACAGGTATTGCGTGGTCCAGTAAGGCGTGCGCTCCATGGCGTAGCAGCTGAAATAGAGCTTGCGCGCCCGGGCCAGCGAGGCCCACATGTCGGCTTGATGCAGCGCGCACTCGACGCTGTCTCCGCAACGCAAGCCGCATTCATGGCTGAGCGCCGCCTCGCGTTTTTCAGTGCTGGCCAGCAGCCCCAGGATGCGCGCGCGCTGGCTGGTTTGGCGCGCCATGGTGATTTCGAGGCGCTGCTTGGCTTGGCGCACGCGCTCCAGGGCGGCCGCCAGCGCGGGCGCCAGGTGCGCCGTTTGCGCCAGCAACAGGGCCACGCTGGTGGGCCCGGCCAGGACGCCAGGCGCGCTGGCCTCGGCACCCGCGCCTGCGCGCTTGCGCTTTGGTTTGGCGGCGGTGGCAGTGGCGGTGGCCGGCATCAGGGCCAAAAGGGCTTGCGGCACTGTGGGGGCGGCCAGCGCGGGTGAGATGCGCGATACCGTGGCGTCGGCTTGCTCCAGCGCCACGTTGATGCAGCGCATGGCGCGCTGGATCTGCACGGTGGCCAGCTGCGCGTCAAAGTCAGCCGGCAGCGACGAGTAGGCGGTGAGGCTGGCCCAGTCATGGGTGTCGGGGAACTGGGCGTGCAGCTGGCGCCGCAAATCCACCAGGATGTCGCGTGGGTCTTCGCCCCACAGCAGGCCACCGTACAGCGCTTCCACCATGCGCACCGAGCCGCCAAACGACAACGGAAACTGCGAGGCGATCACCATCGGGATGCCGGCCTGGTGCAGCGCGTGGGCAATGCTGGCGCCCACGCCCGCCACGGTGCCGCCGTTGCCGCTGTTGCAGCTGGCCAGGGTGACCACGGCGGGCCCCGTCAGCGCGCTGGCCAGCCGCTCACCGCTGGTGATATCGGCCGGGCCGTTGGGGTTGCCGGCCTGGTGCAGCATCAGGCCAAAACGGGTGTCGTAGCCATCGGCGTATTCACAGCCGTGGGCGAGGATATGCACGTGGGTGTAGCTGCGGCTGGCGCAGGCGGCGGCAATGGATTCAAGGCTGGCGTGGCTGAGCACGGTGAGGTGATCGGGCAGCTGATCGGGCCGGCCCACCCAGGGCGCCAACTGCTGGCGCAGTGCCAGCAAGTGGGCCAGCGCCGGCACGGCGGGCACGCCTTCAGGCGCGGCCAGCACCAGCAAGACACGGGTTTTGGCGGGCCACAGCAGCTGCGCCTCGGGCACGCGGCGGGTTTCGCGGGTGATGCACACGGGGCTTTGGGTTTGCAGCAGCAGCGGCTGGTCTTCGCCCGGGCAGCCGGGGGGTGACAAGGCCAGTTCGAACGGCAGCAGCGCCAGCTCGGAGGCCGACAGCACCAGCCGCAAATGCGTGATCTGCGGGCTGCTGGTCTGGGTGGCGCCGCCGCTCGTGGGTTGATCCACTCGCCTATTCATGTCAGCCGTTAGCCCGGGGATGCCGGCCAGCAGGTCGGCCATCAGTCGGGCGGTGTCGTGCAGCTGGAAGGCGCGGGATTCTTCGCCCAGCCGGTAGCTCAGCGCGCCCAGGCGGTGCAGCATCTGGTTGTGCTCGATCGGCAGCTGCAGCGTCACGGCGGGGTGGTTTTCACACAGCGCCAGGTACTGCGTCAGGGGTGACAACAGCTGGTTGTGCGCTGGGCCGTGGCGCAGCAGTTCAAGCGTGAGGGTGCGCATGGGCGGGGGCCTCCGGGGGTTGCGTGAGGGGTGTTGGCGTAGCGCCGTCGGCGTGGCGCACGATCATGGTTTGGGCTGCGTGTAGCGTGTACCGGCCACGGGCACGGCCTGGTAGCGGGTGGTGCCGCCCACGGTGCTGGCTTGCACGCCGCGCAACTCGGCCTGGGTGGCCTGGTTGCCGTCCACCCAGATCGACACCACGGTATTGAGCCGCATCAGCAAACGCGGCTCGCCGGGCGCGGGGTTTTCAAGCGAGGCCATGTCGGGGTTGCCCAGGCGCTTGAAGACCTTGTCAAACGCCACCGGGTCGCGCCTGATCTCGGGCGTGATGCGCATCAGCCCGGCCCAGGTGCCACTGTTGAAGTATTGGCCGCCCCGGCTGCGGGGCAGCGAGCGGGCCAAATGGGTATGTCCGGCCAGCAGCAGGTCAATCTCCGGGGCAATCCGGGCGTCAAGCTGCTTGAAGGTGTCGTCACTGGCGCCAGGATCAAAGCTGGTGTCCTTGTCCAAAAACTCCAGCGCGTCGCGCAATACCTCGGCGCGTGATTTGCCACGCAGCAAATCCCAGGCGGCGCTCCAGAAACCCAGTTGATCGGCTTGCTGGCCACGCACCAGGCTGATGGGCTCGATGCCGTCGCTGAAGGCTTGCTCGGCTTGCGCCAGCAGCGCGGCGGCTGATTCAGCCGGCGTGCTGGCGCCCGGCCAGGCCATGGGCAGCGCAAACGGGGCCATGCCGCCGGCGGCGCCACCGAAAGCGCCTTGGCCGCCCTGGCCACCCTGGGCCGCCGTGGCGCCATCGGCCCCCAGCATGCCAGTGGCCAGGCGCGCGCTGTCGGCGGCCACGCGGGCGGCCACGTCGCCCAGCGCCTTCATGCGGGCCCAGAGCGCCGGGTTGAGCGCGGTCAGGATCGGCACCACGGCCTGGGTTTCAGGTTTGAGCAAATCCACAAACGGGTAGCTGGCCTTGATCTGGTTCATCACCTCCACCACCAGTTGCGAGCCGGCGTTGGGCATCCAGGGCTCGGGCGGCAGGCCAAATTGCAGGTCACGCGTCAGGCGGCGCAGGTGCTCGTGGTCGGTCACGTTCCAGGCGTCGATCTCGTTGCCGTGCACGCACAGCACCTGGGCCGCGCCCACCTGGCAGCGCACACCCGTGCCGTTGGTCAGCCACAGCAAGCGGGCGCGGGCGGCGTCGTCCTGGCCACACAAGGCTTGGGTGAGCGGCTCGCGCACCCAGGGCAGGGCCAGCTCCAGATCATGGTTGCCCAGGTTGACGATGAGCCGGCGCCGTGGCGTGGCCAGCAGCTCACGCAGCGCGTCAAACACGGGCGTGAAAGCCGGGTCGGCCAGCACCCGGCGCACTTTGCTGGCCGCGCCCACGGGGTCAAAGCCGGCTTTGGGTTCTTCGGCCAGAAAGTCAATGAAGTCACCGTTGATCAGCAGCGCGGCAGTGCCGGCGGCGGCCGATGTGGCCACGCTGCGGGCCAGCCAGGCCAGTTCGGGGCCCGACGCAAAGATCTGAAACCCGGCTTTGCCGCCCAGGTGCAGGTCAGACACCACGTGCAGTTCATCGAGCTGGAGGTTGATCGGGTCGGCGGCCGGCATGTTGGGTGCTCCCTGGCTTGGCCAACCCCGCTGGGATGGCATCGCAAATGATCATAGGCGTACCACAATTGCCATCAACCCCCAGCTCGGCAGCGGTCACGAGGCTCTGTTAATGTCGCGCCCCGAACAAACAAAGGAGACGCCCAGTGACCACCATGCGCGAGCGCTTGAATGCCCTGCCGCTGGCCCGGTTGCGGGCCATACGCCGAGGGATCGAGAAAGAAAGCCTGCGTGCGCTGCCCAGCGGCGGCCTGGCTTTGACGCCGCATCCCAGCGCCCTGGGTTCGGCCTTGACGCACCCCAAAATCACCACCGATTTCAGTGAATCGCAGCTTGAGCTGATCACCGGCGCGTTTGTGGGGGTTGACGACTGCCTGGCCGAGCTCACCGAGATCCACCAAGCCACCTACCACGCCATCGGCGACGAGCAGTTGTGGGTGGGCAGCATGCCCTGTGGCCTGCCCACCGATGAGACCATCCCGCTGGGGCGTTATGGCGCCAGCAACGTGGGCCGCGCCAAGAGCGTCTACCGCATGGGCCTGGGCCACCGTTATGGCCGGCGCATGCAGACCATATCCGGCATCCACTACAACTGGTCGATGCCGGGGCTGGGCAATGACGAGCACTTTGCGCTGATCCGCAACTTCAGGCGCAACGCCTTTGTGCTGCTGTATCTGTTTGGCGCGTCGCCCGCCGTGTGCGGTGATTTTGTGGCTGGGCGCGGGCATGATCTGCAAGCTTTGCCGGGTGGCAAGTCGGGCACCTTGCACCGCCCACATGGCACGTCGCTGCGCATGGGCCGGCTGGGCTACCAGAGCGACGCGCAAGCCTCGATCGCCGTCAGCTACAACAGTCTTGAAAGCTACGCCAACTCGCTGCACGGCGCGCTGGTCACGCCCTACCCGGCCTACGAGGCGGTGGGCATTCGCAACCCGGGCGGTGATTACAACCAGCTGGCCACGTCGCTGTTGCAGATCGAAAACGAGTTTTACGGCCTGATCCGCCCCAAGCGCGTGATCCAGCCCGGCGAGCGCCCGCTGCACGCGCTGCGCGAGCGCGGCGTCGAGTACATCGAGGTGCGCTGCCTGGATCTTGACCCATTTGTGCCCGAGGGCATCACTGCACAAACCGCACGCTTCATCGACGTGTTTTTGCTGCACTGCCTGCTGGCCGACCGCCCCTACGACACGCCGGCCGAGATTGCCGCGCTGGGCCGCAACCAGCACCGCGTGGCCGAGCGTGGCCGCGAGCCCGGCTTGCTGCTGGAGCGCGGTGATCAACAAGTGGGCCTGCTTGGCTGGGCCGGCGAGTTGCTGGCCGACTACGCCCCGATTGCGGCCGCGCTGGACGCCGCCAACGAGAGCACGCTTTACAGCGAGGCGCTGGCCCACGCCCAGGCCATGCTGGCCCAGCCTGATCAGCTGCCATCGGCCCGCGTGATGGCCCGCATGCGGGACGGGTTTGACAACTCCTACGTCAAGTTCATGCGGGCGCAGTCGGCCCAGACGCGCGAGCGGTTTTTGGGCCTGCCGTGGTCGGACGCTCAAGCCGAGCGTTATGCCGCCATGGCGCAAAACTCAGTGGCCGAGCAGCGCCGCATCGAGGCGGCTGACACGATGCCGTTTGAGCAGTACCGCGTGGCGTATTTGTCGCCGGATCGGCTGGAGGTGCGGGGGCGCGTTGGCTTGGCGGCTTGACACCCGCCTGACCCGCCTGACCCGCATACGCGCCGTTCGCCAACGCTGATTTGGCGAGGCCACCCAGTCCTTGGTCGGGTACGGCGGGGCCGGTGCTGGCGATATGCTGTTGCGCTGCGACGCGGCGGTTCAGTGCCACCGCGAAGCTGCCAGACCTTGCCATGCCAGCCGGCACGGCCCCTGGCGCGTACAACACCATCTTGGAGCAGTCACATGGGTATTTTCAGCAACATCAAGGACGCCATCTTCGGCAAAGCCAAACCCGCCGCAGCCGTGGTAGCGCCGGCACCGGTGGCCGTCGAGGACACGGCGTCAGCCGCTGCCGCGCAGGCCGCAGCTGACCAGGCCGCCGCCGCACCTGTGGCCATCAGCGAGGTCGACGTGGAGGCCATCCTGAACGACTTGGTCGAGTCTTCGGGCCAGAAGTTGAACTGGCGCAGCTCGATCGTTGACCTGATGAAACTGCTGGACATGGACTCCAGCCTGGCGCAGCGCAAAGCGCTGGCCGACGAGCTGGGCTTTGACGGCGACACCGACGACAGCGCCTCGATGAACATCTGGCTGCACAAGCAGGTGATGGTCAAGCTGGCCGAAAACGGCGGCACAGTGCCGGACGATCTGCTCGGCTGATCTCGCGAACCGGCCCGGCCTGTCGCTCATCGGTGGGGACCCACGCCACGGGCGTGCCAGCGGTCAACCCGATTTCAAGTCCTGCGGTGCATGCGCCGGCAGGGCTTTTTGGTTTTTGGGGCGCGACTGACCCGCGACGGGGTTCAGCCCGCCGGCAAAGGCTAGGAGCCTGATCGCTTCACCCGCCAGCCCTCGTTGACCAAGCTGTCGGTCACCCGGGCGAGGTGGTCGCCTTGCACCTCGATCACGCCGTCCTTGACGGTGCCGCCCGTGCCGCAGGCACTGCGCAGGCGTTTGCCCAGCGTGGCCAGCGCGTCGGTGTCGAGGGCTATGCCGCGGACCACCGTCACTGCCTTGCCCCCGCGTCCCTTGGTGTCCAGGCTGATGCGAACCACGCCGTCCCCCTTGGGCCGCCGGGCGGCCAGCTGCTTGCACGTGCACTGGGCCTGCGGCTGGCGGCAGGCCGGGCACATGCGGCCGCTGTCCGTGGAATAGACCAGGCCGCCAGTGGGTTTTTTTTGCATTGCTGAAGAGACTTTTGGTTGCAGGGCCACAGCCGCCGAGGCCGCGCACATTGCAGTTTAGGCGGGGGCGTCTTTGATCGTCATCGCACAGCCGTTTGGGTGGCCATCACCTGACCTGTGTTTCGCAGCAGGCATGTTGCCTGATTGGAGCTGGCGCATGAACACGACAAATGCGTTGATTGGTTTGCCTCGGGCCGCTGGGCTTGGCGCAGTGATGCTGGCGCTCTGCGGCGGCTTGCCGGCTTGGGCTGCGCCAATCCTGGGTTCGGCCGAGGTCTTTGCCCTGCTGGGCGCGTCCACCGTGAGCAATACCGGCGCCACCACCGTGTGGGGCGATGTGGGCGTGTTTGCCGGCACGGCTATCACCGGGCTGGCCGGCATCAGCCTGACCGGTGTTGCCCGTGCCACCGACGCGGTGGCGCAGCAGGCGCAGCAAGACGCGCTCACGGCCTACAACCCGCTGGGCGCCCAGCTCGCCACCGGCATCCTGACTGGGCAAGACCTGGGCGGGCTCACCTTGACGCCGGGGGTTTACCAGTTTGCGTCGTCGGCCCAGCTGACAGGCGCCTAGGAGCGCAGAACGACCCCAACGCGCTGTTTGTCTTCCAGATCGCCAGCACGCTGACCACCGCCGGCATCTCGCTGGTCAGCGGCGCCAAGATCCTGTGCGGCCGCGCCATTGCCTTGGTGGCGGCCGTCACGATGGATGGCAACACCGTCTCCGACGACTGTGACGGCACCAACGGCGACGGCGCGCTGGGCAGCGGCCACACGGATTTCGGCAGCGTGGGATTCAGCGGTTTTGGTGCCAGCGGCACCATCCCTGGGCAGCCCTTGCCCGAGCCCACGGCATGGGCGCTGGTGGGCTTGGCGCTGCTGGGTTTAAAACTGATGGGCCCGCGGCGGCACGGTCAGGGCTGAATCGACCGCAGCTCGGCATCGGCCAAGCCCACCAGCAGGGCGCGCCCGTCGGGCAGCACCCTGAACTCGCCAAACTTGGCGGCCTGCCAGCGGTCGGCTTGCCCTTCCTTGAAGAACCAGGCGTCGCTGACCAGGATCCAGCGGCCGCCCTTGGGCGACAGCTCAATCAGCAGCTCGCCTGCGGCCAGCGGCTGGTGG
>JAYWDK010000411.1:0-3344 GCA_043779845.1 Betaproteobacteria bacterium | reverse complement strand
GCCGGTCAGGAGGCCGTAGCCCGCGCCGCTGGCGCCCCACACATCCGCCATGCCGATGTTGGTGCCATAGGGGTAGTCGGCCATGCTCCAGGCGCGCGTGGTCATGGCACCGATGCGCAGGCTGCCGTAGTCCTCGTGGCTGATGGCCACGTTTTTTTCGTACCAGAACCCGGGGATGTCGACCTGGGCGTCGCGCCAGCGCTGGCTCAGCAGGCCCGCCAGCTTGAAGCCCTGGGGCAGATCCACCTTCAAGCCCAGGTAGGGCTGCACCAGCGTGACGTGGGTGTCGGTGGACTTGTATTCGCTGCCGGGTTTGAGCGCGTCGGTCCAGATGCGCTGCTTGTCGGTGTCGGTGCTTTCCTGGCAGTTGATGCAGTGGTTGCTGCCACGCTGCGCCTCGGCCTTGGCAAAGCCGGTGAGGCTCAGCGGGCCAAAGTCCAAGGCCTGGCTGCTGCCGCACAGCAGCAGGGCGGCGAGCGTGCCACCCCGACGCAGCGCTTTTGACGCGAGAGGCCGTCCGCAGTCTGCGGCGCTGGCTGGATGGGCGCGAGCGGTGAATCGGCTCATGGAGGTTCTAGTCGTCATGGTGTGGTGATACCCGAAGGTGAAAGCGCTTTCAGGAGCGTAGAGGATCACGGCCTGACGCGTCAACGGCGGCGTGCCCCGTGTTTTCCCTTGCTGGTGCGCACGGTGGGGCGCGAAGCGATCATTGATTGATGGTTTTTCTAGCTGCGGCGGCATGGTCCGCCAAGTTGGAAGCCCTGGGATGTCACCGTGTTTTTGCATCGATTGGTGGGTCTGTCGGTGGCTGCGGCGGGAGAGCGCCGCATCGCCGCAGTCCGATGTTCAGGGTTAACCTGCGGATGAATTGTGAAAGCGCTTTCAGTATCATGAACGAACGGGGCATCAGGCGGTCTCGAAAGGGTTCAACATGGTTTTCATCCCGCGTTTCTGCCGGGTATTTGTGATTGTTTTTGCGGTAGCGCAGGGCGTTGCGGCGCAGCCCGTGAAGCTGGGCGCCGGGGCTTATCACTTGGCGCCGCAGGGCCCTGATCGCGGCATGCCTGCAGCCGCCTTGCGGTCGGAGCCGCTGCTCAAGACTGCGGCGCAAACCAACCAGTGGTATTGCGCTTTGCTGTTCAGCGCCAAGCCCGAGGTGATTTTTGTGCAGCCGCTCACCGTGCAGGCCACGGCGGCCGGGTTTGAGCTGGCGCTGCCGGGCAAAGAGGTGCTGCCCACGGTACGCCGCGATGTCGAGATCCACTACCCGCACCGCGATCCGCTGGTGGTGTCGCCGGTGGCGTTTGAGCCCGGGCAGGCCAAGTTGGCGCGGGCCGGTGATTGGTCGATCGATATTTCCATGGCGCGCGGTGCCGACGACCTGCGCATGACCGTGGCCCATGGCAGCCCGTATGCCAGCTTTCAAGTCTCGCGGGGCGACTTGCGCTTGCGCTTGCCGGTGGCCGCCGAGCGCTTTGACGCCGGCACCGACCCGCGCGTGCTGGCGCTGCGGCTCAAGGGCCGGTCGTATGCCTTGTTTGGCCCCACGGGCATGCGCTGGGAGCAGGTGAGCGCCACCGAGTGGTTGGCGCACTTGCCGGCCGGCACCGGGTATTTGTCAGCGGCGGCGCTGCCTGACGACCAGCCCAGCACGCTGGCGCTGTTTGCGCGCCATGCCTACGCTTTTATTGAAGGCACCCGGGTGGATTGGCGGTTCGACGCGGCCGCCAGCCAGGTCGAAACCACCTTCAGCGCGAGCACAAAAATTATGGAAGGCGCCGACAACGGCCCCTTGCTGGGCCTGTATCCGCACCAATGGTTCAACAACGCCTCGGTGGCAGATCAACTGGGGCAAGTGGCCCGGGCGGGTGGGGTCGGCTTTGATTCCGTGCGCGGCAAGATCAAGCTGCTGCCGGCGCCATCGTTCAAAACCCGCTATGACTACACCGGTTTTGTGCCGTATCTGCCGGGCCTCAAAGACTCACCGCGCCAAGCCGAGTTGGCCGATTTGATGAAGCTCGACAAGCGCAACGCGCGCCGCATGATGCTGCAAGAAGGCAAGGGCGCTTATTGGCAAGGCAAGGGCTTACAGCGCAGCGTCAAGCTGATGGACGTGTTGGAGCAACAAGGTGATCTGGCCGGCCGCGATGAGCTGCTGAGCGCGCTGAAAAACCGCATCGAAGATTGGTTCTCGGGCAGCAGCGGCAAGGCCTATTTCCACTACGACAAGGCGCTTGGCGCGGTGGCCAGCTACCCGGATGAGTTCTTCACGGTCGAGCAGATCAACGACCACCACTTCACCTACGGTTACTGGATTCGGGCGGTGGCCGAGATTGCCCTGCGCGACCCGGCCTGGGCGGCCAAAGACCGATGGGGCGCCATGGTGGATTTGCTGGTGGCCGACATCGCCACCGCCGAGCGCGGGCGCGCTGACTTCCCGTTCCTGCGCAACTTTGACCCCTATGAGGGCCACTCGTGGGCCTCGGGCATTGGCTTGGGGGCGGCAGGCAACAACCAGGAGTCGTCGTCCGAGGCCATCAACGCCTGGGCAGGGCTCATCTTGTGGGCCGAGGTCACGGGCAATCAAGACCTGCGCGACCTGGGGGTGTACTTGTTCACTACCGAGGCCGAAGCCATCAACCATTACTGGTTTGACCTTCACGGCCAGGTGCTGCCACCCGAGTACAAAAACGTGGAAGTGAGCATGTTGTTTGGTGGCAAGTACGCGCACAACACCTGGTGGACCGACGAGCCGCGCCAGATCAAGGGCATCAATTTGCTGCCGATCACCACCGCGTCGCTCTACCTTGGGCGCGACCCCAAATTTGTACAACGCAACCTGGGAGCGCTCAAGGGCGAGATGGCCACCTACGCGGCGCACGGCAAGCTGCCGCCCTACCCACCGCCCGCCGACATCTGGCAGGACATCTTTGCCAAATACCTGGCGTTGGCCGACCCCGCGCAAGGCTTGGCGGCCTGGGATCGTTGGGGCTCGGTGGAGCTGGGGGACTCCCGCAGCCACCAGCTGCACTGGCTACTGAGCCTGAACGATCTGGGCCCCCCCGACTTTGGTGTGTTGGCCGATGCCACGCTGTACTCGGTGTTCAAGCGCGCCGATGGCCGCAAAACCTACCTGGCCTACAACGTGGGCAATACACCCCTGACGGTGCACTTTTCAGACGGCCAGGCGATCACCGTGGCGCCGCGGTCGCTGGGGCGAATGTCGCCTTGATGGCGCCCTGAACCTGGGAGCCTGTCGGGCTTGGGGTCGGGCCCGCGTTGACCCTGAAAATGGGCTCAGCCTAGGCGCAAAGCGCAGACATACCGTTGGGTATGGCGAGCAT
>JAYWDK010000410.1:0-9493 GCA_043779845.1 Betaproteobacteria bacterium | reverse complement strand
TGTCGCAGCGTTTGAAGGTCATCAGAGTGCCTTTTGAATGAGTTGATCAAGCCGCATGGAGTCGACGGCAAACGCGCGGATGCCCTCGGCCAGCTTCTCGGTGGCCATGGCGTCGTCGTTGTGGGCGTAGCGGAAGCTGGCTTCGCTGTGGTGCACCTCAGGCAGGTCGGCACCCCGCGCGGCAGCCGCATTCAGGCGCTGCGCCACCGGGGCGTCGCCCGCTTGCAGCTGGGCCAGCAGGTCGGGGCTGATGGTCAGCAAATCGCAGCCTGACAGTGCCAAAATCTGGCCCACGTTGCGAAAGCTCGCGCCCATCACCTCAGTAACGATGCCAAAGCGCTTGTAGTGCGTGTAGATGCGCGCCACCGACCGCACGCCGGGGTCGTTTTCACCCGCCATGGCCGCTTCATCCCAGGCAGCACCCGCCTGCTTTTTGTGCCAGTCATAAATGCGGCCCACAAAGGGCGAGATCAGCTGCACGCCGGCGTCACCACAGGCCACGGCTTGTGCAAACGAAAACAGCAGCGTGAGGTTGCAATGGATGCCTTCAAGTTCAAGCACGCGGGCGGCCTGGATGCCCTCCCAGGTGGCGGCGATCTTGATCAGCACGCGGCTGCGGTTGATACCCGCTGCCTCATACAAACCGATCAAGCGGCGCGCACGCAAGACGTTGGCCTGGGTATCAAACGACAGGCGGGCATCCACCTCGGTAGATACACGCCCGGGCACCGCCTTCAGGATCTCGCGGCCAAAGCGCACCAGCACTTCGTCAACGATCTCCGCCAGCGGCTGGCCCCGGTGCGCGGCCACGGTATCGGCCAGCAGCGGCGCGTAATCAGACAACAACACGGCCTTGAGGATCAGCGACGGGTTGGTGGTGGCGTCACGCGGCGCAAACTGCGCCAGCTGCAAAAAGTTGCCGGTGTCGGCCACCACGGTGGTGTGCTGTTTGAGCTGATCGAGCTGGTTCATGGCGGGGTTTGGGGCAGCGGAGGTGGAAACACCGCGAATTAGAACCCGATCCCGCCCGGCGGAGTTTCAGCCCGGTTACGGCGTGGGGCGCTGCGCTGCCATCTCGGCCCTGGCATCGGCCAATACCACGGCGCCCAAGGCCTCGGCGGCCTCGATGCCATCCACCCCGGCCGACATGATGCCCCCGGCATAACCCGCACCCTCACCGGCCGGATACAGCCCGGCCACGTTGATGCTTTGGTGGTCGCGGCCGCGGGTGATGCGCAGCGGCGACGAGGTGCGTGTCTCAACGCCCGTGAGCACGGCGTCGGGCATCGCAAAACCCTTGATCTGGCGCTCAAACGCGGGCAGCGCCTCGCGGATGGCGCCCAGCGCGTAATCGGGCAAGCTGCCCCGGCCGGGCTCATTCAGGTCGGTCAGCATCACGCCGGGCTGGTACGACGGCATCACCCGGCCCAATACCGCCGAGCGCTGGCCTTTGACAAAATCACCCACCAATTGCCCGGGCGCTCGGTAAGCCCCACCGCCCAGCTCAAACGCACGTGACTCCCAGAAACGCTGGAAGGCCACGCCGTCGAGTGGATTGACGGGCCCGTCCCCTGGCGCCTGCCGGTAGTCTTGCGGCGTCAAACCCACCACGATGCCGGCGTTGGCGTTGCGCTCGTTGCGTGAATACTGGCTCATGCCGTTGGTCACGACGCGCCCCACCTCAGACGTGGCGGCCACCACCGTGCCGCCTGGGCACATGCAAAAGCTGTACACCGAGCGGCTGTTGCTGGCGTGGTGCACCAGCTTGTAATCGGCTGCGCCCAGGATGGGGTTGCCGGCGTTGGGGCCGTAGCGCGCCCTGTCGATCAGGCCCTGGGGATGCTCGATGCGCAAGCCAATCGAAAACGGCTTGGCTTCGAGGCTGACGCCGCGCCGTTGCAGCATCGCAAAGGTGTCGCGGGCGCTGTGGCCCAGCGCCAGCAGCACCTGATCGGCGCGCAGTTGCTCGCCGCTGGCCAGGGTGATACCCCGCACATGGCCGGCCTCGATCAGCAGATCAACCACCTGCTGCTGGAAGCGGATTTCACCGCCCAGGCGCTCAATTTCGGCGCGCATTTTTTCAACCACGGTGACCAAGCGGAACGTGCCGATGTGCGGCTTGGCGACAAACAAAATCTCTTCGGGCGCGCCGGCCTTGACGAACTCTTGCAGCACTTTGCGCGTCAGGTGGCGCGGGTCGCTGATCTGGCTCCAGAGCTTGCCGTCGGAAAACGTGCCGGCGCCGCCTTCACCAAACTGCACGTTTGATTCGGCGTCCAGCACGCCCTGGCGCCACAGGCCCCAGGTGTCTTTGGTGCGCTGGCGCACCTCTTTGCCGCGCTCCAGCACGATGGGGCGCAAGCCCATTTGCGCCAAGATCAAGGCCGCAAAAATGCCGCAAGGCCCGAAGCCCACCACCACAGGGCGCGGGCGGGCGGCGGCGGCAAAGTCAGCGGGGGCGTGGTCGGCAGGTGCTTGGTCGGCAGGTGCTTGGTCGGCAACATGGCCCACGAGGCGATATCGGGTGTCGGGCGCGATGCGGATGTGGTGGTCGGCGGCAAAGCGCGCCAGCACGCCGGCTTCAAGCGCGGCGTCAGTCAGTTCACAGTCGATGGTGTAGATCAACACCACGGCCGTTTTTTTGCGCGCGTCCCAGGCGCGGCGGAACACCTTGAAATTGCGCAGGTCGGCGTCAACAATGCCAAATCTCGCCACGATGGCGGGGCGCAAATCAGCCTCCGCATGGTCCAGCGGCAGGCGTAATTCAGTGATTCTCAGCATGCCGGTGCGGGTGGCAGCCTAGGGCCAAAAACAAGGCCTGGCGCCACAACCCGCTTGAGCCCAACAGGCTCAACCGCCCTTGCTGGGACGCTTGCCCGGGTTTTTCTTGCTGCGGGTGTGGGCACCACGCTCGAGGCTGCTCTTTTGGCCTTTACGGAACGTAAAGGTCTCGCCAGCGGGGGAGGCGGGCCGTGCAGTGGCGCGGCGTTCGGCTTCGGTTCTGATTCTTGCGGGCATGTGGGCCTCCGTTTGGGTTCTACAAAACCCCTGATTAGGCCACAACGGCGGAGCGCCCCCAAAAACGGGCTGCACAAAAGTTGGCGTCTGGGCGGTTTGGCGGGGCAAGACATGCACTTGCCTGCGGCAAGACCTGTACTTGCCGGCGGCAAGACGGGCACGTGGCGGCGGCAAAACCACGCCGCCGTGCAAGATCGCCCCGATCAGTCGGCCATCACCGACACGCCCAGCGCCCCCAAGCTCAGGGTCACCGCCTGCCCCAAGGTCCATGGCACGGCCACCTCGGGCGACACCACAAACACCGTGCCCAGCGCGGTCTCAAAACTCAGCTCCTGAAAACTGCCCAGGTAGACGCTTTTGAGCACCGTGCCAGCCGGGCCCGCACCACCGGCCGCGCCGATGCGCCAGGCCTCGGGCCGCACCGCTACTTTGGCGGGGCCAGGCGGCAAATCGGCGGGCGACGCCAGCTGCAATAGGCCCAGCCGCACCTGGCCATCCACGCCCACCACTGCGTCAAACAACAGCGCCTCGCCCATGAAGCCGGCCACAAAGATGCTGGCGGGTTGCTCATACAACTGGCGCGGCGTGCCGACCTGGACGATGCGACCGCCGGCCAGCGCCTCGGCCTGGTCGTGCGTCACGTAGGCCACCGTGAGCTTGAGCCGCTGTTGCAGCGCCCGGATTTCTTCGCGCATGCTGCGCCGCAGGCGGGCATCCAGGTTGGACAAGGGCTCGTCAAACAGCATCACCGCAGGCTCAAGCACCAGCGCGCGCGCCACGGCCACGCGCTGCTGCTGGCCGCCCGACAGCTCGGCGGGCAGGCGATCATCAAACCCGGCCAGGCCCACCACGTCCATCGTGGCGCGGGCATGGCGGCGGGTTTCGTCGCAGCTCACGCCCTGCACCTCCAGCCCATACGACACGTTGCCCAGCACGCTCATGTGCGGGAATAGCGCGTAGCTCTGGAACACCATGCTGACGTTGCGCTCGGCCGGGCCCAGGTGGGTGCCATCGTGGCCATCGATCAGGATGCGCCCTGAGGTGGGCGCGTCCAGCCCGGCAATCAGGCGCAAAGTGGTGGTTTTGCCGCAGCCCGACGGCCCCAGCAGCGTGGTGAGCGTGCCCTGTGGCACGGCCAGATCAATGCCCTTGACGACCAGCGGCGAAGCCGCGCCGCCATAGCGCTTGGTGACTTGTTGAAACTCGATGCCCTGGGTCATGCCCTTGCCCTCATGCCAATTTCCTCATGCCGCTTTCCTTCTGCCCAATTGGCGTTCACCCACCAGCGCCTGGATCAGCGCAGTGGCGGCCGACATCAGCAGCATTAGCACGGTGCAATACGCCAGCGCCACGCCGTAATCACCATTGCCTACGCGGCCGATGATGTAGGTGGTGGCGAGCTCGTTTTCGGCGGTGACCAAAAAGATCACGGCCGATACAGCGCCAGCACATTCAGCGGCTTGGCCAGGCGGCGGTGGCCACGCTCAGCCAGCAAGGCGATCAGCGTGCCCATCACGGTTGTGCCGGTGGAGGTGATCAGCGCCAAAAACAAGGTGTTCCAGGCCACGCCGCAGCGCACGCCGCCGACCAAACAACCCAGACCCCACACACGCTCCTGGCCCAGGCGCTCAGCCAAAGCAGCTGCGGACCACTGGCCCGCCTCGTCCTGAAATCCGCCCAACAAGGCCTTGGCCACGGGCGGCGCGACAAACAACAACAGCAAGGCGCTGCTCAGCACCACCGCGCCAGCCACGAACAAATCACCCCGAAAGTAGCCCAGCCGGGCAATGCCCGCGCCCAGCAACATCAGCAAGGCCAACAGCAGCAGCGCGCCGCCCAAACCCAGGCCGGGCTGGCCGGAAACCAAGGCACCCAACGCGGTGTTGAGCCCCTCAAACTCCCAACCCGTGACGCCAATGGCAAACGCGCTAACCAGCAAACCGAGCAGGCTCAAGCCGGCCCCACCCGCCAACAACGTGCCCTGCACACGCCCGGCCGGCCAGCGCCAAGCCAGCGCGGCGCCCAGCAAGCCCGGCACCGCCCAAGCCAGCCAGGGCTTGCCATGGCGTAGCACTTGCCACAGCCCGCTGGCGGCGTCCGGCCCGGCCCAAACGCCGCCCATGGATCGCATCAGCGTGAGGTTTTGCGGCAAGTACCAGGGCAGCGCGACAAAGGCCAGGCCGGCCAGCAGCAGCCAGACGCCGACCACGCGGCGGAAGGCATCGCCGTGTTGACTCGGGCGGCGCCCCGAGCTTGTAGCGGCACCGTGGCCCGCTGCTGCCAATGGCCCGCTCACCTTGGCAGCGAGTTGACGTCTTTCTCCCAGCGGCCGATCAGGCGCTTGCGCTCGGCCGAGGCACCGTACTTGGCGTAGTCGTAGTTGATGAACTTGATCTTCTTGAAATCCGGCACGCGTGGATCCACCGCCGTGGCCTTGTTGCTGGGCAGTTGAAACTGCTTGGCGGCGGCGCCAAACTGCTGCGCTTGGGGTGTCAACGCCCAGTCGTAAAACACCTTGGCTTGGGCCAGATTTCGAGCGCCCTTGATGACGGACATCGAGCCAATTTCGGCGCCGGTGCCTTCGGCTGGCGTGATGGTTTCGACCGGGAAGCCTTGCATCTTTTCACCGGAGCCGTCGTGCACAAAGCTGATCGACACCGTGGTTTCACCCCGCGCCACGGCCTTGATGGGCCCAGTGCCCGAGCGCGTGTACTGGCTGATGTTCTTGTGCAGCGCCTTCATGTAGTCAAAGGCAATGTCTTCGCCCATCAGCTGCACCAGCGTGGCCACCATGGTGTAAGCCGTGCCGCTGGCAGCGGGGTTGGCCACCTGGATTTCGCCTTTGTAGGCGGGGTTCAGCAGGTCGGCCCAGGTTTTGGGCACGGGCAGTTTTTTCTTGGCCAACAGCTCGGTGTTGTAGCCAAAACCCAGCGGCCCCGAGTAGATGCCCACGGTCTTGAAGCCCGACTGCTGGGCTTGCTGCTGCGCCCAGCCATGCAACTGTGGCAAGGCGGCCGATTTGTACTCGAGCGACAAGCCGATTTCTGCCGCCTGCAAATGCGGATCACCGGTGCCGCCAAACCACACGTCAGTCTTGGGGTTGGCGCGCGGCAATCAGCTGGGCCAAGGCCTCGCCCGAACCCTTGAGCGACATGTTGACTTTGATGCCGGTGGTCTTGGCAAACACGGTCTGGATCATGTTGCACCACTCGGCCTGCACCGAGCAGATCACGTTGAGCTGGCCGGCGTCTTGCGCCTGCGCGGCGATGGACCCCAAAGTCAGGGCCAGGCTGACCAGGGTTGGGCGGATCATGAACACGGTGGGCACTCCTTGGGAAACGCGGCAACAACAAGCTGCCGGGATGCTAGCCGCCCGTTTGGCCGCCACTGCTTGGCCCCGCCTGGGACAAACCCGGTGGCCGGGACCGCGACGGGCCGCAGGTGAAAATCGACGCATGCCCCTGCCCTCACTGCCGCGCCGCCACCTGCTGATCACGGCGGCTGTACAGGCCACCGCCTGGCGGCCGGCGAGCGCAGGCCAGCGGCCACCATGGCGCGTAGGCCCAGGCTTGGCGCTGCAACGCGTGGCCGACGCACTGCTTCACGCGGGCGACGGCGACACCATCGAGGTGCTGTCCGGCAGCTACGCCGGCGACGTGGCGGTGATCCATCAAAAGCGGCTCACGATCATCGGCATTGGCCAGCGACCCGTGATCGTGGCGGCGGGTCAGCATGCCGAGGGCAAGGCAATTTGGGTGGTGCGCGACGGCGATGTGCGCATCGAGAACATCGCCTTCCAAGGTGCCCGCGTGGCCGATGGCAACGGCGCGGGCATCCGCTTTGAACGAGGCCAATTGCAACTGCACCGCTGTGCGTTCAGCGACAACCAGATGGGCGTGCTGACGGGCAACGATGGCGCCAGCGTGCTGGAGGTGCACAACTGCGAATTCATCGATGCGCCGGTCAACCCCATCGCACTGCCCCATCTGCTGTATGCGGGCCGCATCAAACTGTTGCGTGTCACAGGCAGTCGGTTCACACGCGGCCGCGAAGGCCACTTGATCAAGTCACGCGCGGCAGAGTCCCGCATCACTCACAACCAGATTGACGACGGCCCGCAAGGCCAGGCCTCGTATGAAATTGACCTGCCCAACGGGGGCGTCGCCCACCTGGAAGGCAATACCGTGGTGCAGGGCACGCTGACCCGCAATCCGGTGATGCTGGCCTACGGCGCCGAGGGCGCTGCCTGGGCCGACAACCGGCTCACGCTGCGCGACAACACCTTCATCAATCACCTGCGGGCCGGTGGCTGGTTTGTGCGGGTATGGGCCGACCGCCTGCCCGCCGATACGCGGGTGCGCAGCGAGCACAACCGGTGGCTGGGGCCGGGCAGCCTGCTGCTGGGCACGAGGGGTGAATCGG
The DNA here is from genome assembly GCA_043779845.1 of Betaproteobacteria bacterium. GTDB lineage: Bacteria > Pseudomonadota > Gammaproteobacteria > Burkholderiales > Burkholderiaceae_C > Pseudaquabacterium. Next base: position 2,053 of record JAYWDK010000410.1, on the reverse strand, counting down.
TCGATGACGTGCGCGGCCCGGCGCCAGATTGACCGACCGAAGAAACTCATGCATCATCCGACGCGTAACTAAGTTACATGCCCGGCGTGTAACCCGCAACTTTTAGCAATGTCTTCAGCCTGCGAGTTTTTGCCCATGTCCTTCGACCTCGTTTTTTTTGGCGGCACCGGTGATCTCACCTGGCGCAAGCTCATGCCGGCACTGTTTCAGGCCTTCAGGCACGGCAAGCTGCCGCCCGGCGGGCGCATCCTGGCGGTGGCCCGTGACGAGCGCAGCGACGAGGACTACCGCAGTTTCATCCGCGAGCGCTTTGTGGAGGTGGACAGCGCCAAGCGCCCCAGCGACGACGAGTTTTCACGCTTTGCCGAAATGCTGCACTACCGGCGCATGGATTTGTCCAAACCCGAGCACTACGCCGGCCTCAAGACCTGGCTGGACGAGCGCAATGCCGACACCACCGTGCTCTACCTGGCCACCGCGCCTTACCTGTTTCCGGTGATCTGTGAGCAACTGGGCGCAGCCGGCCTGAACGGCCCCAAGGTGCGCGTGGTGCTTGAAAAACCGCTGGGCCACGACCTGGCCAGCGCGCAAGAAATCAACCGCGTGGTGCGTTCGGTGTTTTCGGAGACCCAGGCCTTCCGGATCGACCACTACCTGGGCAAACCGGCCGTGCAAAACCTGATGGCGCTGCGCTTTGGCAACGCGCTGTTTGAGCCGCTGTGGCGCCGCGAAAGCATTGCCAACATCCAGATCACCCTGGCGGAAGGTTTAGGCGTGGGCACCCGGGGCGACTACTACGACACCAACGGCGCGCTGCGCGACATGGTGCAAAACCACGCGCTGCAACTGCTGACGATGATCGCGATGGAGCCGCCGTCCACCAATGACGCCGACGCGATTCGCGACGAAAAGCTCAAGGTGTTGCGCTCGCTGAAACCCTTCACGCCCGAGAGTGTGGCGCGTAACGTGGTGCGTGGCCAATACAAGGCCGGCAACATCGATGGCAAGCCCGTGCCCGGCTATCTGGATGAAATCAAGGTGCCGCCCGGCAGCCACTGCGAGACCTTTGTGGCGCTGCGCACCGAGGTGCAAAACTGGCGCTGGGCAGGCGTGCCGTTTTACCTGCGCACTGGCAAGCGATTGGCGGGCCGCCACGCCCAGATCGTGGTCAATTTCCGCGAGGTGCCGCACCCGATATTTCCGGGCTCGGCGCGGGCCAACAAGCTGGTCATCAAGCTGCAACCCGAAGACGGCCTGGAGCTGCATCTGCTGGCCGCCAAGGGCAGCGCGCAAGGCGAGATGCTGGCACCGGTGTCGCTGGATCTGGACTTTGACAAAGCCTTTGAGACCGAGCGCGTGGGCGCGTATGAGCGGCTGCTGATGGACGCTATTGCCGGCCGCTTGAACCTGTTTGTGCGCAGCGACGAGCAAGAGCAGGCCTGGCGTTGGGTCGAGCCCATCCTGCACGCCTGGGCCGCCGATCCAAACGGCCCCCGGCCCTACGCCGCCGGCACCTGGGGCCCACCGGCGTCCAGCGCGATGGTGGCGCGCGATGGCTGCACTTGGGATGAAGAGCAATGATGACAACCCCTCGCCCCACGGGACCCTGGGGCAATCCCACCGGGGGATCGGGCCTTGCTTGGGGCGGCCCGGCGCTGCGGCCCGGCGTTCTGGGCCGAGGTCAGCCCAATGCTTGACCGCATCCGCGCGTCCATCCCCGCGTTGCCACCGGCCGAGCAGCGTGTGGCCAAGCTGCTGCTGGCCGACCCACGCAGCTTTGCCACGCTGCCGGTGAGCGAACTGGCCGACCGATCGCATGTCAGCAAGCCCACGGTGGTGCGCTTTTGCCGCAGCGTGGGCTACGACGGGCTGGCCGATTTCAAGCTCAAGCTGGCGGGCACCGTCAATGAGGGCGTGCCGTTTGTGCACCGCTCGGTGGACGAAGACGACAAGCCCGGCGACCTGATCGTCAAGGTGATCGACAACGCCGTGGCGGCGATGCTCAAGTACCGCAACAACGCGGCGGGCCACGCTTTTGATCTGGCGATTGGCG
>JAYWDK010000409.1:0-9498 GCA_043779845.1 Betaproteobacteria bacterium | reverse complement strand
GGTGGCCGCGTTTCGCCGTGCCGGGCGTGCTGCTGGCGGGCGTGGCGGTGGCCGCGCTGCAGGGCCGGTTGGTTTTGGGGCCGTTGCTGGGCCTGGGCGCCGCGGCCTGGGCCACACCGGTGTTCGTGCTGCCGCAGTTCAGCCTGGGCAGCGTGGTGGGCGTGGCGCTGCCGCTGTTCATCGTCACCATGGCCTCGCAAAACCTGCCCGGCGTGGCGGCGCAGCGTGCGGCGGGCTTCAACATCCCAGTCTCACCGGTGACCACTGCCACCGGCCTGGTGACGCTGGTGTTGGCGCCGTTCGGCGCCTTTGCGATCAACCTGGCGGCCATCACCGCGGCGCTCTGCATGAGCCCCGAGGCCCATGCCGACCCGGCCAAGCGCTACACCGCGCCGGTGGTGGCCGGCATTTTCTACACCGTGCTGGGGCTGGCCGGCGGCGCGGTGGTGGCGCTGCTGGCGGCGTTTCCGAAAGAGCTGGTGGCCACGGTGGCCGGGCTGGCGCTGCTGGGCAGCATCGCCGGTGGCCTGGCCCAGGCGCTGGCCGAGCCGCGCCACCGCGACGCCGCGGCGCTGACTTTTCTGGTCACGCTGTCGGGCATCAGCGTGGCCGGCATCGGCGCAGCCTTCTGGGGCGTGGTCGCCGGCAGCCTCACGCTTGCTGTGCAACACTGGAGAAAGTGAGCCCGCTGCCACCCCTGCCACCCGGCTAGCACCTGCGGCGCTTGCCCCAAAGGGGCCGCCGCCAGCGGACCAGCCGCGCCGGTTGTGCGGTGGCTGCCGGGATGCCGCCAAGCCCCCTCCCATGAACGTCGATTTGCGCCAGGAAGCCTTGCCATGAAGCTGCTGTTCATCGCCGATCCGCTGGAGTCGTTTCAGACTTACAAGGACACCACTTTTTCGATGATGCGCGAGGCGGCGCGCCGGGGTCACCAGATCTGGGCCTGCGGGCCGGCCGACCTGGTGTGGCTGCGCGGGGCGCGGGTGGTGGCGCGTGGCGCGCGGGCCATCACCCTGACCGGCGACGAACACGCCTGGTTCAACGTGGTCAGCCAAGCCGAACTGGCGCTGGCCGACACCGACGCCGTCGTGATGCGCAAAGACCCGCCTTTCGACAGCGAGTTTTTCTACGCCACCCACCTGCTGGGCCAGGCCGAGCGCGAGGGCGCCAAGGTCTTCAACCGGCCCGCCGCGCTGCGCGACCACCCCGAGAAGCTGGCGATCCTGGAGTTCCCGCAGTTCATCACGCCCACGCTGGTGACGCGCAGCGCCGACGCCATCCGCGCCTTCCATGCCGAGCACCAGGACATCATCCTGAAGCCGCTCGACGGCATGGGCGGCATGGGCATCTTCCGGGTCGGCCCCGACGGGCTGAACCTGGGTTCGATCACCGAGACGCTGAACCAGGGTGGCGCGCAGACGGTGATGGTCCAGCGCTACCTCAGCGAGATCGTCAAGGGCGACAAGCGCGTGCTGGTGATCGGCGGCGAGGTGGTGCCGTTCACGCTGGCGCGGATCCCGCAGGGCAGCGAGATCCGCGGCAACCTGGCGGTGGGCGGCAAGGGCGTGGCGATGCCGATCACGCCGAGGGAGCGCGAGATCGCCAGCGTGTTGGGCCCTACGCTGGCCGAGCGCGGCCTGCTGTTGGTGGGGCTGGACGTGATCGGCGATTGCCTCACCGAGATCAACGTCACCAGCCCGACCTGCTTCCAGGAAATCACCCAGCAGACCGGCTTCGATGTGCCGGCCATGTTCATAAGCGCATTAGAGAAAGCGATTCAGCCATGAAGACCAAAGCCGCCGTCGCCTGGAAAGCCGGCGCCCCGCTGACCATCGAGGACGTTGACCTGGCCGGGCCACGCGACGGCGAGGTGCTGGTCGAGATCAAGGCCACCGGCATCTGCCACACCGATTACTACACGCTGTCGGGCGCTGATCCTGAGGGCCTGTTCCCGGCCATCCTGGGCCACGAAGGCGCCGGCGTGGTGCTGGAGGTGGGCGCCGGCGTGCCTTGGTTGAAGGCCGGCGACCACGAGATCCCGCACTACACGCCCGAGTGCCGCAACTGCAAGTTTTGCCTGTCGCGCAAAACCAATTTGTGCCAGGCCATCCGCACAACGCAAGGTAAAGGCTTGATGCCCGACGGCAGCTCGCGCTTCTCGATAGCCGGCAAGCCCATCCTGCATTACATGGGCACCAGCACCTTCGCCAACCACATCGTGGTGCCGGGCATCGCGCTGGCCAAGATCCGGCCTGATGCGCCGTTCGACAAGGTCTGCTACATCGGCTGCGGCGTCACCACGGGCGTGGGCGCGGTGTTGTTCAGCGCCAAGGTCGAGGCCGGCGCCAACGTGGTGGTGTTTGGCCTGGGCGGCATCGGGCTGAACGTGATCCAGGGCGCCAAGATGGTGGGCGCCGACAAGATCATCGGCGTTGACCTGAACCCGGCCCGCGAGGCCATGGCGCGCAAGTTTGGCATGACGCACTTCATCAACCCCAAAGAGCACGCCAACGTGGTGGACGCCATCGTGCAGCTCACTGACGGCGGCGCCGACTACAGCTTCGAGTGCATCGGCAACACCCAGGTGATGCGGCAAGCGCTGGAGTGCACGCACAAGGGCTGGGGCCGCAGCATCGTCATCGGCGTGGCCGAGGCGGGCGCCGAGATCAGCACGCGGCCGTTTCAGCTGGTGACGGGCCGCAAGTGGGAGGGCTCGGCGTTTGGCGGCGCGCGCGGCCGCACCGACGTGCCCAAGATCGTCGATTGGTACATGGAGGGCAAGCTCAACATCGACGACCTGATCACCCACAAGCTCAAGCTCGAAGACATCAACGAAGGGTTCGAATTGATGAAGCGTGGTGAGTCGATCCGCTCGGTGGTGATGTTCTGATGGCCGGCGCGGCGGTGGACTCCTCAGCCTGGGAAACGGTGTCCGAGCACGCCTGTTTTGGTGGCGTGCAGCGCTTTCACCGGCACGCCTCCAATGAAATCGGCTTGCCGATGCGCTTTGGTTTGTACCTGCCGCCGCAGGCGCTGGGCGCCCAGCCCAGGCGGGTGCCCTTGCTGGTTTTTTTGGCCGGCCTGACCTGCACCGAAGAAACCTTTGCCATGAAGGCCGGCGCTCAACGCCTGGCCGCCGAGCTGGGTCTGGCCCTGCTCACGCCCGATACCAGCCCACGCGGCGCGGGCGTGGCCGGCGAGGCCGACGCCTGGGACTTTGGCGTGGGCGCGGGCTTCTACCTGGATGCCACCCAGGCGCCCTGGGCGGGCCACTGGCGCATGGAGAGTTACCTCGTCGACGAGCTGCTGCCGCAAGCGGCCCAGCTGGCGCCGGTGGACGGTGGGCGCATCGGCATTTTTGGCCACTCGATGGGCGGCCACGGCGCGCTGACCCTGGCGCTGCGCCATCCGGGTTTGTTCAAGAGCTTGTCAGCCCTGGCGCCCATCAGCGCGCCGTCGCTGTGCCCCTGGGGCCAGAAAGCCTTCAATGGCTACCTGGGCGATGACCTCGGTGTCTGGGCCGCGCACGACGCCAGCGCGCTGATGCGTGCGTCAACCCTCGTGCCTTACCCGCAAGGCATCCTGATCGACCAAGGCCTGGCCGACAAATTCTTGGCCGAGCAATTGCACCCCGATCAGTTTGAGGCGGCCTGCACCGCCGCGCGGCAGCCGCTCACGCTGCGCCGCCACACCGGCTATGACCACGGCTATTACTTCATTGCCAGCGTGGTGGGTGATCACCTGCGGCACCACGCGGTGCAGCTTGGGGCTTGAGCCGCAAGCGGCGTGCTCAGCCTGATCACCATTGGCGTTGGTCCACGTCGCACGGGCTGATCCCGCCTTGGCCAACTCGTCCATGACCCCGGCACCCCTGAGCTACGCCAACGTGCGATTGCGCTGGTGCCGCGTGGCGATGTTGGCCTTCGTGCGGCGCTGGGGCGTCTATTTTTTGGTGGGCGCCACCGTGTTTGGCGCGGGCAGCAACAACCCGCTGCAAAGCGCGGGCGCGCTGGCTGCCTGGTCGTTGGTGCCCTTGTTCCAGGCTGCCGCATTGCCGGGCTGGCGTGGTGGCGGGCTGCTGTTGGCGGTGATCGTGGCGCAGTCGGCTTTGGGTGGCGCCATGGTGTGGGCCTTGCGCACGCTGTTGTGGCCGGCGCGCTGGGGCGCCCCCGAGCGGGCCCTGCCTATCACGCATCGCGAGCGGCTTATATCCGACGCCACGGTCGTGGCCTTGGGCTTGTTGCCGCTGGGCGTGGTGTATGCCGTGGGCGCTACGGTGTGGTTGTTGCAAGGGCCGGCGTGGTTGATGCCGCACTGGGTGCTGGCGCTGGCCAGCTTGTGGCTGCTGATACTGGGCTCGCTGCTGGCCGGCTTGGGGGCGATGCAGTGGGTGCGGCTGATCGGCGCGCCGGGGCAGCGTGGTGCGCCATGGCGAGGCTGGCTGTCGGGCAGCGCTGCGTCGCGATCTAAACCACTGGCCGTGCCTGAGCAGCACCACGCGAATCAGCGAGCGCATGGGCCAGCGCATGGGCCAGCGCATGAGTCAGTGCATGCGCCAGCGCATGAGCCAGCGCAGGGCCTGGCCCGCTGGCCCGTGCCCTTGTGCCCCGCCTGGGTGCTGTCGGCTTTGCCGCTGTGGCGCGGCCCAGCCCGGCGCACGGGGCGTTTGATGCTGTTGGGCAGCCTGGTATTGCTGGGCGTGGCCTTGGCGTGGTGCTTGGGGCCGGCCACGCCCGGCGGCGATTTTGGGGGCCAGCGCAGCGCCTGGTTTGGGGGCTGGTGCCTGGCCGGTTTTGCGCTGCTGAGCCTGCTGGTGAGCACGCGGGTCAATACCTTGTCGCGCGCTGAATTGCTGCCGCTGGTGGCTGCCTGCGCCGTGCTGCCGCTGTCGCCCAAGCGCCTGTGCCGGCAGCGTGCCGCGCTGGCCTTGTTGCCCTGTGGGCTGGGCGTGTTGGGCCTGTTGGCGATGATGCTGACGCTGCCGCCGGGCGTGGTGCGTGGGCCGGTGGCTGCGGCGTTTTTGCTGGCCTGCCTGGCGGCCAGCACGATGGAGGTGTTGAGCGCTGGCATGGGCGCGGCCACGGGTGCGGCGGTTGGGGATGTCGCGGGTGCGGCCATGGCGGTGGGCCTGGCAACGGACGCCGGCAACCAGGCCAGCCGTTGGTTGCTCTCCTTGGTCATGATGGTGGCGCTGGCCACGGAGGTGATGGTTTGAGCGCCGTGTTGCGGATCGAGGCCTTGAGTTTTTCGTACCCGGGGCGCCACGTGTTCACCGGGTGGTCGGCCGAGATCGGTACGGGCCTGACCTGGCTGCGCGGTGGCAACGGCAGCGGCAAATCCACCTTGCTGGCGCTGCTGGCGGGTGCGTTGCCACCCTTGACCGGCCGTCTCAGCGTGCAGGGCGTTGATGCCAGCACCCAGCCGCTGGACTACCGGCGCGAGGTGTTCTGGTGCGGCCCGGCCGGCATCGCTTTTGACCACCTGCGCCCGCCCGAATACTTTGCCTTCATTGCCGGCCTGTACCCCAGGCTGGATGGGGTTGCGCTGGCCGCTCACGTGGCGGGTTTGGGACTGGCGCCGCAGCTCGACAGGCCGTTGTCGGCCTTGTCCACCGGCACCCAACGCAAGGTATGGCTGGCCACGGCGCTGGCGGTGGGCAGCGCCGTGGTGCTGCTCGACGAACCCCTCAACGCGCTGGATGTCACCTCGTCGGCCTACTTTCGCGCCGCGCTGCAAGCGGCGGTGGCGCAGCCATCGCAAGCCTGGATCGTGGCCAGCCATGAACCGTTGGCGGCGGATGGCGTGGCCGTGGTGGTCTTGAACCTAGCTCAACAAGGCACTTGAGTGGGTCGAATTGGGTGGTATTACACTTCGCTCGAAAGTCATACTTTGGAGCTCGGCGATGACCTACACCTTGACCGCAAAGTCGCAAGTGACCTTGCCCAAAACCATCCGCGACTACCTCAAAGTGGCGCCCGGTGATGCAGTGAGCTTTCGCATCGCCGCCGACGGCAGCGTGCGGGTTGATCCAGTGGCCGCGCCCAGCCCCAGCCAGGCGCGCAAGGTCACGGCGGCCCGCAAGCGTTTTGAGGCTTTGCGTGGGCGAGGTGGCCAGGGCGGTGCGGGGGGCACCGACGCGCTGATGCGCTTGCTGCGCGGCTACGACGACGATGCCCAAGACCCCGGGCTGGCCTTGCCCGTCAATGGCCGCAAGCCGTGATCCTGGTCGACACCTGCGTGTTGCTCGACGTCAGCGGGGATGACCCGGTTTGGCGTGATTGGTCCATCGACCAGTTGGCCCGCTGGAGCGTGCGTGGCCCTTTGCTGATCAACCCACTGATCTTTGCCGAGTGGTGTTCCGACTTCAGCACCTGTGACGCCGCCTTGGCCGCGCTGGATGACTTTGGCCTGCAATGGGCCGAGCTGCCGCGCCCGGCCTTGTTTTTGGCCGCGCAAGCGCATCGGCTGTACCGCCGGCGCGGCGGCACCCGCACCATGGTGTTGCCTGACTTTTTGATTGGCGCCCATGCGGCCGTGAGCGCCATGCCCGTGCTCACGCGGGATCGGCGGCGATTTGAAGCCTATTTCAGCGGCCTGGAAATTGTGGCGCCTGACCCCGGCAGCTGATGCCGCCTTGCGCCGTCGGGGACAATGCGCCCCCTATGGCTCTTCTCTCCCTCTCCAACGCCCACCTGGCCTACGGTCACGTGGCCCTGCTTGACGCCACCGGCTTTTCCATCGACGCCGGTGAACGGCTGGGCCTGATCGGGCGCAACGGCGCGGGCAAATCCTCGATGCTCAAGGTCATCGCCGGGCTTGAAAAGCTCGACGACGGCCTGCTGCAGATGACCCAGGGCGTGCGCATTTGCTACGTGCCGCAAGAGCCGGTGTTTGAGCCCGGCCACACCGTGTTCGAGGCGGTGAGCGAGGGCGTGGCCGAGGCGCGCGCGGTGCGCCAGGCCTACGAAGAACATGCCGATGGCGTGGACCTGGACGCCTTGCAAACCCGCATCGAGGCGCTGGACGGCTGGAATTGGGAGCAGCGGGTGGACACCACGCTGGCGCAGTTGCATCTGGATGGCAGCCGTGACATCGGCGAGCTGTCGGGCGGCATGAAAAAGCGCGTGGCGCTTGCTCAGGCCCTGGTGGCCGTGCCCGACGTGCTGCTGCTCGACGAGCCCACCAACCACCTGGATCTTGATTCCATCGCCTGGCTCGAAGAGCTGTTGCGAGGCTTCAAGGGCAGCGTGATGCTGATCACCCACGATCGTGCGTTTCTCGACGCCGTGGCCACCCGCATCCTGGAGCTGGACCGTGGCACGCTGCGCAGCTACCCCGGCAACTTCAGCGCTTACGAGTTCATGAAGGAAGAGCAGCTGGCGTCGGACGCGCTGGCCAGCGCGCGCGCCGACAAGCTGCTGGCGCAAGAAGAAATCTGGATCCGCAAGGGCGTTGAGGCCCGCCGCACGCGAAGCGTGGCGCGCATCCAGCGGCTGGACGTGCTGCGTGACCAACGCCAGGCGCGGCGTGATTCACTGGGCCAGGTGCGGCTTGAAATCGACAGCGGCGCGCCCAGCGGCAAGATCGTGGCCGAGCTCAAAGACGTGTGCATGAGCTTTGGCGACAAGCAGCTCATCAAGGATTTCAGCGCCACCATCCTGCGTGGTGACAAGGTGGGCTTGATCGGGCCCAACGGCGCCGGCAAAACCACCTTGCTCAAGCTGATCCTGGGTGAGCTGCAACCCACGTCGGGCAAAGTTCGCCAGGGCAGCAAGCTTGAAGTGGCCTACTTTGACCAGATGCGCGGCGCGCTCGATCTGGACGCCACGCTGGTGGATTCGATCAGCCCGGGCAGCGAGTGGGTCGAGGTAGGCGGCCAGCGTAAACACGTGATGAGCTACCTGAACGACTTTTTGTTCTCGCCGGCGCGGGCCAACAGCCCCGTGCGCACCTTGTCGGGCGGCGAGCGCAACCGCGTGCTGCTGGCGCGTTTGTTTGCCCTGCCGGCCAACGTGCTGGTGCTCGACGAGCCCACCAATGATCTGGACATCGATACGCTTGAGCTGCTTGAAGAGCTGCTGCAAAACTACGCTGGCACGGTGTTTTTGGTCAGCCACGACCGGCGCTTTTTGGACAACGTGGCCACCAGCCTGATCGCCTGGGAGGGCGATTTGAGCCCAGGCCGCTGGCGCGAGTACGAAGGTGGCATTGGTGACTGGCAGGTGCAGCGCGCGCGCATGTTGGCGGCGCAGGCGGCCAGCGCGCCGGCGGCTGTGGCTGCGGGCAAGTTGTCGTCCGCAACGCCTGTGCCGGCTGCCGCGCCCGCAGTTGCGGCCGTCAAGGCGCGCAAGCTCAGCTACAAGGAAAAGCGTGAGTTTGACGAGTTGCCCGCGCGCATTGCCGCGCTGGAAGCGGAGCAAAAAGCGATCAGCGAGCGGCTGGCGAGCAATGAGGTTTACGCCGACGCCTCAGCCAAATTGTCCGGGCTGCAAGCCCGCTTTGCACAGATCGACGACGAGTTGCTGGTGGCGATGGAGCGCTGGGAATCGCTGGGTGGCGCTTGATCCGGGCTTGACCCGGCCGTGCTCAACGCCTGTCAGGGCCCGTAGCCCGTCCAGCCTTCATTGGTGGCGGCCGGGTGGCTGCGGCTCACGATCAAGGCGGACTGCAAGTACAGCGCGTTCAGCAGCCGCATGGCCCGTTCACGGCCCACGCCCACGCAATCCGAGATTTCACGCAGGTTGCAGGTCTGACGGCGCAGCCGGGTGATGCAAGCGGCCATGGCGCCTGGGATGTCGAGGCCGTCCAGGCCCATGCCGGGTGCCACCCGGTAGGCGGCCTGGCCGGCGAGCTCAGGCAGCAAATCACCCCGGGCGCCGTGCAGGGCAATCGCCCACAACAGTGGGCCCAGCGGTGAAAACGCCTTGTGGCGGGCGGTGCTGCTGGTGGATACCGGTGCATGGCCGTCGGGCGCCTCCAGGCTGGCGGGCTGTACTTGCAGCACTTGCTGGGCGGCCAGATCGCCGGCCAGAAACTGGGGCATGGGCAGCGGGCAAAACACCAGCCGCGCCACCGGAAATACGCTCAGGGTGACGACTTGCTCACCCCAGGTCAGATCAATGGCCAGCGGCTGGGTGTGGCGGATGCAGGCCGCCAGCACCTCCAGCAACTCGCGCTGCTGGTCGCCTTGGTCAAAGCGCATCAGGTCTTGCACCAGCGACGGGCTGAGCGAGGTCAGCGCCGTTTGCACCGGCTCACGATGGCGCGGCGCACCGCGCACAAGGTCGCGCGGCGGGTAGGCAAGGGGCTGATCCCAATAGGGCCGACTGTCTGGCCCGGTCATGGGTTGGGTGGGCGGGAACATTCAGTATTCCAAAGTAACGGTTGGATGGTAAGCGTTAGGAGCCTGTCGGGCTTGGGGTCGGGCCCGCGCCGGGGAGAGTTTCGGTGCCGGGCTAGGCGCAGGCGAGGCGTGTGGCCCAGCCACACAACGAGTCG
>JAYWDK010000408.1:0-9514 GCA_043779845.1 Betaproteobacteria bacterium | reverse complement strand
CAGCACGTCGGCACCCACCACAGAGCACGGTGCTCGCCGTTAAATACAGGCTTTGGCCCGCCCACGCACAAAAAGAACCGGATTGGCCAGCCTTGCTGGTTTTTGCTCTCGCTTTCTGCATTGCGCCGGGTATTCGCCCCGGCGGGCGCCTAACTTTCTTTTCGAACGGCCGAAAAGAAAGTCAGCAAAGAAAAGGGCCTGCAAAACAGTTTCAATGGGTTTGCCCTTGACCGCTTCGGGCACGACGCGATGGACTCGCCTGCCTGCGCAGGCTCAGACATTCGGGGTCTGTCGCCACCGAGTTGGGATCTGGTTGCGGCTCGTCCAAGACGGTTGTCCTGGGCTACAGCACGGTGCGGGTTCGAGACCTTCTCCCCAACCCACGATCAGGCGAGCGGGCAATACAACGATCCGCGCCGAAGCTGAGATTGAGGGTCAATCAGGAAAAGAAAAGGGCCGGCACCCAACGGCGCCGGCCCGTGGCTTGAAAGCGGCTCACTCAGGGGCAGGCGATGGCCGCTGGCGCCACGTTGCTCACGGCCGCAGCGGCGTCCACCTGGTGCAGCGAGCTGCCGCACAGCGCTGACGCCGTGCGCTTCAGGCGCCTGACCACCTCGGCCGGGGCCAGGCTCAAGTCCTGCGAGCGCAGCAGCGCGGCGGTGCCCGCGGCCAGTGGTGCGGCCATCGAGGTGCCGCTCCAGGTGCCATAGCCGCCCGGCACCGCACTGGTGATGTTGTCGCCCGGCGCCGCCAGGTCGATCCAGCTGCCAAAGTTGCTGAAGCCCGCAAGCCGGCGGCTGGCGTTGCTGGCGGCCACGGCCAGCAAGCCATACGCGCCCTCGGCCGCCGGGTACTCCTTGACGCTGCTGCTGGCGTCGTTGCCGGCTGCGGCCACCACCACCGCGCCATTGCTGGCGCCGCAACGGATGAGATCGTCGCGGTAGCCGGGGTCGGACCGGTCAGCGACCGGGTCGTCGGGCACGGCCGCCGCGCACGAGGCAATCAAGGCAATGGTGTCAAAAATACGCGTGCGCGCCAGGCTGCCCAGGCTGAGGTTGATGACGTGCGCACCATCGTCGGTGTTGGGGTCGCCGTCGGGGTCCACGGCGTAGAGCAGGGCCTCGGCCAGCACCCAGGCGTTGCCCACGCCATCGGCGTCCAGCACGCGCAGCGGCATGATGGACGCCCCCGGCGCCACCATCGCCACCAGGCCCGCCACATGCGTGCCATGGCCGTAGCCCGCATTGGCCGTTGAGCCCACTTCCGACGGGTCGTTGTCAAAATCAACAAAGTCAAAGCCGGGCAACAAGCGCCCGGCCAGCAAGGGGTGGTTGCGGTCAACGCCGGTATCGAGCACGGCCACGCGCACGCCGGCCCCGGTGGCCCAGCGCTGCGCTTGCGCCAGGTGCAGCGCTTGTGGCGCCCATTGCGTGGCGTAGGCCTGCGGCGTGCCAATGGCCCAGGGTATGTTTTTGCGCGCCTCGGGGCTGCGGTGGGTGGTATTGGTCTCGGCGATCATCACGCCAGGCTCCAGCAGCAGACCGGCCAGCACATCCTTGACGCGGGCCGCGCCGATCACCTTGAGCCGGTAGATCGGCCGCGCACCAAAGCGGCCCACCAGCGTGATCGGGTATTTGGCGAGCAGCGGCGTCAGCGCGTCGGTGCTGCGCAGCTTGAGCAGCAACTCGCCGGGCATGTCGGGGTCTACCGAGCCGCTGCCACCGCCACCGCCACTATCAGCACCACCACCGCCAGCGACAGGGCTGCCACTTGCTGCGGATACTGGCGTCGCCGCGCCCAGGGTCAGCAGCGCCGCAACGGCGACAACGCAGGGAATGAAGGCAAGCGGTTTCATGGGGGGCTCTTTTCAAGAAGTGGCTTTGTCGGCAACAGAGCACGGCGCTGTGCGCCTGATACATCGCTTTGGCAAATCTTTGGCGAACCTTTGCAAAAGGTGCGCCAGCGAGTATGAAGCGTTTTTTCAAACGTGCAGTCTGCACATTTGATAAAACCTACCAACCCCCATACAGCGTGAACGCGCTCCAAAAATAGGGGTGCGCATGCACGCGCATCGTGGCGGCTTGCGCAGCGCGCAGCGCCGCCGACGGGCCATGCCCAGCGGCCAGCGCACCGTAAAAATGCGCCATGAACAGGGCCGTCACTTCGTCGTCCACCGTCCACAGGCTGGCCAGCACACGCGCCGCGCCGGCCACCAGAAAAGCCCGCACAAGGCCCACGCTTTCATCGCCAATGCCCACCTGTGCCAAGCCCGATTCACAAGCGCTGAGCACCACGGTGCAGGGCTTGAGGCCCAGTGTTTCGGCCTGGTCCACGGTGAGTGCGGCGTCATGCAGATGCAGGGCCGAAAAGCGCGGGTTGTCGGCCCGAAACTGCGCATGGCAGGCCAGGTGCAACACATCGGCGTTTGCGGCGTTTTCACGCAGCGTTTGCAGCGTAGCCAACCCACCCACAAACGCCTGGCCTTGCTCAAACAAGCCGGCTACCAAAGTGGCCTCGTGGGCGGCGTGGGGCAACCGCGACGACTCGCCCAGCGCCATCACGCAACGCACCGGCACGGGCGGGCGTAACAAGCCGCGCAGGGCCGCGCTGGCACTGGGGGCCACCGCCAGCGCCAGCCGCTGGCCCAGCGGCGGGTGGGCACCCGGTGGGGCGGCATCCGACACGGCACCATCCGGCAATGCGGCATCCGGCAGCGCGGCAAAAGGCAGTGCGCCCAGTTGCGCGTGGGGCACCACCAGCACGCGCTGTATGCCCTGCAACGCGGTGTGCAGCGGCGCCCACACCAGTGCGTGCAGCCGCGCCAATCGGGTGTTGGCACGCTCAGTCAGCAAGGCCATGTGCCCGCGCACGGGGGCCGCGCCGTGGCGCAAGGTCTCGAGCTGAAAGCGGGTGGAGCGCAGCGCCTCCAGCACCTGGTCCCAGGGCGCAAGATGCCGCACCAAGCTGACGCCGGCCCGCGTGGCAACACAGGCAAAAAGCTCGTTGTCGAGCACGCCGTACGCCACCAGCGCGTCGCCGGGGCCCAGCGCGCCCACCAGTGCGCCCACCAGCTCGCCAACTAACGCGGCCACGCTGAAATCGCCCGCGCCACGGGCCGCCAAGGGCGCCCCCGTCAGCTGCTGGCGGCGGCTGCGCTCCAGCAGCTCACGCTCGCAGCGTTGCAGCTCGTCGCTGAGCACCGCCGACGCCTCGCCGTCCTCTTGCAAACGCTGCACCCGGCGCGTCAGCCAGTTCAGCCGTTCACGCAAGGGCGCCAGCTCGTCATGCGCCTGGGCCAGGGGGCTGCCTTCAGCCAGGCGCTCGTCAAGTGAGCGCGCCCGGAAACGGTCCAGCTGCCACAGCGCCTCGTCGCCCTGGCCGCTGGCCAAGGCCATGCGCAGCCGCTCTTGGTAGGGGCGCAGGTGATCGGTGAGAAAAGCGCTGCGCGCCTCGTCACCCGGCAAGGCGCGGCGCTGTTCTTCAAACAGCGCGATCGCGGCCTCAAACAGGGCGCCCGCGGGCTGCGGTGGGCTCCTGGCCAAGGCCACCAGGCCCTGGCCGGTGAGGCAGCGCACCTGCACCTGGCGCTGCAACAAATCACGCGCCCGCAGCAGCGTGGCGTCAAAAATCACGCCCGCCTCCGCCACCCGGCCCGCGCCCAGCAGCGCCTGCGCGATGAGCACGTCGGCACGCGCGCGGCCGTCGGCCTGGCAGGCAGCCGCGTAGCCATCGCCGGCCAGCCGGGCCCAGGTCAGCGCAGCCAACGCATCGCATGCGGCCAGGGCCAACTCGGCGCGCGCCAGCTGCACCGATGCCGCGCCCACCAAGTTGCCCTGCGCGGCAAACAACGTGCCGGCCGAGGCCAATGATTGCGCTGCGGCGGCCTGGCCTGACAAGGCTTGGGCGCGGCCCAACTGGGCCAGCGCCCAGGCTTGCTCGTCGGGCAAATCAAGCGTGCCGAAGCGCTGCACCGCCTGGTTGAACAAGGCCAGCGCCTCGGGCAGCAAGCGCAGCTCAAGATAGGCGTCGCCCAGCTGCTTTTCAGCAATGGCCAAAACCTGCGGCATGCCCAGCGCCTCGTAGCGGCGGCGCGCCGACTCCAGCCCGGCCAGCGCGGCGCGGTAGTTGCCTCGGGCCAGATCCACCAGCGCCGTTGATTCATCCACCAGGGCCAGCAAGCTCTCCAGCCCCTGGTTGCTGGCGCGCATGCGGGCCCGGGCAGCGATGCGCAAGGCCTCGTCAAAGTCACCTTGCGCGGCCAGCGCGTCGGCCAGGCCAATGTCGGCCAGCACCGAGTGGTAGTGGTCGCCCAGGCGCGCAAACAGCACCACCGCTTCGCGGAAATGCCGGGCCGCCTCGGGGTAGGCATCACGCCGCAGATGCAGGCCGCCCAGATTTTGGCTGACCCGCGCGGCCCCCTGCCAGTTGCCCAAGGCCAGCAGCTCACGCTGTGTGGCCTGGGCGCAGGCCTCGGCCTGGGCGTGCTGGCCCAGCATCGACAGCGCCATGATCTTGGGCACCTGGCTTTGCGCCGCCGGGTCGGGCAAGCCTGCCTGCCTGAACGCCGCCGCCGCAAGGTCAAACGCCTGCACGGCGTCGGCCATCTGGCCCTGGGTGACGTTGGCAATGCCTGCCGTCCATGCCGCCAAGGCCGCCACTTCTTGGGCCACGGCTGGTGGCACGCCGGCGGCTTGCAAGGCCCGCAACAGCTCGGCGGCACGGGCCGCGCGGGGCGGGTCAGTGCTCCAGGCCTCGTAGCACAGCGCCTTCAGGGCCCAGGCCAGCGCCAACGCCTGCTCATCGACCACCACGACGGGGCCCACAGTGCCCACCGGCCCGGCTTCGTCGAGCAGGCGGCGCGCTGTTGCAAGCGCCTCGTCTGGGCCGAGGGTCGCGCTCAGGGTCAATTGGCAGTCTCGCCACAGTCAAAAGGCGGCAGCTCAAGCGCGCAGCCACCGGCGAACAGCGTGAGCGTGTAGCGCCCCGGCGCCAGGCCCTCAAAACGGAACTCGCCCAGCGCGTCTAGCGGCGCTTCGCGCACCCACGGTGCCTGCGGCGAGGGTGCGGCGTCATCATCCAGGCGAGTGAGTTCAAGCTGCCCGGTTTCGTCCGGCCCCAACACCTGGCCGGTGAGCGAAAACGCCAGGTCGGCCGGCGCAATGCGCAGGTCGATGTCACGGCCCTGGGCGGTGTAGAGCAGTTGCCGCGTGGGCGCACGCAGCGAGCGCATGCCCAGGGCGGTGGCCGGCGCCGCCCAGCTGTCAAAAGCCAGCACGGCGGACAGCCGACTGAGCAAGCCAAGCGCGGCGCCATGCAGCCCCGATACCAAAGCCCCGGCCGGCCACAGGCCGATCGCGGCGCGCAACAAACCCGGCGGTGCGTCGGGCAGCGCGCGCAGCGCCTGTTGCAGGCGGTGGCCCAACTCGTCGTCGGAAAAATCGTCAGGGTGCGGCATGGTTGTTTGCTTTCAGGATGCCCTCACAGAGCAGCGTGCGGCCAAAAAAATACACCGCTTGATGCGCCCGCCAAAACCACCGGCTCAACGCCGCCGCGCCGGCGCATCCACCAGCGTGCGCAATTTGCCCAGGCAGCGCGCGCGGGTGGGGCCGATGCTGCCCACGGGCATGGCCAGGCGCCGCGCCACCTCGTCGTAGGCGGGGCGGTCGTCGTCGTCGTCAAACAGCAGCAGCAGCAGATCCCGGCAACGTGCGTCCAGCCGGTCCAGGCCGGCGCGCAAGAGATCCAGCTGTTGCAGCGCGGACAAGGCGTCTTCGGTCAGGGGCGCGTCGTCGGGCAGGCTGTGCTCCAGGCCCTCGCCGGGGTTCGCGTCAGGTGCGCTCATCGACACGTTGCGCTGGCCGAGGTGGCGCATTCGCAAGGCCTCGCGTTTGGCGGTGGTCACGATCCAGGCCTGCAAGTGATCGGGCTGGGTGAGCCGGGGCAGGTGCGCCAGCAGGCGCGAAAACACGGTCTGGAAAACATCGGCTGCGGCATGCTCATCCAGGCCCGCGCGCCTCACCACGGCATACACCAGCCGCTGGTAACGGCGCACCAGCGCAGCCCAGGCGGCAGCCTCGCCTTGGCGGCAGCGCGCCACCAGGATGGCATCGTCATCGGGGCTGGAAGGGCTCATGGCAAGGGGCCCAGGGCAGGGCCGAACGGCGGTAACCCGCATTTTGAACGGTGGCGCCCGCCAGTGCCTGCCCGGCGGCCGGTGCCACAGCCCATCACGCGCTGCGGCCGGCAACGCCGAGGCCCATGCGCGCCCCTGCGCCACCACTTCAAGTGAGCGGCCTCAAAAACACGGCAGCAGGCGCATGGGCACCGGCGCAAACCCGTGGTTCAGCGGGCCGTGGCCCTGGCCTGTTTGCACATCGGCACCGGCCGTTATGGCCAAGCGCACAAACTCACGACCCAGGCGCACGGCCTCTGGCAGGCGCTCGCCCAGCGCCAGATGGGCGGCAACAGCCGACGACAGCGTGCAGCCCGTGCCATGCACATTGCGGCTGGCGATGCGGTGGGTGTGCCAGGCCTGGTAGGCACCGTCGGCGCTGGCCAGCAAGTCAAGCAAGGTATCTCCGGGCAGATGTCCACCCTTCAACAACACCGCCGGCGCGCCCATTCGCAGCAAATCTGCGGCGGCGGCCTCAAACGCTTCGGGGTGCAAGACAGGGCGATTCAGCAGCATGGCCGCCTCGTCGAGGTTGGGCGTGATCAGGCTCACCAAGGGGAACAGCTCACGCACCATCACCTCAACCGTGTCGACTGCCATCAGACTGTGCCCGCTGCTGGCCACCATCACGGGGTCCAGCACGATGGGCACGAGTTTGGCGACGGGCCGCAGCGCGTCGGCCACCGCCCGCACGGCAGCGGGCGAATGCAGCATGCCGATCTTCACCGCCTGCACGCCAATGTCAGCCAGCACGGCCGTGATCTGCGCGGCAAGCATCTCGGGCGGCACAGCGTGGATGGCGCGCACGCCCAGCGTGTTCTGCGCCGTGATGGCGGTGATGGCCGTCATGCCGTAGCAGCCGAGTGCCGCGAAGGTTTTGAGATCGGCCTGGATGCCGGCACCACCGCCGCTGTCGGACCCGGCAATGGACAGCACGCAGGCATAGCGGCGAATGGGGGTGGACGTCATACCCCTCATTTTGCGGTGTGGCTGATCCGGTTAATATCGCGTCGCTTGTCGGGGCGCCGCGGACTCAAATCCAAGGCTGAGACCACCTTTTGGGTGGAACCCGCTGAACCTGATCGGGGTCATGCCCGCGTAGGAATCAAGTGCATCGGCCTCTTTGTCGTGCCCCATCCGGGGCGCGGCGTGGAACCCAGGCAAGCCTCAACCTGACGCTTCTCTGGAGACCGCATGGCCAAAACCTCGCTCACCGTCGATACCGACGATCTCGCACGCCGCATCACCCGGGCGCCTTTCCCCGGGTCGGCCAAAATCTATTTGCCTGGCCAGCGCGCCGACGTGCAAGTGCCGTTCCGTGAAGTCAGCCTGAACGACACCGTGTCGGTGGACGCCACGGGCGCCACCCGGCGCGAAGCCAACCCGCCACTGCGCCTGTATGACGCCAGCGGCCCCTACACCGACCCGGCAGCCAAGATTGACATCACCTGCGGCCTGCCCGCGCTGCGCGCTGCCTGGATCAGCGACCGTGCCGATAGCATCATCCTGCCCGGCATCAGCAGCGCCTACGGCATTGAACGCCTAGGCGACCCCGCACTGGCTGCGTTGCGCATGGCGCGCGTGCCGCTGCCACGCCGTGCGCGCAGCGGCGCCAACGTCTCGCAGATGCACTACGCACGACAGGGCATCGTGACGCCCGAGATGCACTACATCGCGGTGCGCGAGAACCTGGTCAAGGCGCAGCTGCGTGAGCGCCTGGCCACCGAGCGACTGCCCAAGCCGGGCCACAGCTTTGGCGCCGCGCTCGCGGCTGACGTGACGCCCGAGTTTGTGCGCGACGAGGTGGCCCGCGGGCGCGCCGTGATCCCGTGCAACATCAACCACCCCGAGAGCGAGCCGATGATCATCGGCCGCAATTTTTTGTGCAAGGTCAACGCCAACATCGGCAACTCAGCCGTCACCTCGGGCATCGAGGAGGAGGTGGACAAGCTGGTGTGGGCTATCCGCTGGGGCGCGGACACGGTGATGGATTTGTCCACCGGCGAGAACATCCACGAGACGCGTGAGTGGATCCTGCGCAACTCGCCCGTGCCCATTGGCACGGTGCCGATCTACCAGGCACTGGAGAAGGTGAACGGCCGCGCCGAGGACTTGAACTGGGAGATTTTCAGAGACACCTTGATCGAGCAGGCAGAGCAGGGCGTGGACTACTTCACCATCCACGCCGGCGTGCGCCTGGCCTACGTGCCGCTCACGGCCAATCGGCTGACGGGCATTGTTTCGCGTGGCGGCTCGATCATGGCCAAGTGGTGTTTGTCGCACCACCGCGAGAGCTTTTTGTACGAGCACTTCGAAGACATCTGCGAGATCATGAAAACCTACGACGTGTGCTTCTCGCTGGGCGATGGCCTGCGCCCGGGCTCGATCGCCGACGCCAACGACGAAGCCCAGTTTGCCGAGCTGCACACCCTGGGCGAGCTCACCAAAATCGCCTGGAAGCACGACGTGCAGGTGATGATCGAAGGCCCAGGCCACGTGCCGCTGCAACTCGTCAAAGAGAACGTCGACAAACAACTCGAGGCTTGTTTCGAGGCGCCGTTTTACACGCTGGGGCCCTTGATCACCGACATCTCACCCGGCTACGACCACATCTCGTCGGCCATGGGCGCGGCCAACATCGGCTGGTACGGCACGGCCATGCTGTGCTATGTCACGCCCAAAGAGCATCTCGGGCTGCCCAACCGCGACGACGTCAAACAAGGCCTGATCGCCTACAAGATTGCCGCGCATGCGGCCGATCTGGCCAAGGGTTATCCGGGCGCGCAGATGTGGGACAACGCCGTCTCAAAAGCGCGCTTCGAGTTCCGTTGGGAAGACCAGTTCCGCCTGGCCATCGACCCCGACACGGCCATGAAGTACCACGACGAAACGCTGCCCAAAGACAAGGCCAAGGTGGCGCATTTCTGCTCGATGTGCGGCCCGAAGTTCTGCTCCATGAAGATCTCGCAAGAGGTGCGCGAGTTTGCGCGTCTGAACCCCGCGCCGGTGCCTTTGCAAGGGCAGGGCACTGCGGGCGCGCCCACGGTGATAGAGATCACGCGTGCGCTGGACGACAAGGCCCGCGAGTTTCACCAGCAGGGCAGCGAGCTCTATCGTTGAAGCGGGTTGAGACCGCCATGACACGCTCTGTAACCGTGTTAGGCGCTGGCCTGATGGGTCGGCTGCTGGCCGGCGTCGTCGTCGCCGGGTTGAGCCGCGCAAACTCGCGCACTTCCTGCGAGTTCTTCATCGAGCAGAATTTCGGCCCGCACATCGAGCAGAAATGCGCCACCTTGGCGTTTTCTTTCGGCAGCGTTTCATCGTGATATTTCATCGCCGTGT
>JAYWDK010000407.1:0-9527 GCA_043779845.1 Betaproteobacteria bacterium | reverse complement strand
TTTTGCCGCGCCTGCCTGACTGGCCAGCGCGGCTCTCAGTGCTGGTGGCCCAGGCCCACGCGCTGCCCTTTGCCTGGGGCCTGCATGACTGCTGCTTGTGGGCAGCCGATGCCGTGGTGGCCGTGGTGGGCGTTGACCCGGCCGCCGACATCCGTGGCCAGTACACCACCGCGCAGGGCGCACACCGCGCGCTGCACGCCCACGGCGGCCTGCTGGGCGCCGGGCGCCGCACCGGCCAGCGCCTGGCGCTGCCCACGCTGGCGCGTGATGGTGATGTTGGCCTGGTGCATGACGGCCGCCGGCCCATGCTGGGCGTGCGGGTGGCCGCTGTGTGGCTGTGTGCCGCCACCACCGGGCTGCGAGCGCTGCCATGCAGCGCGGCCCGCATGGCCTGGGGGGTTGGGCATGCCTGAAGCAGTTGCCTACGCCATTGAGTTGGCCGCCACGTACTTAGAAACCGAGATGGTCTACACGGCCGGCGAGATCTACATGGCCTCACAAGCCATCGTCGCCGTCGCCGCTGTTTACACCATGCGCGAGCAGCAGCGCCGCGCCGAAGCAGCTAGCAAAGACGCCTACAACGCCAGCCTCAAAGACCGCTATTTGATGCTGCGCGGCGCCACCGAGCAGCGCCAAATGGTGCTGGGCCGCCAACGCGTATCGGGGCCTATCGGCTTCATCAGCAGCTACGGCGCGCAACACCAGCACCTGGTGTTCACGGTCACCCTGGCCGCCCATGAAATCGACGCCGTAGAGGCGATTTATTTCAACGATGAGCCCTTGATCCTTGACAGCAGCGGCAACGTCACGGGCATCCGCCGCACTGACACATTCAGCATCGCGGCCGCCACAGCCAGCGTCACCCTCAGCAGCCTGCCGCAAGCCGGCACCGTCACGGCCACTGCCGTTTACGGCACCACCAGCGTGGCGCTTACCGTGGTGTCCGTCACCCTGGGCACAGCAGACGCCGTGGTTTCGGTCAGCGGCGCCCACGCGGCAGAAACCGGCACCTTGGTGCTGCACTACCAGCCCAACCCGTGCCCGTTTGCCCCGGTTGATCTGGTCAGCCACAGTGAATCATTCACGGCCGGGGGGTCTGGCACTGATGTTTTCACCATCAGCGCATCCCCGGCGCTCAACGTGTTTGCTGTCACCGTGGGTGCCGACAACCCGTCTGATGTGTCGCCGCTCACCAGCTCAACCTCTGGCACCAGCGTGACCGTCACGGGTGCGCCCGGCGGGCGTGCCGTTGTCATCACCTACCAAACCAGCAGCCAGCCCAGCCTGGCCCGCGTGCGCGTGCACCTGGGTGCCCCGGGCCAGGTGGCCGACGCCACCATGGTGGCCAACCTGGGCGGCGTGTGGACAAGCGCCCACCGGGGTGACGAGCAAGCCCACCTGGTGGTGGAACTCGACTTTGACACCACCGCATTTTCAGGCGGCATCCCCAACGTCTCAGCCGTGGTGCGGGGCCTCAAGTGCTTTGACCCGCGCACCACCACAACAGCCTGGACGCAAAACCCCGCGCTGCTGATGCGCGGCTACGCCACCCACGCCCTGGGCGGGCGCCAGGCAGCCAGCGCAGTGCATGACGCATCCCTGAGCACGGCCGCCACCGTGTGCGACGTCTCAGCCGCCTACACCGTGGGCGGCGCCACCTACACCCGGCCCACCTACACCGGCGGCCTGGTCGCCAAAACCGGCACCCGGCCCAGCGACGTGCTCAGCGACTTGGCGCAAGCCATGGGCGGGCGCTGGTGCATGGTCGACGGCGCCATGCACGTCAAAGCCGGCAGCTACACCGCGCCCGTGCTGCCGCTCACTGAAAGCTGGCTGCATGACGCCGGCACCGTGCAAGTGCAGCCGCGCCGCAACCGCGCCGACGTGCTCAACGCTGTAACCGGCACCTTTGCCGACCAGGACGAAGACTACAAAATTTTGCAGTTCCCCAAAGTCACGGCCGCCACCTACGTGACCGAGGACGGCGCCGAGCTGCCCACCAATCTGCAAATGGCCGCCGTCACCTGGTCAGGCCAGGCCCAATACATCGCCGCCTGCCAGATCCGGTATGGCCGGCAGGGCATGATCGTCAAGATCACGTGCAACATGCGCGCGTACCAGGCCGAGCCGTTTGACGTGATCAGCGTCACCCTGCCGCGCTTTGGCTGGGTGGCCGCACCGTTTGAGGTGCTCGACGTGAGCTGGCCATTTGATGGCGGCATCGAGCTGACGCTCAAATCAATCGACCCCAGCATTTGGGCTATGGACGCCGGCTACCCCGCCGCCGCCATGACCCCCAACACCCGCCTGCCCAGCCCGTGGGACGTGCCCACCATCGCCGGCCTGTCGGCCATCAGCAACGCCAGCACCAACCAAAAACAGCCCGACGGCAGCGTCAGCGCGCGCGTGCTGGTCAGCTGGACACTGGTGGCAGACCAGCGCATCACCCAGGGCGGATCGGTTGAACTCAAATGGGGCCTGGCCACCGACCCCGAGGCCAAGTGGGCCACGCTGCTTTGCGCCGGCAATGCCACCAGCGCGTATTTGGCCCCCGTGCACACCGGCGGCGCCTATATCGTCAAAGCCCGCACCACCAACAGCGCCGCTACCAGCCCATGGTGCGCGCAGGTGCTGTGCCAGGCGTCCACCACCACGGTGTTTGCGGGATTTGTGCCGTGGTCTGGTGTGAGCGCAAAGCCTGCCAACCTCGCGGCCATAACCGGCGCAGAAAACCTCAGCCTGAATCTGGTGAGCGCGGCAAATTGGGTCATCGGCTCGTCGGGCGACCAGACCACGGGCGGCGGTACGCAGTGGACGGCGCTGAAGAACACGGACGGCTGCACCAACCAGATCAATATCGCCAACGGCCCCGACGGCTCGCTGCGCCCGATTTGGTACGCCATCAGCGGCACGGCGACCACGGGAAACCCCGAAGGCGGCATCGGCGGCACCAGCGCCATTGCCATCGACAACACCAAGATGTACCGATTCGCATGCTGGATTTACGTCACCGGGCCGTCCGATGGCAGCATCTACCTCGGCATCGGCGGCAATCAGGTAGACGACATCCCATCGGGAGCCATCAACACGAACCCGTACTTCCACGCCCTCGGGCGCAGCGTGCTGACCGTGAACCGCTGGTATCTGTTCACCGGACAAGTGCTGCCGGCCGGGTACAGCGCCGCGCAGACCAACATGAGTGGGGTCTATGACGGCACCACGGGCCAGAAAGTGCAAAACGGCGTGGACTACCGCTGGCATGCGGGCATCACCGCCTGCACCCTGCGCACTTTCCAGTTTTACACCGGCGGCGCGGGCCGATACGCGCTGTTCACCAGCCCGCGCTTCGACCAACTCGACGGCAGCGAGCCGAGCATCGCCGCGCTGATTGCGGACGCGGTTCTTTCCCGCGCCAACACGGCGTACACGAACGCGAACGCCGCACAGGGCGACGCCACGGCCGCACTCGCATCGCTCACGAACATCGCGAGCGACTCGATCCTGAGCCCGAGCGAAAAACCAAGCGTGGTGCAGGACTACACCGTCATCACAGGCGAGCAGGCCGGCATCGTGGCGCAGGCCACGGCCTACGGCGTGAGCCACACAGCGTATGACTCGGCTGTAACGGCGTTGACCAGCTACCTGGCCGGTATCACTGGGTGGAACACCGTTCCGGGCTCGGACGTGACCATCGTTGGCGCCACATTCCGCAGCAACTTTGCAAACGTCTACACGGCAAAACAGGCGCTTTTGAATGCCGTCGCTGCGGCTGCCGGGCTGGTTGCAACCTGGGCCGGAATCCCAGCCGGCACCGGCAAGGCGGCAGACAACGCCACGGTGGGCGCAGCAGACGCAGCAACATCCTTCGGCTTTAACCCACAATTCAGCGCCTGGACAGGCACCTACCCGGATGGCTGGGGCGCATGGGGTGGCTCGCAGCCGGTCAAGGAAACGGGCACCGTGAGGACGCCGCCTTACGCAGTGCGATTCACAGTTTCCGCCGACACCGGCATGGTTTGTTCCACCAGTTTTGCCCAGACGCCCACGCCCGCGAACACGTTTGTGTCGGGGGCGTTTGATGCCTTCATGGTCCACAGCAACGGCGGCACGGGAAAGCCGGGAATTTTGGTCCGGCTGTTTACGAATGCAGCTTTGTCCACATATCGTGACGCCACTTGCCAGGTCGCACGCAGCGATGTGGGCGGGTGGCAGCGGATGCCGTTCAGCGCACGGGTCGCGGCCGGTGAGCAAATCTACGGCATCACTATTTACGTCATGGCATCGTGGTCGGGGATGCCTGGGGGCTTGTGGTCAAACGGCTCCGTGGTGTTGTTCGACAACCTGACCTTTGACATACGCGACGGCAGCACCGATGCGAGCATCATCACGCTCGGCGGCTTGGGCTACACGGGCGCGACGAATGCCACAGCAAACCAAACCGACGCGACAACAAATTCCGCGATCGGTGTTGCGGCCACCCAAGCTCAATGGTCAAACATCGTAGGGCAGACAAACGCGCCAGCGAACAACGCCACGCTGGGCGCGACGTGGGGAACCAATCTGACCGGCCAGCCCGCAGACGCCGCGCTGCTGAACTCCCTGCAAACCTGGGCGCAGGTGACCGGCGCGGGGCGGCCGGCCGACAACGCCACGGTCAACAACGTCACCTACAGCGCTACCGCGCCATCATCCCCCGGCAACGGCGATTTCTGGCTGGACACATCTACAAGCCCCGTGGTAATAAAAAGCCGCGTTTCCGGGGTTTGGGTTGTTGCGGCTAATCTCAGCACTGGGGCATTGGCGATGCTTAACACAGTCGGGACAGCAGATATTTCCGCAAACGCAGCTACTGAATATCATACACTCAGGTCATCAACCCCGTACGGATACAGCAACGCTACATAAATCATCATGACGCTACCATCAGACACATTCGTATCTGCCTCGCCTGGATTGCTGCAAATAACCCTGTCCGCCAAATTTTATGCAAGCGCATATGCAGATGCTGGATTCCCAAGTTCTGGCGGTGGAGTGGCAAATATTGCGATGCGTGCATATGCTGGCCCAAGTGGGGGCCCGTCATACTCACCAGTAATAGATAAATACGGAACTCACACATATTTTGAGCTAGATTACCCTGGAGGATCAGTAGCGTGGCCATTTGGTATAGAAGAAGTTGCGCACAAAAATCCGTCTGGTATTTATTCATATGGTATGACTGATTTTATATTATCATGTGTCCTTATCAAACGCTGATAGATAAGTTCCGCCTCTAAAACCGCCTACATTCCAACCAGCCCGCCAGGCCCGCCGCGCGGGCTTTTTTGCGCCCAAAGGAAACCCATGACCTACGCCCAACGCATCGCCACGGCCCTTCGCACACTCGCAGCAAAAGTGGGCGCCATCGCTGACCGATTCGACCCGCCACGCTCAAGCCTTGCGCCCAGCCCAAAGCGCAGCGGCGGCACGGCCGAAGAATGAGTGCAACTCTCTTACTCATGCTGGCCGGCCTGGCGCACTTCGCGCCTGAGCTGCTGGCCCAGCGCGTGGGCGGAAGCGAGGCCGCATGGGACTACATTACGCACGGTGCAGAGGCTGCGGGCTTGTGGGCATTCATCGGCGCCACTTCAAGCATTCGATGGCCGCTTACTTTTGGCGCTATCAGAATCGCGGCAGTGTTCGGCGCCGTGGAGTCGGCCCAGCGACCATTGTGCCGGCTGGCTTTCCCGCTCGATCACGCGCCGCGCTTGCCGCCTGGTCAGCACCTTTGCGATGCGGCATTCGGCCCCTGGATCGCATGGCTCGGCATTACGTCAGCAGCATTCGCCGCGCTGCTGTTCTACCGACAAATCGAGAGGGCTACAGCATGACTCCACCGCCACCAGACCAAGGTGACATCCTGACCCTCGTCGTCGTGCTCATCAGCATGATTGCCGGCGCGCAGGTAGCGCAAATCCTGGCGCCGTTCGTCGTCATTTTTGCTGCCGCACTGACTGGATCGGCTGTTGCGCTGATGAGGCGCCCACCTTCAACGCGATGGTGGGCTTTTTGCTTTGTGGGGGTGATGACGGTTGTGTCACTGCTCCTGACCGGTGTAATCGCGCACTTTCTGAACCTGGCCGCCGCAAAGTGGCTGGGCCTGGACATTGGGCACAACTGGTTTTTGGTGCCCGTAGCTGGGGGCATCGCGGCAATTGGCACGGAGTGGCGCGACGTGGCCACATGGCTTGGCGCGCGTGGTAACTCGTGGATCACACGCAAAACTGGGGGTGCTCCATGAGCGAAGAAACGCTTGCTGCAATCAGGATGGTGGCCACGGTAGCGGCCATGTTTTCGATCATTTGCAGGGCCGCGACGATGAGCAAAAAGACTCCAAGACGACTCAGGCTCAAACACGAAATAATGTTTGGGGCTCTAGCATTTTCAATGTCTCTGCCAGGCAACGCGGGCGCAACCGTGCTGGCGGTCGGGATCATGGTGGTACTAGTATTGGGTGCCAATGATTGGCGGAACATCGGGTATCGCGTGCGTAGCAGTCGAGGTGCAAAATGATTACCGACCAGCAACTCATCGCGGCCGGCGTGCTTCCGGCCCAGGCCCGCGCTTTTGTCAATCCGCTGAATTCGGCCTGCGAGCGCTACGCCATCAACACGCCAAAGCGCCAAGCTGCATTCCTGGGCCAATGCGCGCATGAGTCGGCAGGATTCACCCGGCTGGAGGAATCGCTACGCTACCGCGACCCGCTGCGGCTCGATACACTGTTCACCGCCGTGCATGGCATGGCCGACGCTCAAGCGCTCATTGCAGCAGGCCCGGAGGCTATCGCCAACCGAGTCTATGCCGGGCGCCTGGGCAATGGCGATGAGGCCAGCGGCGACGGATGGGCGTTCCGTGGGCGTGGGCTGCTGCAAGTCACTGGGCGCAGCAACTATGCCGTGCTGCGCCTGCTGGTGGGTGATGGCAACGACTACGAGAGCGTGCCTGACCTGCTGGCGCAACCTGAATGGGCATGCCTGGCGTCTGCCGCATGGTGGGCTTCCAACGGGTGCAACGCGCTGGCTGATAGCGGGTTCATCGACTCGATCACACAGAAAGTCAACGGCCCGGCAATGCTGGGCGCGGCCGAGCGCCGAGATCTGACGGCCGAGTTTTTGGCGGTGCTGTCATGATCCCGCTCAAGCTTTACATGTGGGCCGCGCTGCTGGTTGCTGTTGTGGCTTTCTCGGGCGCCGGGCACTGGCAAGCGCACAGCCTGCGCGCCGAGCTGGCCACTGTCAAATCCCGCGCTGTAGCTGACGCGCTCACCGCAACAACGGCCGCCCTGGCATTGTCCGAATCCCGCGCTCGACGCGATATGGAGATTGAAAATGCATCTACAAAAACCCGCGCATCCCTGGCGCTTGCTCGCTCTGCTGCTGCTACTGCTGGTAACGGCCTGCGCATCCGCGCCGCCGCTGCGTGGGCCAGTTGTGATCCAGCCCCCACCGTTGCCGCTGACAGCGCGCCAGCCAGCGCCGCCGGAGATTTGCTTGCCGACATGCAGCGAGGGCTTATCGAGGCTGCTGAACAGCTTGCTACCATCGCCGACGAGCGGGGTGCAGCCGGTGCCGAGTGTGTCGCCCGAAGTGAACCGGTAGGGCCTTGATCCTCCCGCCGCTCATCACTCACCCCTCTCTGCGGCCATCGCCGCGTCAACCAGTGCATCTGCCGCCGAGGCAGTGCACCCAGAGCGGAGCGCAATCGGACGCCAATCTGCACTTTCGTTGTCTCGCAGCCAGTGATAGCGGGCCTTGGCGTCTTCTCCAGCCTCAATCATTGCCTCTTTGTAGAGACACCCCGCGCCACTCCCGCACAGCGCCGATGCTTCGGCTCGCACCTGCGCAAAATGCACGATCTCGTCAAGTCCCAATTCGTCCCACGAGTTCATCGCGTCCGCCTGGGCATTCCAGGCCGCGCGCAATTGCTCGACTGTCTCGCTCATTTATCACCCCTTTCGCGCCGGGCGTGGCGTTGTAGCGCGATCACTGCCCGATTTTTGGGCGCTTACTTTTGAAAGTTGCCATATTAACTAGTTATGGCTTACGCGGCGGGGTGAGTTTGTGCGCCTTGATCAGCGCGGCTTCGATCACCTGGCCTCGCTTCTCGCCTTGTTGCCCAAGCCACACAACAAGCCATTCCGGCAATCGCAGCGGCACCGCCTGGCGCGCAAAGCCCGGGGCCGGTGGCTTGCGGCCTGCGCCTGGGCGCTTGGCAGCCTCTTTCATCAGATTGCCCGGCCGCTGGCCAGCATCGTGCGGTGTTGGCCGCTGTCAACGCTGAAAAACTCAACCTTTGGGGCGGCTGCCAGTTGCGCATCAGTATGAGCCTTCAGCCCTGCGCACAACTCATTCCAGCGGGCCATATTCTTGGCGTAGTAGGCGGCATTGATGTTTGCGCGAAGGGTTTTGATTTGGCTGTTGGTCATGGTGTTTGCTCCGGTTGGTTTGCTGCTTCAGTGCCTTCAGTGTAGTACAGCAATCAACCTAGCGCAAGCGCTTTACACAAGAAAGTTGTAACACTTCAACCAAGACACGGATCGCCACCGCGTGGCCTAACCCGTCGCTGCGCCGGACGTGCCGTCCGCTTCGCTACCGTCACGCCGGTGAGCTTTTGCGTTAGAGCGCAGCAAAACCGCCGCACTCGCATAGGGTTTGCACCTATCAAAAAGCACTTGCGCACTACGCGCAATGAGCGTACTATTCAGTTCATAGGTTCGACGAACCCGCCGCGCCTCGGGTCCAGGGGCTGGAGATTCAAAATGACCAACCACCAAAACCGCTCGGCCGATCTGCCCAACATCGTTGTCACCAACGAGGCAACTGGCGAGCGCTTTGATAATCTGCGCGGCGTGTTCCGTCGCGTGTTCGCCATCGTCTGCGGCCAGGTTCGCAACGGCGGCCAGGCCAAGGCCGTTACCTACTATGGCGAGCGCTACACCATCACCCGCGCCGAGTGAGGTTCGGGCGGCCCGCGAGCATGCGGGCCTTTCCCAAACAGCCGCTGGGGCGCTGCTGCACACCACATGCCGAACCTGGCAGCAGTGGGAGGCCGGCGACCGGCGCATGCACCCTGCATTTTGGGAATTGTTCGGTCTCAAGCTCGGCTCCAAATCAGCGCTCTAACTGGCGGTTCGAGAGGGACCGCCCAAAAGCGGGCGGCCCCTCAACCTAATCGCTGGGCGTCTTGAGGCGTGCCACCATTTCAAGCCCGGCCGGCGTGAGGGTTTCGTCGAAAAGAACCAATTCGGCTCTGCGCAGCGCCAGCATCGTGCTTTTGTGCCCCCCGTGGTCAGACATGCTGCGCAGACTCCAAGTGCTTCCGCGCCCAGAGGCAATATTCAGCAAAACCCGCTGGCCTGCAGGACTCGGCAGTTTTGCGCGCTTCGGAACCGGCCGCCCAACTGGTTGGTCAACCGGACTTGCGCCCGGCAGGTCTTCATTCATCGTTGCTCCTGTGTGGGCGCAAGCCGGTTACCGCCGACGTTAGGC
>JAYWDK010000406.1:0-3358 GCA_043779845.1 Betaproteobacteria bacterium | reverse complement strand
GCCTGATGAACCGCGCGTTTCCGATGCAGCGGCGCGTGCTGGAGGTGTTGGACGTGCAACTCAGCGCGCCGCGCCTGCGTTTGCTGCCCGAGCGCAACCGCATGGCGGTTGATCTGGTGCTGCGCACACAAGAGCGATTGCTGGGCGCTGCGGCCCTGGGCCAATTGGCGTTTGATGGCGCGCTGCGCTACGAGCCCCAGGAAGCCTCGGTGCGCCTCACCCAGGTGCGCGTGCAGCAACTCAGCTTTGCGGGCACCCAGGCGCTGCCAGTGGGCTCGGCGGGGACGATGGGCGCCGTCGGCTCAACCGGTGCGGTGGGGTCCCTGGGGTCAGCCGCGACGCCGTCCGCGCCGGTGCCGCCCTACTTGCAACGCCTGAGCACCGCACTGGCCGAGCGTGCGCTGGAAGACCTGGCGATCTACCGCGTCAGCGCCGAACGCCAGGTCAGCCTGCGGCAGCTGGGCCTGGAGCCCGGCGCTGTGACGGTCACCTCACGGGGTGTGGAAATCACGCTGGCACGCATCAAAACCTGAGCAAGGCTGTCATCCACCGCCGCTATCATCCGCAGCTTTTTGGCCGGAGCTCGTATGGATGTGATGTTGCTGATGAAGGCCGCCGTGATGGGCGTGGTGGAGGGGCTCACCGAGTTTTTGCCGGTGTCGTCCACCGGGCACCTGATCCTGGCCGGCTCATTGCTGGACTTTGCCGACGCCAAGGCCAAGGTGTTCGATGTGGCGATCCAGACCGGTGCCATCCTGGCCGTGGTCATCGTCTACTGGCAGCGGCTGTCCGGGGCCGTGGCGCATCTGGCTGACAGCGCGGCGGCCCGCCGTTTTGTGGCCAATGTCGTGATCGGCTTTCTGCCGGCGGCAGTGATTGGCTTGCTCGCCTACAAGACCATCAAGGCGCATTTGTTCAACGCACCGGTGGTGGCGGCGGCCTTCATCGTCGGCGCGCTGATCATTTTGTGGGTCGAGCGCCGGGCCACGCTGGTGGTGCGCATTCAGCAGGTGGACGACATGTCACCGCTGGACGCGTTGAAGGTGGGCTTTGTGCAGTGCCTGGGCATGATCCCGGGCACCAGCCGCTCGGGGGCAACCATCATTGGCGGCATGTTGCTGGGCCTGTCGCGCAAAGCCGCGACCGATTTCAGCTTTTTCCTGGCCATCCCCACGCTGGTGGGCGCCGGTGGCTACAGCCTGTGGAAAGAGCGCGCGCTGCTGTCGGGGGCCGACTGGCCGGTATTTGGCGTCGGTTTTGTCGTCAGCTTCCTGAGTGCCTGGCTGTGCGTGCGCTGGTTGCTGCGCTACATCGCCACCCACACTTTTGTGGCTTTCGCCTGGTACCGCATTGCCTTTGGTGTGGTGGTGCTGCTCACCTCGGCGATGGGCTGGGTGCACTGGGCGGACTGACGCGGTTCAGCCCGGGGTGGCGTCGGATTTGTGAAACATCAAATCCCACACGCCGTGCCCTAGCCGCAATCCCCGGGCCTCAAATTTGGTGAGCGGGCGCAGGTCAGGTTTGGGTGCAAAGCCTTCAACGCTGTTCTTCAGCGCGGGGCAGTCGCTCAACACCTGAAGTATCTGGTGGGCGTAGTCCTCCCAGTCGGTGGCGCAGTGCAGCCAACCGCCGGGTGCCAAACGCGACGCCAGCAAGTCCACCAACGGCGGCTGGATCAAGCGGCGCTTGTTGTGGCGCTTCTTGTGCCATGGATCCGGAAAGTAGATGTGCACGCCGGCCAGCGTGCGGGGCG
Source organism: Betaproteobacteria bacterium (assembly GCA_043779845.1). Classification (GTDB taxonomy): domain Bacteria; phylum Pseudomonadota; class Gammaproteobacteria; order Burkholderiales; family Burkholderiaceae_C; genus Pseudaquabacterium. The sequence continues at coordinate 1,605 of JAYWDK010000406.1, read as the reverse complement.
CAATCATGTGCCGCAGCACGTCCACCGCGTCATGCTGCACGATGCGCAAATTGGTCAGGCCCATCTCACCGATCTCACGCAGCAAAGCGCCCACGCCGGGCTCATGCACCTCCACCCCAATGAAGTCGAGGTCGGGCCGCGCCGCCGCAATTTGCGCCGTGGCTTGGCCCATGCCAAACCCGATCTCCAGCACGCGCGGCGCGTCGCGGCCAAACACGGCAGGCCAGTCAGGCGCTTGCGCCTGAAAGGGAAGCACAAAGCGCGGCCCCAGGTCTTGCAGCGCCCGAATCTGCCCGCTGCCCATGCGCCCGGTGCGCAGCACAAAGCTGCGGATGGTGCGCAGGCGCAAGTTGGGGGCGCCGGGCTCGGTGGGGCTGCTATCGGTCGGCGGCAAGCTGGGTTCAGGGTGGGTTTCAGGCATGGGCTAACGCGGAAAACAGGATGAAAAAGCCACGCGGCCAAAGCCTTGGTGCTTGCCAGCCAGGGCCCGGTCTGGCCATGAACAAGGGCCCACTTGGGGCCCTTGCCGGCGCAGCAAAAAAGTGCCCACTTGAGGCCCTTGGCGGCTTGGCACGGTGACGTCGAACCGGTGATTGAGTCGATGCAAGCTGAGTCAATCAGCCGCGTCACCAAAACCCGCAGGTCATTGATTTGCATGGTGATTGTGCCTCATGCGACCAGCCACGCCCGATACGCGCAGGCCAGTCAAGCCGGCTTTCTGATGCCAGCAACACGCCTTCTGGCGGCGGTTGGGCGCCAGATATCCTGGCCTCACGCAGGCGCACGGGAGACCGCACTGACCGGTGGCAAACATTGGCAGCGCGCATGAAAAACGCATGGACAAATCGGCACTGCCCCAGCAGAACTTCGCATTTCTGCAGCAATTTGATCCTTTGCTGGCGCAACTCGGGGCGTGTGTCGAGCGCTATTGCCAGGCAGACCCAAACGCTTGCCTCTTGAAGTTGCGGCAGTTTGGCGAGGCCGTTGCGCAGCACATTGCCGCAGTGCACGGGCTCCAAGCCGATACCGACTCACACGTGCCTGTGGCCACTGTGCAAGACATGGCCAGGCGCTTGTTCGGCAGTGAGTTGGGCGATCAGCCGAACGGTCTGCCTAACGGTCCGCAGAACGGTCCGCAGAACGGTCTACCCATCGACCGCTACGACTGCATCATCATTGACGAGGCCCACTGCGGCTACATCCTTGACCGCGAGATGGGCGAGGGCGAGCAGAAGTTCCGCGACGAGTCAGATGACATCTCGGCCTACCGCCGCGTGCTGGACCAGTTTCATGCCGTCAAGTTGCTCACGCAGGCACTGGTGGCGGCCCACGGTGAGCTCAATGGCAAAACCGTGCTCAAGATCACCGGCAAGTCTGACCGGCCCGAGCAGCTGATCCGCTTGTTCAAGAACGACGCGCTGCCCAGGGTGAGCGGCTGAACGGGCTGCGGGCGCTCAGCGAGCCCAGCACTGGCGTGGACATGATCGTCTCTCATCACGCCGACGAGTTGCTGGCGGTGGAGCATGGCTGGGGTGCCTACAGCCGGCCCGAGGATGACCTGGGCGCCTTCCAGCGCTTCATCACCGACAACGTCAACCGCATCGC
>JAYWDK010000405.1:0-3367 GCA_043779845.1 Betaproteobacteria bacterium | reverse complement strand
ACCACCACCTGCGGCACCGCCACGCGGGCCACCAGCCTGTACGACGAGTTGCACACTGATCTGCTCGGCGGCACGCTTGAGCCCGGCAGCAAGCTGGTGATCGAGGCGCTGGCCGAGCACTACGAAACAAGCGCCACGCCGCTGCGCGAAGCGCTCAACCGCTTGGTCTCCGATGGCTTGGTCGAGCGGCGCGAGCAGCGTGGTTTCATCGTGGCCGGCATCAGCACCGACGACCTGGCCGAGATCACCAAGACACGTTGCTGGCTGGAGGAGATCGCGCTGCGCGAGTCCATCGCCGCGCACAGTACCGCCTGGGAAGAAGCGTTGGTGCTGGCTCACCACCGGCTGGGCAAAACACCGCGCTCGCTGAACGAAAAGCGATTCATCGACAACCCCGAGTGGGAGCCCCAGCACCGCGCGTTTCACCGCGCGCTGACCAGCGGCTGTGGCTCACGCTGGTTGCGAGGCTTTTGCGAGCAGTTGGCCGACCAACACCACCGCTACCGCCGGCTGTCGGCGCCACGCGCCTTTGCCAAACGCGGCGTAGCGAGTGAGCACCAGCAGCTGCTGGACGCCGCGCTGGCTGGCCGAGCCGATGAAGCGGTGGCGCTGCTGCGCGTGCATTTTGAGCGCACCGCGCGGGTGATCCTGGACGATCCGGCGCTGTTCAAACCACGTGGCGACTGATCAAGCTGGCGGTTTGACCTGTGCCTGGCGGCCGAATGGGTTCAAGCGGCCGAACTGCCGCATGCAGGGTTTGCGCTCAGCCCACAGGCGAGCCGAAGCCCAACGGAACCGCGTCAGTGGGCTTTGATTGCGAGCACGCCATGCGCAAGAGGCCGACACAAGCCCAATGGTCGAATACTGCGCCAGCGACCTTGCGACGGAAATGACCGCTCCACAACGCAAAACGCCGACCTTTCGGTCGGCATTTGCTTTGGTCTGAGTAATCAATACTGCTGGAATTTTTTGGTTGCGGGGGCAAGATTTGAACTTGCGACCTTTGGGTTATGAGCCCAACGAGCTACCAGGCTGCTCCACCCCGCGACTGGATAACGAAGTGTAGCACAGAATGAAGAGTGCGCCGCGTTGATCTGGCTTGGGCGCGCATAGGTTAGCGTCAAAAGCCCGCGAAATCTTCGCTTCAGCCGACCGCACGTCATGCGCTTTACCAGGAAGCATCGGCCATCTTTGCACAGAGTCAGTGTTGAGCTACAAACTCGTCGCGCAGATGCAAAAGGTGGCCGTGAGCGTTGTTGGCGTCGACCGAGAATTGACCCAACTACAGCGATAGTGATGATCCAAAGTCGCGTCCAGCCATGGCAGCTTGAACCCGCGATCAGCGCATAGAAGCCTCGTGTCCACCTCAACTCTTGGTGAACACTAGTCTAGAACAATCTGTCTGACCAGAACATGCACACGTTGCTGGAGATGGGCCCGTCCAGTGGCACGATCGTCTCAATCTTCACCTTATGGCGCCAGTCATCACCGTAGTCGTAGCCGTAGCCGTAGCCGTAGCCGTAGCCGTAGACGTAGACGTAGACGTAGTCGTAGTCGTAGACGTAGACATAGACGAACGTCTTCCTTGCGCCGAGCATCAGGCGCTGCGTCACGCCTTCCTCATCCACGATGTGGTCCAAGTCCGCCATGTCCTTCGGACCGTAGCTTTCGCGGCCGATGACGAACTCGTGGATGATCGCGGTAGGGACGCCCATTGCTGGACGCCCCGCCCGCACAGATCCGAGCATGCGCGATTCACGCACTCGGCTTCCACCTTGGGTGATTGACGGCAAATCGTGCGTCAGGCCACGGATGAAGGATTCGAGGTGTCGGCAGCCTGGCCGCAGAGATTTTCGTCATCCGCTCCCATGTCAATCTGTCCTTCTGACTGCGGCGCCGCAGTGCACGCCGCCACAGTGTCCTGGTCTAATAATTTCGCACACACGGATAGGTGGAAATCACCTGGACATTGAACGTAACGACAAGCAAATGAAAAGTTTTTGACGCGAGTTTCAAGCTGCAAGTTGTGCAGATGATTCGCACGCAGGGCCTGAGCATTGGCGAGGTCTGCCGAGACATGAAGCTGGGCCAGACGGCGGTAAGGCGCTGGCTGGCGCAGGTCGATGCTGAGCACCTGGGTCATCCCGGGATCGGCAAGCCATTGACTGTCGAGCAGCACCGTATCCGCCAGCTCGAAGCCGAAAACAAGCAACTGCGAGGAGACGTTGATATCCTAAAAAAGGCGTCGGCCTTCTTTGCCCGGGAGCTGCGATGAGCTTCGAGCTCGTGCGGCAACTGCAAGAGAAGGCGGTGGCGGTGGCGCAGGTTTGCCGGGTGCCGGGCGTCAGTCGCTCGGGTTATTATGCAGCCCGCAAGCGCAGCCAAGTCCAGCCTGCGGTGTGCGAAGCCAGCGTGCAATTGAAGGCCACGTTTGCAGCCAGCGGTGGGGCATACGGCAGCCGCCAATTGCGCACAGCAATGGCCTCGCGTGGGGTCGTGATGGGCCTGTACCGTCTGCGCCCCCAAGTTCGTAAACATTCGGTGAGCACGTTCCCCGGTCACGCCCGGAGGTCTGCCTCGAAGTCGCGGCACAGCGGATATAGCCAGATGTCCTTGGCCGGCCGCACCTGCTGGTGAGCGGTGCTCTTCTTGCCGCCTCCGGCGGGCCTGCCGATCAACATCCAGTTGGCCGCCTTGTAGCAAGTCCCCTTGTGACGAGGGCTATCGACGAAAGTTTCGAGCAACACGGGTCTATAGCCATATCGCTCGTGCCAGTCTGAGGCAAGTCGGCGTGCGGCCATTGCGAGAACCTTCGAGGCCAGCCCCTTGGACTGGATCCACGGCAGGATCAGGAAGCGCGCGTTGTTGACGATCAGTTGCAGGTTCCTCTGCCGCTGCTCATGACTCCAGCCAATGAAGCGCCCGCGGTCTGCCAGCTTCCAGGCGCTGGCGCCGAAGCTCAACAACGCCACCAGGCGATCACCGGCATGTGCGTATTTCAGTGATCGTGGACGACTGTTTCAGTCCGATCGTGGACGGCGAAACGGTGTTGCCGAAGAGGCGCTGGGCTAGCCAGTGCTAGCCAGTGCTAGCCAGTGCCATAGCGAATCGGGTGAAACGACTGGCGGCCGAGATACCGCCAGGGTCCGGCACTGAAACCAGCGCTTGATTCGCTGCTGCGTTTGCGCGCAGGGATACCCGTCAAGCGGCTATCTCCGCCGGCCCTTCTTGCGCGCCGCGCCAAAAGCCGGCCCACCGGCCAGCGCTTCCATCAACAGCATCGCCTCAAAGGCATCGGGCCCGTCGTCGTCATCGTCGGGCAGTTCGATGTTGGCAAGGGCATTGCGCCGGGTCGCGGGGTCGCTCA
>JAYWDK010000404.1:0-3371 GCA_043779845.1 Betaproteobacteria bacterium | reverse complement strand
CCAGCTCCATGTCGGTGGGCGGACGGGCGCGTTGGCGCAAATTGTGGGTGGGTGTGCTCATGAATATGCCGGCTTGTGGCAGACGAGGCTGACCGCTGGCTTGCGCGGCGCCCCAGGGAAAGTCCGCCCCGTGCAGACCCTTAAATTGTCGTTCAACCGACAAAATAACGTCAAACCAAAGCCTAGCATGCGCCACCAATCGCTGATTCATCCATTGTGGGATGGGCCAGGCCACAGGAGCTGCCGGTGCAATCCACCTTTCCCCGCTTGATGCTTGAACACGCCCAACAGCGGCCAGCCGCCGCAGCGCTGCGCGAGAAGGAATATGGCATCTGGCAAACCACCAGCTGGGCCCAGTTGTCCACCCTGGTGCAACACCTGGCCTGCGGCATGGCGCAGGCCGGCTTGAAACGCGGCCAGCACGTGGTGGTGGTGGGCGACAACCGCCCGCGCCTGTACGCCAGCATGTTGGCGGCGCAATCCTTGGGCGCGGTGCCGATCCCGCTGTACCAGGACGCGGCCAGCACCGAGTTTATCTTCCCGATCAACAACGCCGAGGTGAGTTTTGCGGTGGTCGAGAACCAGGAGCAGGTGGACAAGCTGCTCGAAATCCGCGATCAATGCCCCCAGTTGGCGCACATCTGGTTTGACGACCCACGGGGCCTGCGCAAGTACATCGAGCCTGGCCTTGAATCGCTGGACGACTTGGTAAAAACCGGCGCGGCACGGGCCCAGCGTGAGCCCGGTTTTTACGGCGCCGAAGTGGCCAAAACCCAGCCACAAGACGTGTCCGCGATGTTTTTTACCTCGGGCACCACGGGCAACCCCAAGGGCGTGGTGCACACGCACCTGAGCCTGCTGGACCGGGCCAAGGCCGGCGCCGACTTTGACCACCTCAGCAACCGAGAAGAAGTGCTGGCCTACATGCCGCCGGCCTGGATCGGCCAAAACATTTTTAGCTACGCGCAGTGGCTGACCTGCGGCTACATCGTCAACTGCCCCGAGTCGGCCGCCACCGTCACCATCGACCTGAAAGAGGTCGGCCCGACTTACTACTTTGCGCCACCGCGCATTTTTGAGGGCCTGCTGACCACGGTGATGATCCGCATGGAAGACGCCTCGCCCATCAAGCGCTGGTTGTTCCACACCTGCATGGCGGTGGCCCGCCGCGTGGGCCCGGCGCGGCTGGACGGCAAGCCGGTGGCCCTGCTGGACCGCCTGAAATGGCGGCTGGGCGATCTGGCCATTTTTGGCCCACTGCGCAATACGCTGGGCCTGAGCCGGGTGCGCGTGGCCTACACCGCCGGCGAGGCGATTGGCCCCGATCTGTTCACGTTTTACCGCTCGATCGGCATCAACCTGAAGCAGCTTTACGGCTCGACCGAGACCGCCGTGTTTGTGTGTTTGCAGCCCGACAACGAAGCGCGCTCAGACACTGTGGGCGTGCCAATTGCCGGCGTGCAGATCAAGCTCACCGACGCTGGCGAGATTTTGGTCAAGAGCCCCGGACTTCTCAAGGAATACTACAAAAACCCGGCCGCCACCGCCGAGGTGCTGACCGCCGAAGGCTGGTACCACACGGGCGACGCCGGCTTCATCGACAGCCACGGCCACCTGAAGATCATCGACCGCCACAAGGATGTGGGCCGCATAGTGGGCGGGCCCAACGACGGCGCCATGTTTGCGCCCAAGTACGTGGAGAACAAGCTCAAGTTTTTCCCGTTCATCAAAGAGGCGGTGGCTTTTGGCGACCAGCGCAGCGCGGTGTGCGCCTTCATCAACATCGACTTTGATGCCGTGGGCAACTGGGCCGAGCGCCGCAACCTGGCCTACGCCGGTTACGCCGATTTGGCGCAGCGCCCCGAGGTGGGCGCCTTGATCCGCGATTGTGTTGACAAGGTCAACGCCGACCTGGCCGAAGACACCCTGCTGGCCGGTAGCCAGATTGGCCGCTTCCTGGTGCTGCACAAAGAGCTGGACGCCGACGACGGCGAGATGACACGCACACGCAAGGTCAAGCGCGGCTACATCAACGACAAATACCAGGTGTTGATCGAGGCGCTGTACGGCGGGCGCTCTGAGCAGTTCATCGAGACGGCCGTGAAGTTTGAGGACGGCCGCACGGGCTCGGTCTCGGCCACGCTGAAGATTCTGGACGCCCAGGTGCTGCCCGCCATGAAGAAAGCTGCTTGAGATGGTTACCCTGAACAACCCCGGAAATGCCGCCACAAACGCGGCCACAAACGCCGCCAGCGACGCCGGCCGCAAACACGGCGACGTGATCCTCGACGTCAAGAACATCTCGCTCAGTTTTGGCGGCGTCAAGGCGCTGACCGACATCAGCTTCAATGTTCGTGAGCACGAGATCCGCGCCATCATCGGGCCCAATGGCGCGGGCAAAAGCTCGATGCTCAACTGCATCAACGGTGTTTACACGCCGCAGCAAGGCAGCATCACCTTTCGCGGCGCGTCGTTCAGCCACATGAGCAGCCGCCAGGTGGCCGAGATGGGCGTGGCGCGCACCTTCCAGAACCTGGCGCTGTTCAAAGGCATGAACGTGATCGACAACATCATGTCCGGGCGCAACCTCAAGATGAAGAGCAACCTCTTCTTGCAGGCTTTGCACGTGGGCCCGGCCGCCCGCGAAGAAGCCCAGCACCGCGAGTTTGTCGAGCACATCATCGACTTTCTTGAGATCCAGGCGCACCGAAAAACGCCAGTCGGCCGCCTGCCCTACGGCCTCCAGAAGCGCGTGGATCTGGGCCGTGCGCTGGCGATGGAACCCCAAGTGCTGCTGCTCGACGAGCCCATGGCCGGCATGAACGTCGAAGAGAAACAGGATATGTGCCGTTTCATCCTCGACGTCAACGACGAGTTCGGCACCACCATCGTGCTGATCGAACACGACATGGGCGTGGTCATGGACATCTCCGATCGTGTCGTGGTCCTCGACTATGGCAAGAAGATCGGCGACGGCACGCCGCAAGAGGTGCGCGCCAATCAGGCGGTCATCGACGCCTACCTCGGCGTGAGCCACTGACGATGCTGAAGAATGTGATCGGAAAACACGGCCCCGTTCTCATGCTTGGCGTGGTGCTGCTCGCCGGGTTGGTGGCACCGTTTGCGGACCGGTCTACAACACCTGGCTTCTACGTTGAGGTCCTGCTGGGCGGTCTGATGGCCGGAGTCCTCTACTCGCTGGTGGCGCTGGGCTTCGCATTGATCTTCAAAGCCTCCGGCGTGTTCAATTTCGCGCAAGGCTCGATGGTGCTGCTGGCCGGCCTGGCGCTGGTGCGCTCGCTTGATTTCCTGGTGACCAAAGGCTTTTCATTCTGGGCGGCGGTGGCCGTCGGCTTGGTGTTCGCCGCGGT
>JAYWDK010000403.1:0-9558 GCA_043779845.1 Betaproteobacteria bacterium | reverse complement strand
GCTTCACCGTTCACGAGACCTGTCTGCGCCAGGGCGTGGATCTGTGGAAGTTCATGCATGAGGCCATGGCGGCGTCGATTGCCAACACTTCGCCGCCGAGCTTGATGCCTCGCCCGGCAGTCGCAACACCGACGGGCTGAGCGCAAAGCTTGCGTCGACACCGCGCCGAGGCTTCGGACCGGATCGAAGGGAAGGTGGCGCTGGATTACCCCGTGAACACGTACCCGGTGCACCCCGCACCGTATGGGGGTTGATCCCGAGTCGATTGGCCCGGCCGTGGGTGGCACAAATCTGGCTTGCTCGCACACAATAAGCTGACCATTTGGTTAGGTTTTTGCGGCTGCCCCGCCCCCACACTTTGTCCATGAACCCACCTGTCCGGTCTACACCGCAAGTCTTGCCGCCCACCCCGCACAGCGATGGCCAGGCCGCCGTGCTGGTGCAAAAAGCCAGCGTCATTTACCCGTCGGCTGATGCACCGGTGCACGCGCTCAGTGACATTGATTTGCGCATTGACCAGGGCGAGTTTGTGGCGCTGATTGGCCCGTCGGGCTGCGGCAAAACCACGCTGCTGCGCGTCATCGCCGATCTGGAGCCCATCACCGCCGGCCAGGTGTGGGTGAACGGGCAAACGCCACGCGACGCGCGGCTGGCGCGGGCCTACGGCTATGTGTTCCAGTCGCCGGTGCTGTTTCCGTGGCGCACGGTGCTGGCCAACGTCATGCTGCCGCTGCAAATTCAGGGCCGCTCTAAAACGGATGGCGAGGCCGTGGCGCGTGAGCACCTGGGCCGCGTGGGCCTCACCGGCTTTGAGCGCAAGTACCCGTGGCAGCTTTCGGGCGGCATGCAGCAGCGTGTGTCCATCGCCCGGGCGCTGGGTTTTGAGCCCAAGATTTTGATGATGGACGAGCCCTTTGGCGCGCTCGACGAGATCACCCGGGATGGGCTCAATGACCAGCTTCAGCAGCTGTGGCAGCGTGAGCGCCGCACGGTGGTGTTTGTCACGCATTCGATCGCCGAGGCGGTTTACCTGGCCACGCGCATCGTCGTGATGTCGCCCCGGCCCGGGCGCATCCTGAAGGTGATTGAGTCGACCTTGCCCGATCAACGCCACCTGGGCTTGCGTGACACGCCCGAGTTTGTGGCGCTGGCGCATGAGGTGCGCGAGGGCCTGGCGCAAGGTCACAGTGCGCACGGCGGCCGGCATGAAGCCTGACCGCACCACGCTGGCGCAGCGCGCACTGCCCGTGGCAACGGTGCTGGCCGTGGTGCTGCTGCTGTGGTACCTGGGCGCCGTGGGGCTGAACGCGGCGGGCGCCATCGAGCGTGTGCTCGCGCCTCGCACGCCCACTGGCGCCTACACAAGCAGCGAGCTGATCAGCACCACGCTGAACATGCAGCGCCCGGTCTTGCCCGCGCCCCACCAGGTGGTGGTCGACCTCTGGCACAGCCTGGTGGATTGGCCGGTGGATTCACCGCGCAACCTGCTTTATCACGCGGGGGTCACGGCCCAGTCCACGCTGGTGGGCTTTGCGCTGGGCACGCTGCTGGGCATGGGGCTGGCGGCGGCCATCGTGCATTCACGCACCCTGGACAGGGCCTTGCTGCCCTGGATCGTGGCATCACAAACTGTGCCTGTGCTGGCCATTGCGCCCATCGTGCTGGTGATCCTGGGCAGCCTGGGTTTTGAGGGCGTGGCGCCCAAGGCCACCATCGCCATGTACCTGTGCTTTTTCCCGGTCACTGTGGCCATGGTGCAAGGCCTGCGCGCGCCGCAGCGCCTGGAAACCGAGCTGATGCACACCTACGCGGCCAGTCGCTGGCAGGCGTTCTGGCTGCTGCGGCTGCCGTCCGCGCTGCCGTTTTTGTTTCCGTCGCTGCGTGTGGCCATTGCGGCCGGCGTGGTGGGCGCGATGGTGGCCGAGCTGCCCACCGGCGCACAAGCCGGCTTGGGCGCGCGGCTGCTCACTGGCTCGTACTACGGCAATACCGTGGGCATCTGGTCGGCGCTGGTGATGTCGGCGCTGCTGGGCCTGGGGCTGACGTCGACTGTCGCGCTGGTGGAGCGGCTGGTGCTGCGCCAGCGGAGCGCCGCATGACGGCGCCTAACAAGCCCGTGGTGCGGCCTCGCGCCTGGGCGCTGCTGAACTTGGCGCTGGTGTTGGCGCTGGTGTATTGGCACCTGCTGCCCGTGACGGGCCTTGAGGTGGCTGCCGATGCCGCCGCCGATGTGGCCCAAAGCACAGGCCCCTCCACGCTGAGGTTGCTGGCGCTGCTGGGCCTGCTGGCGCTTGCCGGCCTCACCGTGCAGCAATTCGCCGCGCTAGTCGGCAGCCCGCTTTACGCGCCGCTCACCGCCGCCTTGTTTGGGCTGTGGGTGCTCTATTTCTGGCAAGTGGGCGTCATCTTGTTTGAGGTGCCCAAGGTGCTGCTGCCGCCGCCGCTGCTGATCATGCAGTCGCTGGTGGAGCGCTGGCCCCTGCTTGCCGGCGATTTTGTTCAAACTGTGCTCAAGGCCGTGCTGATCGGCTGGGTGCTGGGCTCGGGCCTGGGTTTTTTGGTGGCCGTGGCCATTGACCGCGCGCCGTTTTTGCAGCGCGGCTTGCTGCCCCTGGCATCCCTCACGTCCACCGTGCCGTTGGTGGCGGTGGCGCCCATCGCGGTGATGTGGTTTGGTTTTGACTGGCCCAGCAAAGCGGCGGTGGTGGTGCTGATGACGTTTTTCCCGATGCTGGTGTCTACGCTGGCGGGGCTCAAATCGGCCGGCAAATTGGAGCTGGAGTTGATGCACAGCTACGCGGCGGGCTATACACGCACGCTGCTGGCGCTGCGGCTGCCTGCGGCCATGCCTTTCATCTTCAGCGCGCTCAAGATCAACGCCACGCTGGCTTTGATTGGGGCCATCGTGGCCGAGTTTTTTGGCTCGCCCACGGTGGGCCTGGGATTCCGCATCAGCACCGAGGCGGCGCGCATGAACATGCCGCTGGTGTGGGGCGCCATCGTGGTGGCGGCCGTCACCGGGTCGGTGGCCTACGCCTTGCTGGTGCTGCTTGAGCGGCGCGTGGCGTTTTGGCACCCGTCCATCCGCAGCAAATGAGGCGCTCATCAGCGGCCCTCAAAATGCGTTTTCTTGACCGGTCACCCAGGCGCTGGGGCCCGAACTGTTTGACGATGCAACCCACAACCCCACAGGAGTGAAGATGACAAGCAACACGATCAAGAGCACCGCGCTGGCCGCCGCCTTGGCAATTTCCAGCTTGGCCAGCCTGGGCGCCCACGCTGCTGACAAAGTAACGGTGCAAATGAAATGGGTGCCGCAAGCCCAGTTTGCCGGCTACTACGTGGCCGCCGCCAAGGGCTATTACAAGGCCGAGGGCCTGGACGTGGTGATCAAGCCGGGTGGCCCCGACGTGAGCCCCGTGCAAGTGCTGGCCGGCAACCAGGCCGACGCCATCGTCAACTGGATGCCCGACGCGCTGGCCGCGCGCGAGGCCGGCGTGCCCTTGGTCAACATCGCCCAGATTTTTGACAAGTCGGGCCTGATGCTCACCTGCAAAAAATCCAGCGGCGTGGCCACGCCCAAAGACTTCAAAGGCAAAACCCTGGGCGTGTGGTTTGGCGGCAATGAGTATCCGTTTTTGAACTGGATGGCCAAGCTGGGCCTCAAGCCCGACGTGGATGTCAAAGTGCTCAAGCAGGGCTTCAACGTCGATCCATTGCTGCAAAACCAGGCCGCCTGCATCAGCACCATGATCTACAACGAGTATTGGCAGGTGGTGGACGCGGGCGTCAAGCCGGCTGATCTGGTGACCTTCTTCTACGAGAAAGAGGGCGTGGCCTCGCTCGAAGACGGGCTGTACGTGCTTGAAGGCAAGCTCAAGGATCCGGCCTTTGCTGCCAAGATGGCCAAGTTTTTGCGTGCCACCTTCAAGGGCTGGAACGACGCGGTGAAAAACCCCGAAGAAGCCGCCAAGATCGTGGTGGCCGCTGATCCATCCGGCAGCGCCACCCTGGCCGTGCAAAAGCGCCAGATGGAAAACGTCGCCACCTTGATCAGCAACGCCGGCACCAAGAAGATCGGCTACCTCGACCCCGCAGCCTACGAGCGCACGGTCAAGGTATTGCTGGCGGGTGGCAGCTCGCCGGTGATCAAAAAAGACCCGGGCAAGGCGGCCATGACCCACTCGGTGTGGGAAGCGGCTAACAAGTAGATTGAGCGGCAAGGTGGGCCGGGTGATTTGCATCACCCGGCCCCGGCCCCGTCGCCTGCCGGCACTGCGCCACGACCGCCCCACAAGCGCCAAGCGATGCCCACCCGCTCACTCAAGTCCGCCACCGCTGAGGCCGAAGCTGGCAAGGGCGCCATCCGCCAAGCCAACGAGGCGCTGATCCTGAGCGCGGCCGAGCGCTTGTTTGCGCGCACCGGGTTCACCGGCGCCACCATGGCCGGCATTGCCGACGAAGCCGGCCTGCCCAAGGCCAATGTGCACTACTACTTTGGCAGCAAGCTTGCGCTGTACCGGGCGGTATTGGCGCGCACGCTGCACGATTGGCTGGTGCCGCTGGATGGCTTGAAGGCCGACGCCGACCCGGCCGCCGCGCTGGCCGCCTACATCCGCGCCAAGATGGCCATGAGCGCGCTGCGGCCCGACGCGTCGCGTGTGTTTGCCAACGAGCTGCTGCACGGCGCGGCCGTGGTCGGTGATCTGATGCGCGGCGAGTTGCGCCAGGCGGTGCGCCAAAAAGCTGCCGTGATCGATGGCTGGATCGCCGCCGGCCACATGGCGCCGGTCGATTCAACCCATTTGTTTTTCACGATCTGGGCGGCCACCCAAACCTACGCCGATTTTGCGGTGCAGGTGAGCGCCGTGCTGGGCCGCAACGAGCTGAGCGCCAGTGACCACACGCGCGCCACCGAGCACGTGGTGGGCCTGATCTTGCGCGGCTGCGGCTTGCTCTAAACCGCCTATCTGTCAGGCCGGCCACCGGCTTGCCGGGTCACTGAGGCGACGCTGGCCCGCCACGCCGCGTTTTATTCTGGGCGCTGACTTTTGACGAGGCAGCGCATGACCTACAGCACCCTGGACTGGCAAATCGACAAGCGTGTCTTGACGCTCACGCTCAAGCGCCCCGAGCAGCTCAACGCCTTCACCGTGACCATGGCCCACGAGTTGATCGACGCCTACGGCCGGGCCAGCGACGACGACGCGGTGGGCGCGGTGGTGGTCACCGGCGCGGGCCGGGCGTTTTGCGCGGGCATGGATTTGTCGACCGATGGCAATGTTTTTGGCCTGGACGAAACCCTGTCGCCCAGCCTGCAAGAGCTCACTGCGCGCTGGGACGACCCGGCCATGGTGCAAGGCGTGCGCGACACCGGCGGGCGCGTGTCGCTGGCGGTTTACGACTGCAAAAAACCGGTGATCGCCGCCATCAATGGCGCGGCCGTGGGCATTGGCGCCACCATGACGCTGCCGATGGACGTGCGCCTGGCGTCCGACAAAGCCCGCATCGGCTTTGTGTTCGGGCGCATCGGCATCGTGCCCGAGGCCTGCTCCACCTGGTTCTTGCCGCGCATCGTGGGCCCGCAACAAGCGTTTGACTGGGTGTACTCAGGCGACGTGTTTGATGCCCACGAGGCCTTGCGCGGGCGCCTGGTCAAGGCCGTGGTGCCGCACGAGCAACTGCTGGACCAGGCCCACCAGCTGGCGCACAAATACATTGACCAGCGCAGCCCCGTGGCGATCGCGCTGATGCGCCAGATGCTGCTGCGCAACCACGCGCTGCCGCACCCGCGGGACGCCCACGCGATTGAATCCCTGGCGATGCTGCACGCCAGCAAAAACGACGGCCGCGAGGGCGTGCGCGCGTTCAACGAGAAACGCGCGCCGGTGTTCACTGGACGGGCTTCGGACGGGCTGCCCGACACCACCGGCTGGTGGCCCGTTGGCCGTTGAGTCGCAGATTTCAACAAAAACATAACCCAGCAAAGGAGCGAACCATGGAACGCAAAGTCTGTGTGGTGACGGGATCGTCGTCGGGCATCGGGGCGGCCACGGCCCGGCTGTTTGCCGAGCGTGGCTGGAACGTGGTGGTCAACTACTCCCGCGAGGCGGGGCCCGCCGAGGACGTGGCCGAGTTGTGCGCGGCGGCCGGCGCCGACGTGCTGGTGCAGCGCGCCAACGTGGCGCTGGACGCGGATTGCCGCGCCCTGGCGGCGGCGGTGGACAAGCGCTGGGGCCGCTGCGACGTGTTGGTCAACAACGCCGGCACCACCAAGTTTGTGGCGGCGCGTAACCTTGACGGGCTGGACGCGGACGACTTTCAGCGCATCTATGCCGTCAACGTGGTGGGCGCGTTCCAGATGGTGCGCGCGCTGGAGCCGCTGCTCAAGCGCCACCCGCCGGGCGCGGTGGTCAACATGTCGTCGGTGGCGTCCACCACGGGCATGGGCTCGTCGGTGGCTTACGTGGCGTCAAAAGGCGGGCTGAACGCGATGACGGTGGCGCTGGCCCGCGCGCTGGGCCCCGACATCCGCGTCAACGCCATCGCGCCTGGGCTGGTTGAAACGCCCTGGTTGCAGCAAGGCCTGGGCCCCGAGCGCTACGCCGCCAGCGTGGCCAGCTACAAGGCGCGGGCCGCGCTGGCCGATGTCATCACGCCCGACGACGTGGCCCGCGCCGCCTGGTACCTGGGCGTGGACGCCGCCAAAACCACGGGGGAGTTGCTGGCGGTGGACGCGGGCGTCAAGCTGATCCCGCTGTGAGCCTGGGGTAGCCGGCCCGGCAGTGCTGGCCGTGGGATAGTTGGCGCCGATGCCCAAGCACCCACCCCCACCCGCGGCGCCGCGCGATGACACGTCCAGCGCACCCGATGCCGCAACATCGGCCGCACCCGCCATGGTGCCGATTCCCCGCATCAAGCCCTACCGCCCGATCACCGCGCGGCGCAAGGTGCTGATCGTGCTGCTGACCCTGAGCACGGTGGGCGTGATCGCCGTGGAGATGCTCAAGCCCCACATGCACTTGATGAACGCCAAGGCGGCGCGGGCCGAGGCCGCCGCCCGCATTGCCTGCCCGCCTGGCGCCGCCAGTGTGGCGGCCGGTTGCCCGGGCAGCACGATGCAGGTGTTGATACTGCCAGCCGGCGCGGCGCCGGGTTCGCGCTGAGCGGCTGGGCGCAGCTGCCACCGGTCAAAACGCCGCCGCGCAGCCGCCCACGCAGCCACCCACGCCGCCACCCACGCCGCCACCCACTCAAGCGCCCGTGTCTTCGAGCGCCAGCAGCTCGGCCACGGTCTGGCGGCGGCGGATCAGGCGCTGCGTGCCGCCGTCCACCATCACCTCGGCGGCCAGCGGCCGGCTGTTGTAGTTGCTAGACATTGACGCGCCGTAGGCCCCGGCGTCGTGGAACACCAGCAGATCACCCACGCGGGGCTCGGGCAGATCGCGTGACAACACCACGCCGCCTTCGCCCTGCGTGAACACGTCGCCCGATTCACACAGCGGGCCGGCCACGGTGGTGGCGCGCGTGGGGCGGGTCTGGCGCAGATCTGCCGATGTGTTGTCGGCCGCCAGCACGCTGATCTCGTGGTAACTGCCGTACATCGACGGGCGCACCAGCTCGTTGAAGCCGGCGTCGACCAGCGCAAAAAAGCGCGAGCCCATGGTTTTGGTGGCGCGCACCTCGGCCAGCAGCACGCCGGCTTCGGCCACCAAAAAGCGGCCGGGCTCAATCTCCAGGTGCACCGGGTGGCCCCGTTGTTTTTCAATGTGCCCGCGCGCCGCGTGCCACAGCGCGTGGTAATGCGCCGTGTCGATGCGGGCATCACCCACGCGGTAGGGGATGGACAAACCACCACCGGCCGAGATGGCTTCGATCGGCAGATCCACCCGGGCCACCAGCGCCACCATGGCGTCACACACCTGGCTGAGGTGGCGGTAGTCCACGCCCGAGCCAATGTGCATGTGCAGGCCCACCAGGTGCAGCCCGTGCTGGCGCACTGCTGCCAGCGCGACGCCTAGGTCGGCATGCCAGATGCCGTGCTTGCTGTGCTCGCCGCCGGTATTGGTTTTGTTGCTGTGGCCGTGGCCAAAACCCGGGTTGATGCGCAACCACACCCGGTGGCCGGGGCTGGCCGCGCCCAGCTGGTGCAGCATGTCCACCGAGCCGCAATTGACGGGGATGGCCTCTTGCACCACCAAGGCCAGCGTGGCGCGGTCGATCACGTCGGCGGTAAAAACAATGCCCGGCGTGCCGGGGCCGCGCGAGGTGTAGCCGGCCGCCAGCGCACGCTGGATCTCGCCAAGGGACACCGCGTCCACCACCACGCCCTCGGCGCGCATCAGGCGCAGCAGGTGCACGTTGGCGTTGGCTTTTTGGGCGTAGCGGATGGTGTCGAAGGCACGCAGCTCATCGATGCGGGCCCGCACGGTGGCGGCGTCCAGCACCCACAGCGGGGTGCCGTGTTGCTGGGCCAGCGCACGCAGCAGGTCAGGGGAGAAGGGGTTCATGGCTGAATTTTGCGCAAGCTGATCCATTCACGCAAATAGCTTGTTGTGGTGGGTTGATTTGATTCTGATATGGTTTTTGGCTGGCCGACTGCTTGCCAATCGTCTTCCAAACGCAGACCAACCGCCCACCACTCGCCCACCACTCGCCCGCCACTCGCCCGCCACTCGCCCACCAACCGCCCGCCACCATGAAGCTCACCCACCGCCTTGTTGAGGTTTTCCGCGCGCTGATGCTCACCGGCAGCGTCACCCGCGCGGCCGAGCTGCTGCACACCTCGCAGCCCACGGTGAGCCGCGAGTTGGCGCGCCTGGAGACGGTGTTGCAGATCACGTTGTTTGACCGCGTGCGCGGCCGTTTGCGGCCCACCGTGCGTGCCCTGGCGCTGCGCGACGAGGTCGAGCGTTCATACGTCGGGCTGGACAGCATCACCGCCACCGCTGCGTCGCTGCGCCAGTTTGCGGACGGCCGCATCACCCTGGCCTGCCTGCCGGCGCTGGCCCAAACCCTGCTGCCCGACGCCGTGCGGCGCTTTGCCGCAGGCCACGCGCAGGTCAGCGTGGCGATTACCTCGCTTGAATCGCCCGCGCTTGAAACCCACTTGGCCGAGCAGCGCTGCGACCTGGGCCTGACCGAGCAGCGCACCGCGCCCCCGGGCACCACGCTGGAGGCCTTGCTGCAAGTGGACGAGGTGGTGGTGCTGCCCACCGGCCACGCAAGGCTGGCGCGCCGGGTGCTGCGGCCCCAGGACTTTGCAGGGCAAGCCTTTGTGAGCCTCGCGCCCGGTGACCCCTACCGCCAGCAGATCGATAGCTTGTTTGCGCAACAGGGCATCGAGCGCGTGCTGGCGCTGGAGGCCGACAGCGCCGCCACCGTTTGCGCGCTGGTGCGCCAAGGCCTGGGCGTGGCCATCGTCAACCCGCTCACGGCTTTGGCCCTGGCCGGGCCGGGGCTGCAAGTGCGGGCCTTGTCGGTGAGCGTGCCGTTTTACGTGGGGCTGGTGAGCCCTGATCTGCGCCCCCCCAGCCCGCTGCGCCCGGCGTTTGTGGC
>JAYWDK010000402.1:0-3378 GCA_043779845.1 Betaproteobacteria bacterium | reverse complement strand
CCATTGGCGACCTTTTCAACGTGGGCCACCCGATGCTGGCGCACTACACCGGCTTCAAAAGCGGCCACGCGCTGAACAACCTGCTGTTGCGCGCCTTGCTGGCGCGGCCCACGGCCTGGGAGATCGTCACCTTTGACGACGCAGCCCTGGCCCCGGCCGGTTTTGCAGAGCTGGCGCCGGCCTGGTGAGGCGGGCCGGTCGATGTTGATCTTTCGCCTTGTTTTTGGCTTGTTGCTGGCCGCTTGCCTGCTGTGTTTTGCCATGGGCGTGGCCACCGGCAACCCGGCGTGGCGCCGACGCGGCGTCAAAGTATTGAAGTGGGCCGTCATCGCCATGGCGGGGTTTTTCAGCGTATTGATCCTCGAACGCCTGGCGCGTTTGCTGTAGTGCAGTGTTCGACACTATTCGCAACATAAAACCGCGTTTTGGCCCCTGCGGCGTCGTTGCAAATCCTCGCCATGCCACTGGGCATGGCTGTGGTTTGCGCCTAGCCACAGCGGCAAATCCATCGGTTTTCTTAAATTGCTCACAGCATCGAACACTGCACTAGCAAAGTCGCCATGAAAATATTTCTCTGGATTGCCGGTGTGCTGTTCACCCTCGTGGCGCTGCCGTCGACGGTGTTTTTTGGCCTGCACCTGGCCACTGGCGAGCCCGTGCCGCTGGCGCGCGCCAGGGCCCTTTACCGGTGGGCCGTGGTGGTGGGCCTGGGCACGTTTGACATCGTGATCTTCACGCGGGTGTTTCAGGGCTTGCGCGCGATCTGGTGACGGAGCCGGGCTCGCGCGCCTCGTCTGTTACCAGGTTTGATCAGAACAACTGTTCGGCCAAAAAAGCCAGGCTGCACCCCAGCGCCAAGGCCGAACTGGGGGCGTGGTAGCTGGCGCGATCCCAGCAGTTGAAGCCATGGTGGGCGCCGGGGTAGACCCGCACATCGGCCCGCTTGCCGGCAAACGCCGCGCGCACCTTGGCCACGGCGTCAAGTGGGATGTGATCGTCAAACTCGGCGTAGTGAAACAACATGGGGCAGGCAACTTGCGTGGCCAGTTGCAGCTGGCCCTGGATGCCGCCACCGTAGTACGCCACGGCCGCGTCCACCCCGGTCAGCGCGGCGGCTGTGTAGGCCAAGCGGCCGCCCAGGCAGTACCCAATGGCGCCCACCTTGCCGCCGCCCAACTCGGGCCGGGCCCGCAGCGCGCCCACTGCGGCCTGCAAATCGGCCAGCACCTCCGAGGCCTGCATGGCGCTCATCAGCGCGATGCCGCGCTCACGGTCACAGCCTTCGTAGCCCAGGTCAACCCGAGGCGCCTGGCGCCAGAACATGTCGGGCGCCAGCACCACGAAACCCGCCAGCGCGTACTGCTCGGCCACCGCGCGCATGTGCCGGTTGACGCCAAAGATCTCTTGCATCAGCAGCAAGCCGGGCCCGCTGCCGCCGGGTGGCAGCGCCAGGTAGGCGCCCATACTGGCGTTGGTGGTGGGCGGGCCGTCGGCGGCCAGGGATGGGACAGTGATCCATTGGGTGTGCACGGGCTGGTTCATTGCTTTGGATTCCAAGTGGGCGGTCTTGCGTGAGGCGCTCAGTAGGTGCGGCCGGCCTTGAACTGGGCATGGCTGCGCGGCGCATTGTGGCCAGCCAGCGCTTCAAAGCTGCGCCCGGCGTGCGCGTGGGTGATGGCCAGGCCCAGGGCGTCGGCGGCGTCCTTGCCAGGCAGGCCGGGCAGTTTGAGCAAACGCATCACCATCTCCTGAATCTGGCCCTTGCTCGCCAGGCCGTGACCCACCACCGCCTTTTTCATTTGCAGCGCGGTGTATTCGGCCACCGGCATGTCGTCGCTCACCAGCGCCGCCAGCGCCGCGCCTCGGGCCTGGCCCAGCAGCAAGGTGCTTTGTGGGTTGACGTTGACAAACACGATCTCGACCGACGCTGCCTGCGGTTGGTAGCGCCGCTTGACCTCGGCCACGCCGTCATAGATCAGCTTGATGCGCCCCGGCAGGTTGCCCCGCGCCAACTCCAGCGTGCTGATCGTGCCGCTGGCCACGTAGCTGAGCATCGACCCCACCACGTCAATCACGCCAAAGCCCGTGCGCTGCAGGCCGGGGTCTATGCCGAGGATGCGCATGGTGTTGCCTCGACGGGATGTATGGCGCGGGAGGGCTTCGGTGAAGGCTCATATCGGCTTGGCCGATGTGAAGCCGCGCAGCGGCGGCCGTAGCCAAAGCCCGTGCGCTGCAGGCCGGGGTCTATGCCGAGGATGCGCATGGGGAGACTGGATTCATCGGTCGATGTTACCGGCCCCGCAGCGGCTCAAGGCTTGAGCTGAAAGTACCAGCGCACCGAGTGAAAAAACACCGGTGCGGCAAAACACAGCGGGGCCACGCGGTCCAGCAAGCCCACGGCGCCAGTGACCGATTCGGTATTGCCCCAGATGCGCACACCCGCGTCGCGCTTCAGCGCGCTCATCACAAACTCACCCAGCGTGCCCGCGCCTGCGGCAATGGCCGCGATCGTCAAGGCCTGCCCCGCTTTGAATGGCGTGATCCAGAACAGCGCGGCGCCCAGCAGCGCGGCCGCACCTGCGCCCAAGGCCCAGGCGCGCAGCGAGAACAGGCGGTCGATGTGGCGCGCCACGGGCCGGCGGCGCAGGTGGCGGCTGGCGGCGGTTTGCACGATCTGGGCGCAAGCCACCACCATCACCAGGAAAAATAACAGGAACGCGCCGCGGCCTTGTTCGGCCGGAAAACGTTGAGGAAAATCCAGCAGCACCAGGGCCGGTGCGTGCGACAAGCCATAAACGCACACCATGATGCCCCACTGGATCTTGGCGTTGCGCTCCAGAAAGCGCTCTGGGTCACCGGCCATCGCGCTGACCACCGGAATGGCCAGAAACACGTACACCGGGATAAACACCGAAAAAAGGTCAAACTGGCGGTAGGCCAGCAAGGTGTATTGCAGTGGCAAGACGACAAAAAACGCCAGCAACAGGCTGCGGTGGTCGCCGCGCCGGGTCTTGAGCAAGGTGATGTATTCACGCAGCGCCAAAAACGAAATAACGCCAAACAGCAGCGTCGCGCCGGCGTTGCCCGATAACCAGGTGATCCAGAACACCACCGCGCCCACCCACAGCGCGCGCAGCTCACGTGCAAAGCGCTGTTGCCGCGCTTGTTGCGCGGCCGTGCGCTCGCGGAAGGCGAGCAAGCCGCTCACCACGCTGACCAGCAGCAACAGCCCAAACAGGATCACAAACAGCAGCGCCACTTGCTGATTGGTGGCCAGGTCGTGGAGCGCGGTCACTGCATGCGCTCCGTGCTGTTATTGGCCGCCCCGGCCTCCGGCGTCACGCCCGGTTGCAGCGCCACCACCGCCGCGCGGGCGCG
>JAYWDK010000401.1:0-3379 GCA_043779845.1 Betaproteobacteria bacterium | reverse complement strand
ATGGACGCTTCATGGTGCAAGGCCGCGGCGGGCTTGTTGGCGCAGCCGGGCGGGCCGGCCAACTGCTTGAGTGCGGCGGCGGGGTTGCCGTCGATCACGCACCAGGCCAGGTAGCTGGGGGCCTCGCGCATGGCGGCCGTCACGGATTGCTGCATGCGCAGCGACACAAACACCATGCCGCGCAGCGCGGCCGGCCGCTCGTCGGGCGTGGGCTCGCCGGTGTACAGCGCACGGTAGAGCACCACGCCGGCTTGGCCCGTCGACTCCTGTGTCAGCAAAAAACCGGCGGTGGCTTGGGGCGCGTCCGTGCTGATGGCGCGTTGCAGCGCCCCGCGCGCGGCCGCCACCGACAAGGCGTTGACGCCGAGTGCCCGGTCGTTGTTGGCCAGGGGCTCGATCAGCCGGATGGCGAGCACGTGAGCGTCGTGCGCGGCGAGGCTGACCTGGTTGGCGCCCTGGCGGTCGAAAACGCGGTAGGGCTGTTTCAGCAGGCGCTGTGTCGTGGCGTCAAAACGGGCGATGTCCGTGCGGGCCACGCGCTCGATATAGCCCACGGCAGCCGGTTGAATCGACAGGGCCAACCAAGGTTGGGCCACGCGCCGCAGTTCGTCGGCCGAGACGTCATCGGAGCCGACGTACAGCCCGTGCAAGGCCTCCAGCGCAAAGAGGGACTGGCGCAAGTCGGCCGCCAGCCCGGCGGCGGCGGCGGCGGCATCGCGCTCAAAAACGCTCTGGCTGCGCTGGGTGTCCCAGCGCGCCACCAACACGGTGGCCGCTGCCAGCAGCAAGGTGGTGACCAGCAAAGGCAGGGCCAGGGTGATGCGCCGGGCCGACCAGTCGCTGCGGGGCCGGCCGATCAGGGTGAGCGCCATTGGCGCGCCGATCAACACGCCCAAGGTGTCGCCAGCCCACCAGGTCCACCAGGTGAACGCTCGCGCACCGGGTGGCAGCACGCCGCCAGCGGACAAGGCCAGCGTGGACATCGAGGCGTTGACGGTGCAGGCCAGCACCGCGCCCAACAGACAAAAAATGGCCACGTCGCGCGGCTCATCAAGCACCAAGGGGCCCGGCAAACGCCAGCGCACCAGCGCGGCGCCCAGAGCCGCCTGCAGCGCGGCACCGGCGGCCGTGACCAACGGCAGTGTCAGCGCCAGCGGCGTCGGTAAATGGGGCCCCACGGCCAGCAACACGTTGACCAGGTAAGCGCCCAGCGCCACGCCGGGCAAGGCGCGGTGCCCGTACACCAGCGCCACCGCCAGCGCCAATCCGGCCCCCGGGTAGAGCGGTGACGCATAACCCGGCGGAATGGCCAACAGTATGGCCACCCAACCCGCAAAAAAGTAGGCGGCGGCGGTCAGCAGTGAGGGCCAGAGCCAGCGGGCCAGGCCTTTTGGCAGGTTTGGCAGGTTGGGCAGGTTTGGCAAGCCAGGGTGGCCAGCGGCTGCGCGGGCGTTGGGCACGGTCGGTGGGGTCACGGCAGCCCTGTGGGTGGGGGGCAGATGGAGCGGCCGCGCGGCGGGCGGCTTAGACGTTGAACAAGAAGTTCAGCACGTCGCCATCTTTCACCACGTACTCTTTGCCCTCGGCGCGCATCTTGCCGGCGTCCTTGGCGCCTTGTTCACCCTTGAAGGTGATGAAGTCGTCATAGGCAATGGTCTGGGCGCGGATGAAGCCGCGCTCAAAATCGGTGTGGATCACGCCGGCGGCTTGCGGCGCGGTGTCGCCCAGGTGGATCGTCCAGGCGCGCACTTCTTTCACGCCGGCCGTGAAATAGGTCTGCAGGCCCAGCAGCTTGAAGGCGGCGCGGATCAAGCGGTTCAGGCCGGGTTCGGTCTGGCCCATTTCGGACAAAAACATCAGCCGGTCTTCGTCGGCCATCTCCGACAGCTCGGCCTCGGTTTTGGCGCAGATGGCCACCACCGGCGCGTTTTGTTTGGCGGCGTACTCGGTCAGCCGGTCCAGGAAGGGGTTGTTCGCGAAGCCGTCTTCGGCCACGTTGGCCACGAACATGGCCGGCTTGGCGGTGATCAGGCACAGCGGCTTGACCAGCACCCACTCTTCCTTGCTGAAGCCGATACCGCGCACGGGCCGCGCCTGGTCCAGCGCGGCCTGGCATTTTTCAAGCACCTTCACCAGCGCGGCGGCGTCTTTGTCGCCCGAGCGCGCGACCTTGCTGTAGCGGTGCAGGCTTTTTTCAACCGTGCTCAGGTCGGCCAGGCACAGCTCGGTCTGGATCACCTCGATGTCGTTGATCGGGTCGATCTTGCCGGCCACGTGGATGACGTTTTCGTCCTCAAAACAGCGCACCACGTTGACGATGGCGTCGGTCTCGCGGATGTGGCTCAGGAACTGGTTGCCTAATCCTTCTCCCTTGCTGGCGCCGGCCACCAGGCCGGCGATGTCGACAAACTCAACAATGGCGGGCACCACGCGCTCGGGTTGCACGATGGCGCTGAGCAGGTCCATGCGCGGGTCGGGCAGCTCGACCACGCCGACATTGGGCTCGATCGTGCAGAACGGGTAGTTTTCGGCAGCGATGCCGGCCTTGGTCAAGGCATTAAAAAGAGTGGACTTGCCAACGTTGGGCAAGCCGACGATGCCGCATTGCAGGCTCATGGGGGGCTTTCGACTGGGGGAGGGGTTGGCGATCGACGGCGCAACCCTGAATCGCTGATTTTATTCGGCCGATCTGCTGTCACCCCGGGTTTCTACAATCCACCGCATGACAACGTTTGATGTATGCATTCGAGGCGCCGGCGCGGTGGGCTTGTCGCTGGCCCTGGCGCTGGCCCGCCAAGGCCTGCGGGTGGGGCTGATCGGTGCCCGGCCGGGCCCGGCGCCCGCGCCGGCGGGCGTGGGGGCGGACGCGGTGGGCGATGTTCGCGCTTACGCACTCAATGCGGCGTCGCGCCAGTTGCTCACCGATCTCAAGGTCTGGGACGCGCTGCCGCCCGATGCGGTCACGCCGGTCGACGACATGCATGTTGCAGGCGACGCCCCGGGCGGCGCCATCGATTTTTCGGCCTGGCGCCAAGGCTGCGAGGCGCTGGCCTGGATCGTTGACGCCGCCGCGCTGGAGGCGGCCCTGCACACCGCCGCCCGGTTTGCGCCACACCTTGCCTGGGTGGCCGACGACTCCCCCGAGGCCCAGCCCTGCGCGCTCACCGTGCTGGCCGAAGGCCGCGACTCCGCCACCCGCCAGGCGCTGGGTGTGCGCTACGAGCGTCACGCTTACGGCCATACCGCGCTGGCGGCGCGCTTGGTGGCCACCGAGCCGCATTTGGGCCTGGCGCGGCAGTGGTTCAGGTCGCCCGACGTGCTGGCGCTGCTGCCTTTTGACCGGCCCAAGCCAGGCCGCAGTTACGGCCTGGTGTGGTCG
>JAYWDK010000400.1:0-3382 GCA_043779845.1 Betaproteobacteria bacterium | reverse complement strand
GCTGCGCGACGAGCGCCGCACCGGCCGCTCGGCCCGCATGCTGTATGAGGTGCTGGGCGACATCTGGGTGGTGCAGCGCAACCCGTATCTTGAAGACGACTTGCTCGACAACCCCAAGCGCCGCCAGCTGCTGATCGACGCGCTGAACCACCGCCTGGGTGAAGTGACGCAGCGCCGCACGCCAGACGTGGACGCCGTGCGCGACGGCCACGTGGGTGAGTTGCTGCAAATGGCCAGCGCCGCGGTGCAGCGCTTTGCCAGCCAATTTGCCACGGTTACCGCGCTACGCCACCGCTGCCGCAAGGTGCTGGGCAAAGTCACCGCCAAAGACAACATCAAGTTTGACGGCCTGTCGCGTGTGTCGCACGTGACTGACGCCACCGACTGGCGCGTGGAATACCCGTTCGTGGTGCTCACGCCCGACACCGAATATGAGATGGCCAGCATGGTGGCCGGCTGCGTTGAGCTGGGCCTGACCATCATCCCGCGTGGCGGTGGCACCGGCTACACCGGCGGCGCCGTGCCGCTCACCTGGAAAAGCGCGGTGATCAACACCGAAAAGCTGGAGCAGATGACCGAGGTGGAGCTCGTCAGCTTGCCCGGCGTGGCCCAGCCCGTGGCCACCGTGTGGACGGGCGCTGGCGTGGTGACGCAGCGTGTGTCCGATGCCGCTGAACGTGCGGGTTATGTTTTTGCGGTCGACCCCACCTCGGCCGAGGCCAGCTGCGTGGGCGGCAACATCGCCATGAACGCCGGCGGCAAAAAAGCCGTGCTGTGGGGCACCGCGCTGGACAACCTGGCCAGCTGGAAGATGGTGACGCCCCAGGCCAAGTGGCTGGAGGTGCTGCGCCTCGATCACAACCTGGGCAAGATCCACGACGCGCCCGTGGCCAGCTTTGAGCTGCGCTGGTTTGATGCGTCGGGCAAGGTTCTTGAAAAGACCGAGCGGCTTGACATCCCCGGCAGCGTGTTCCGCAAAGAGGGCTTGGGCAAGGATGTCACCGACAAGTTTTTGGCCGGCCTGCCAGGCATCCAAAAAGAAGGCTGCGACGGCCTGATCACCAGTGCACGCTGGATAGTTCACCGCATGCCTAAACATGTGCGCACCGTGTGTCTTGAGTTTTTTGGCAACCCGATCGAGGCCGTGCCGTCGATTGTCGAGATCAAGAACTTCATGTTCGAGGATGCCAAAAAGGGCGGCGCCATCCTGGCCGGCCTGGAGCATCTGGACGATCGCTACCTCAAGGCCGTGGGCTACACCACCAAAAGCAAGCGTGGCTCAATGGCTGGCGCGTCGGGCGGCATGTTGCCCAAGATGGTGCTGTTTGGCGACATCGTGGGCGACGATGAAAACGCCGTGGCCCGCGCCACCAGCGAGGTGGTGCGCATCGCCAACTCACGCAGCGGTGAGGGCTTTGTGGCCATCAGCGCCGAGGCACGCAAAAAGTTCTGGCTCGATCGCAAGCGCACGGCGGCCATCGCCCGCCACACCAACGCCTTCAAGGTCAATGAAGACGTGGTGATCCCGCTTGAGCGCATGGGCGAGTACACGCTGGGCATCGAGCGCATCAACATCGAGCTGAGCCTGCGCAACAAGCTGCAACTGATAGCCAAACTGCAAGCGTTTTTGGCCCACGGCAAGCTGCCCTTGGGCCGCGCCGACGACGCCACCAACCTGCCCAGCCCCGAGCTGCTTGAAGAGCGTGTGCAACAAGCCCAAGCCGAGCTGGCCGAGGTGCGCGCGCTATGGCAGTTGTGGCTG
Source organism: Betaproteobacteria bacterium (assembly GCA_043779845.1). Lineage (GTDB taxonomy): Bacteria > Pseudomonadota > Gammaproteobacteria > Burkholderiales > Burkholderiaceae_C > Pseudaquabacterium. The sequence goes on along the minus strand of JAYWDK010000400.1, from coordinate 1,620 downwards.
AGCCATCTTGACGTGGCCCACCGCCCCGACGGTGGCGAGCCCGGTCGCAGCTTTTTTGACCAGCTGCAGGATCACAGCCTGCGCGCCAGCTGGAAGCAGCAAGTGCTCAAGCCATTTCAGGCGCTGTTTGCCGGCGCGGCGTTTGCGCCCGTGCTGGGCGAGTTCATGCGCATCCACCAGGAGGTGTTGCGTGGCCGCGTGTGGGTGGCCCTGCACATGCATGCGGGTGACGGCAACGTGCACACCAACATCCCCGTCAACAGCGACAACTACGAGATGCTGCAAACGGCGCATGAAGCCGTTGCCCGCATCATGGTATTGGCACGCAGCCTGGGCGGCGTGATCTCGGGCGAGCATGGCATCGGCATCACCAAGCTGGAGTTCATGCGCGACGACGAGCTGGCCAACTTTGCCGCCTACAAAGCCCGCATTGACCCCGAAGGCCGCTTCAACAAAGGCAAGTTGCTGCGTGGCGAGGCTTTGAGCCGGCTGGGCCCTGACGTGCACGCTGCCGATTTGAGCCACGCCTACACGCCCAGCTTTGGCCTGATGGGGCATGAATCACTCATCATGCAGCAGAGCGACATCGGCGCCATCGCCGACAGCGTCAAAGATTGCCTGCGCTGCGGCAAGTGCAAGCCCGTGTGCGCCACGCACGTGCCACGCGCCAATTTGCTGTACAGCCCACGCAACAAGATTTTGGCCACCTCGCTGCTGGTGGAGGCGTTTTTGTACGAAGAGCAAACCCGGCGCGGCGTGAGCCTCAAGCACTGGGAAGAGTTTGAGGACGTGGCCGACCACTGCACCGTGTGCCACAAGTGCCTGAGCCCGTGCCCGGTCAACATCGACTTTGGCGACGTGTCCATGAACATGCGCAACCTGCTGCGCAAGATGGGCCAAAAGAGTTTCAGGCCGGGCAACGCTGCGGCCATGTTGATGCTCAACGCCACCAACCCACAAACCATCAAGCTGATCCGCAGCGCCATGGTGGGCGTGGGTTTCAAGGTGCAGCGCCTGGCCAACCAGGTGCTCAAGCTGGCCGCGCGCAAGCAAACCGCAGCACCCCCGGCCTCGCTGGGTGCCGCGCCCATCAAAGAGCAGGTGATCCACTTCATCAACAAAAAGCTGCCGGGTGGTTTGCCCAAAAAGACCGCACGCGCTTTGCTGGACATTGAAGACAAGGATTACGTGCCCATCATCCGCAACCCGGTGGCCACCACGGCCGAAACCGAGGCGGTGTTTTATTTTCCGGGCTGTGGCTCAGAGCGTTTGTTCAGCCAGGTGGGCCTGGCCACGCAAGCCATGCTGTGGCACGCTGGCGTGCAAACCGTGTTGCCGCCGGGTTATTTATGCTGCGGTTACCCGCAGCGCGGCAGCGGCCAGTTCGACAAGGCCGAAAAGATCATCACCGACAACCGGGTGCTGTTTCACCGCGTGGCCAACACCCTCAACTATCTCGATATCAAGACCGTGGTGGTGAGTTGCGGCACCTGCTATGACCAGCTGCAGGGCTATGAGTTCGACAAGATATTCCCCGGCAGCCGCATCATCGACATCCATGAGTATCTGTTGGAAAAGGGCATCACCCTGGTGCCCGATGGAGGCGCAGGAGCGGGCTAT
>JAYWDK010000399.1:0-9569 GCA_043779845.1 Betaproteobacteria bacterium | reverse complement strand
ACTCGTTGTGTGGCTTGGCCACACGCCTCGTCGACGTCTAGCCCGGCACCGAAACTCTCCCCGGCGCGAGCCCGACCCCAAGCCCGACAGGCTCCTAGCCACGCGCCGTGCTGGCGCTCACGCTTGCAGGCCGTCGCCGGTGCGTGCAGCTCGTCGCCGCTGCCCTGCAATTCATCCCCCCGGGGCTTGGACGGCGGTCGGCCGGCTTCTAAACTGCGGCTCGCTCCACGAGAGCGGGCACAACGCAGAAGGAGCGCGACATGCGCAAATACAGGCTGATCGGGTTGGGGGTGGTGGTGGTGGCTGCGGTGGTGGGCGGCGTGGTCTGGATGCAGCAGCGCGCGCCGTTTGCGGCGTTCTCGGCGGGCAGCGCGCAAGCGGCCAAAACACCCGACGCGATGGCGTCGGCGCCGCTGGAGTTCCGCGCCAATGAAGTGGTGCAACCCAGCCGCGTCAGCCTGCCGCAAACGCTGGCGTTTTCAGGCCCGCTGGTGGCGCCCAACACGGCGGTGCTGCGCGCCAAGGCCGCCGGCACCTTGCTGACGCTGGACGTGGCCGAAGGCGCCCGGGTTCGCGCCGGCCAGGTGATAGGCAGCATCGACATGGCCGATCTGGGCAGCCGCATTGCCGAGCGCGGCGCCAACCTCGAATCGGCCCGCGCCACCTTGGCCCAGGCCGAGCGTGCCCACGCCAGCAATGAGCGGCTGGCGGCGCAAAATTTCATCTCGGCTGTGGCGCTCGACACCTCACGCGCCACGCTGGATACGGCGCGCGCGGGCAGCCAGGCGGCGCTGGCCTCGCTCGACATTACCCGCGTGGCCCAGCGCGATGCCAGCCTGGTGGCGCCCATCGCCGGCATCGTGGCCAAGCGCCACGTGCTGCCGGGTGAAAAAGTGGCGGTGGAGCAGCAAGTGCTCACGCTGGTGGATCTGTCGCGGCTGGAGCTGGCGGGCAGCGTGGGCACGCATGAGGTGTCGCTGCTGACCCCGGGCATGGCCGTGCAAGTGACCGTCGAAGGCCTGGCCGTGCCGCTGGCGGGCCAATTGGCGCGCATTGCGCCGGCGGCCGAGGCGGGCACGCGGTCGATTGGCGTCACGGTGGCGCTGGCCAATGCGCAAGAGCGCTTGCGGGCCGGGCAGTACGCCATGGCCAGCGTGGTGCTGGCCGACGAGCAACAGCGTCTCGTGCTGCCGTCGTCTGCGGTGGGCAGCAGCGGTGGACAAAGCCAGGTGTGGCTGATCGACAAAGGTGTGCTGGTGCGCCGCGCCATCACCTTGGGCCGGCGTGACGAGGCCGGTGGCCGGGTGGAGGTATTGAGCGGCCTGGCGCCCGACGCCCAGGTGCTGGCCGCGCGCTTTGACAACCTGCGTGACGGCGCGCGGGCGGTGGTGGTGGCGGCCAAGGCGGGGCCGGCCGTGGCGGCGACGTCGGCTGCGCTGCACTGATCCGGCCCGTCCTCCGCCCGCCGTCTCAAGCCGACGCCGCGCTGCCGCGCGCGTCTCTCAAGGAAATGTGGCTCTGCCACTTTCCTTGATCCCCCTGGGGGACGGCCGGCCCCGGCTGGCCTCGGGGCGTTCGTAAATACACCTCAAATACAAGAAACAAGGTCAAACCATGTGGATCACCCGTGTATCGATTGCCAACCCTGTGTTTGCGGTGATGGTGATGGTGGCGTTGTGCGTGCTGGGGCTTTTTTCGTATGCGCGCCTGGGCGTGGAGCAAATGCCCGATGTGTCGCCGCCTGGCGCCTACATCGAGGTGGCGTACCCGGGCGCGTCGCAAGAGGCGGTGGAGCGCGAGATCACCAAGCCCATCGAGTCGGCCGTCAACAGCGTGGCCGGCGTGCGCCGCATCAGCTCACGCAGCCTGGAAGGCAAGAGCCAGACCAACGTCGAGTTCTCGCTCAACGCCGACATGAGCCGCGCCATGCAAGAGGTGCGGGACCGCCTCTCGGCCGTGCAGGGCAGCCTGCCGCGTGATGCCAAGCCGCCCACCGTGGCGCGCTACAACAACGACAACAGCCAGCCCGTGGTGGTGCTGGCGCTGCTCAGCCCCAGCCGCAGCGCCCGTGAGTTGTCTCTGCTGGCCGATCAGCAGGTGAACAAGCGCCTGCAGCGCGTTGAAGGCGTGGCGCGGGTGGACGTGTCGGGCCTGGCCACGCGTGAGGTGCGCATCAACCTCGACCCGGTGCGGCTGCGCAGTTATGGCGTCACGCCCGCCGAGGTGGCCACCGCCCTGCGCGAGGCCAATGCCGATCAGCCCGTGGGCCTGCTCAGCGACCCCACGCAAGACGCCATCCTGCGGGTGGAAGGCCGGGTGCGTGACCCACGCGGCTTTGCCGACATCGTGGTGGCCCGCCGCAACGGCCTGGCGCTCACCCTGGGTGATATGGGCCAGCTGGTGGAGCGTGAAAAAGAGCTGGATTCCAATGCCCGCATCAACGGCCAACGCGCCGTGAGTTTCAACGTGTTCAAGCAGCAAGACGCCAACATTGTGAGCACTGGCGACGCGGTGAAGGAGGCCATGGCCGAGTTGCGCAAAACCCTGCCGCCCGCTACCGAGCTGCGCCTGATCTACGCCAACAGTGACTGGGTCAAACAATCGCTCACCGGCCTGAAGCGCACGCTGATCGAGGGCGCGTTGCTCACCGTGGCCATCGTGTTTTTGTTTTTGCACTCGTGGCGCTCTACCGTCATCACCGGGCTCACGCTGCCCATTGCCGTGATCTCCAGCTTCATCGCGGTGCAGGCCTTGGGTTTCACGCTGAACTTCATGACCATGATGGCGCTGAGCTTGTGCATCGGCTTGCTGATCGACGACGCCATCGTGGTGCGAGAAAACATCGTGCGCCACATCGGCATGGGCAAAGGCCACCACCAGGCCGCGCTGGACGGCACCCAGGAGATCGGCCTGGCGGTGATGGCCACCACCTTTGCGCTGTGCGCGGTGTTTGTGCCGGTGGCCTTCATGGGCGGCATCATCGGCAAGTTTTTTTACCCGTTTGGCATCACCGTGGCGGTGGCCGTGCTGGTGAGCTTGTTTGTCAGCTTCACGCTGGACCCGATGCTGTCGTCGGTGTGGCGTGATCCACCGGTCAACAGGATGAAATCACTGCCCGTGCTGGGTGCCTTGATCCGTGCCACCGACCGCGGCCTGGACGTGATGCACACGCTGTACGAGGCCCTGATCCGCTGGGCGTTTTCAGGCCGACGCTGGCGCTTGCCGCTGCCCGCTTATGGCCACGGCTTTGGCGCCGACGGCCGCCGTGACAAAACCAGCGCGCGCCACTTGCGCCGCGCCACCCTCACGCCGCGCGGCGTGGTGCTGGGCGTGGGCGTGCTCAGCTTCGTGGGCGCGCTGGCCCTGGCGCCCCTGGTGGGCAGCGAGTTCATCCCTGAAACCGACCAAGGCTTCACCCGGCTGGCGCTGCGCCTGCCCGAGGGGTCCAGCCTGGAGCGAAGTGATGCCAAGGTGCGGCAAGTGGAGGCCATCGTGATGGCCTTGCCCGAGGTGGCCAGCGTGTCCACCTCGGTGGGCGGCGCCGGCCAGCGCAACCTGGCCTCGCTGGACATCGCGCTCAAAGAACGCAGCCAACGCAGCCGCAGCCAGAAGCAGGTTGAAGAAGCCATCCGCAAACAGGTGGCGGTGATCCCGGGCACCGACGTGACCCTGGGCTTCAACCGGCCCATCTACGTGGCCATCCTGGGCCCCGAGGCCGAAGGCCTGGCGCGTGTGGCCACCGACTTTGCCGAGAAGGTGAAAAAGATCCCCGGCACGGTGGACGTGGAGCTGTCGGTGCGCCCGGGCATCCCGGCGTATGCCGTGCGGCTCAAGCCGGCGGCGGTGAGGGAGCTGGGCCTCACCGCTCCCCAGGTGGCGTCGTCGCTTCGGGCCTATGTCAATGGCGAGGTGGCCACCTACTGGACCACGCCCGACGGCGACTTGGTGGACGTGGTGCTGCGCCTGAATCAAGACCAGCGCCAGCGCATTGACCAGATGCGGGGGCTGCCGGTGGCCTTCAGCAAAGACGGCGCGCCGATCAGCCTGGACAGCGTGGCCACCATTGAGCCGGTATTCAACCCCGAGATCATCCGGCGTCAAAATTTGCAACGCCGCGAGGCGGTGTTTGCCGGCGTGCAAGGCCGCTCTGCGGGCGAGGTAGGCGACGAAGTGCAAAAGCTCGTCAAGAGCACCCAGCTGCCGCCCGGCTACAGCTTTGACGTGGGCGGCCAGACCAAGGACCAGGAAGAAGCGTTTGGCGCCATGCTGGGCGCCATGGGCCTGGCGGTGATCTTCATCTACATCGTGCTGGCCAGCCAGTTTGGCAGTTTTTTGCAGCCCATCGCCATCATGGCCTCGCTGCCCTTGGCCTTGATCGGCGTGATGCTGGCGCTGCTGTTGTGGCGGTCCACCCTGAACGTGTTTTCGATGATTGGCCTGGTGATGCTGATGGGCCTGGTCACCAAAAACGCGATTCTGTTGGTGGACTTTGCCAACCAGGCCCGCAAAGCCGGCGCCACCGTGAGCGACGCGCTATTGCAGGCCGGCCTGACGCGCATGCGCCCCATCATGATGACCACCGGTGCCATGGTGTTTGGCATGTTGCCGCTGGCGCTGGCGCTCGATGTTGGCAGCGAGATCCAGTCGTCAATGGGGCGCGCCATCATCGGCGGCGTGATCACCAGCACCTTGCTCACGCTGGTGGTGGTGCCGGTGATCTACAGCTACCTGGTGCGTGACGGCCGGCCCAAGGCTGCGCCGCTGGATTGACGCTCAGGTTGGGGGCGCGTCAGCCGGGCAGGGCGACGTGTGAGCAACGGGCTGGCCCGGGGCGCACAAGCCGGCGCGTCCCATGACCCCCAGCTGAACTTGCAGCTGTGGGCCATCGCGCGAGGCAAAACGGGCATGGCCGCCCGGATGCAAACCCTGGCTTGCGGCAGCAGCCAGGCCTGCGATGGTGGCCAGGCTGGCGCCGGTGTTGCCATCCAGCGCCATGGTGCTGGCTTGCAACAGCGTGATGCCGGGGTGGTCGTCGGCCCGCACCTGCTTGATCACCGTGCCCGGGCTGGCTTGGCGGCAACTGGCGGCAACAGCAGTGCTCATGGCATAACACCATTGCGCCCCGGGCTCAAAAACGAGGTAGACGGTTTGTCCCCGGCGGCCGGCCTCCTGGCGGGCCAGGCCGATGTCGGCTTGCAGGTTGCGCGCCACGGCCTCCAGCCGCTGGCGCGCCAGCAACGAGGCGTAGCTGGGCACGGCCAGCGCGCCCAGCACCACCATCACGGCAATGCTCACCGTCATCTCCAGCAGCGTGAACCCCGGTGCCCGAGGCCCGGGCTTGCGCCGGCCTTGGGGCGGATCACGCAGTTTGGTGGCGTCGGGCGCGGTGGCGCCCCAGCTCCGGCCAACGCGGCGAGCCGACACAAAATCAGTCCAGCGACAGCAGGCGCCGGCGCTTTTGGGTGTGGTCGATATAGCGCTGCAAGGTTCGCTCGGTGCCGGTGCTGGGCTCCATCAACTCGCAGCCCAGGCGCAAGCCCGCCATCTTGCTTTGCACCGAGCTGGCATGCTGCAGGCGCAGCGTGACCGTGAGCCGCGTGTCGGCGTCAAGCTCCAGCACCACGCCGCGCACCACCACGCCCATTGGCAGGGCAGGCACGTCGGCGGGCAGCAGCAGCGCACAGCCGCCAATGCTCACGTCGATCAGGCGCAGCTTGAGCTGCATCTCGGGCAGGCCGGGATGCCTGAACACCGCACTGGGCGCGCCCCGGTCCAGCGTGCGCACGCGGTAGCTGCTGCGCCGCTGGAAGCGGTAAATGCAGCTTGGCAGCCGGCCTTGCAGGGCCGTGGCGCGTGGGCTGCGCACCAGCACCAGATCCTGCATGTCAAATTGCAGCTTCACGGCGTCAAGGTAGGCCACCACGGTGAGCTCGTTGGCCTCGATCAAGCTTTCCAGCTGGGGGTCGGTCGACTCCACGTCAAAGGCAATTCGCTGGCGGTCGCCGTCCACCGTCCACACCGTGGCGCTGAGGCTGACGCCACTCGGTGACGACAGCGCCACCGGCGACACGCCGTCACGCAGCTGGCGCAACAGCGACAGCACCTCGCGCGGTTGCTGGCAGCGGAATGCCGCCATCGGGTCGTCCATGGCATCTTCGTCAAGCGGTGCCGGTTGGGTGTCCAAAAACGACATGGCGTGAGTCCGGTTGAGTGGGGGATAGCGGCTTTGCGGGCGTGCTGTCAATGCAGTGTCTTGGGCCGTGAGCCCATCATCTGGTCCAGGTCTTCAAGCCAGGGCTCGGCCAGATGGCGGATCTCGGCATCGTTGACCAGCACGCGTTTCATGATGCGGGTCTTGAGTTGGGTTTCATCGCTGCTGAGGCCGGGCCCACGCGCCGCGTTCTTGAGCTGGCTGATCAGCAGCACACAAGCCCCTTCGAGCTTGATCACGTGGTCCCAGTTGCCGGTGCGGGCGGCGTCCAGCATCTCGGCGCTGGCCTTCTCAATGGCTTCGTAGTAGCTGAGCAAACTGCTGTTCATGGCGGGGCTCGCGAGGTGGGCTGGCTCGGCGGTGTCCGCCAAGGCCAAGGGATCGGGTTTACGTCGTGGCATCAACATGCTCTCCAATGGCTTGCCAGGCATCACGCAATGGGGCCACCAGTGCGATGCATTCGTCCAGCGCGGATTCGTCGCTGCGCAGGTTGGCTTGGGTCAGGCGCATGCAAACGTAGGCGTAGAGGTCCGACAGATCGGCCGCCAGGCGTCCGCCGGCCTTGAGGTTGAGTGCCGACCGCAGGCCCTCGTCGATGATGCGCACGGCATGCCCGATGGCTTGCCCCTTTGCGACGATGTCGTTGTTGCGAATGGCGCCCTTGGCGCGCTGCACGGCATTGATGAAGCCATCAAACAACAGCTCGACGAGACGGTGCGCCGAAGCACCGGCCACCATCGTTTGAACACCGACCTGGTGGTAGGTGCCCGCGAACTGCTTGGCGCGAGGATTTGACGAATAGTGCGGTGCGCTGAACATAGTGTGTTAGGGCCGTTTGCAGCAATCTTGCTAGGAGATTTATCGGTGCGCGGTGGCCGGACTTGAGCCCACTGACACGCGGAAAACCCGGGTGTGCGTCGATATGTTTCTGGCGCGATGAACGCCGCGCGCGTGACCGCTCGCCTGCCCAAGCCCGACAGGCTCCTAGCGTTTGAAGTGAAGGGGCTGTCGGGCGCAAGCAGGGCTTTGCCGGCGGGTGCGCGTTGGCGGTCATCGGGGTCGCGCCCTGGCTGCGCGCGGGTCGCGCTCTGGCCATGAAGGCAGAGGCCTGGTGGGCCGCTACTGCGGCGGTGACAAGGCGGCGCTGACACGGCGGCTCAGGCGAGCCGCCCGCACGTGATCAGGCCGTTGTCCGGTTGGACTGCGTGATCTGCTGCGTCATGTAGCTGCTCAGCGCGTTCAGGCTGGCCATCTTGGTGTCCAGCGCCGAGTACTGCGCTTGCAGGCGAGCCTGGGTATGGTCCAGGCGCTTTTGCATAGCTTCCTGCGATTTGCCGTTGCGGCTGACGCTGGTGCTGATGCTGGCGCTGCGCACGGCGAACACGCCTTCGCTGCCCAGCGCGGCATCGGCCAGGTTCTTGAATCGCCGCACGAAGCCTGAGTCAGCCGAGCTCACACCATCGTTGGCCATCAGCTTCTTGAGATCGGGTAGCTTGCCCAGCGCGTTGTCGAGCTTGGTGCTGTTGGTGTCCAGCGTGCCGTCCGTCTTGAGCGTCAGCCCAATTTCCGACAAGCGCGACCAGGTGGACGAGGCGCTGCTGCCTTCATTGATCACGCTGCGCAGCTGGTGCTGCAAGGCCAGCGTGGCCTGGTCGCCCTGCATCGCGCCACCGGTCTTGTTGTCGGCGTTGTAGGCGGTCTGGGTACCGATGAAGCTGGCCAGTGTGTTGAAGGCGGTGACGAAGTCGGTCACCGCCGTCTTGATGCTGGCGGTGTCGGCGGCCACCGTCACGTTGGCCTCAGTGGCGGTGGGCTTGAGCAGGCCGATCGTCAAGCCGTCGATCACGTTGGTCAGCGTATTGCTGGCCGATGTCAGGGCAATGCCGTTGACCGTGAGGTTGGCGTTGGCCGCAGCCATGGAGCGCGTCATTGCAGCGTTGGCGTTGTTGGCGTCGTAGGCCACCGCCGACAAGCCCGTGGCGGCAATGCCATCGTCCGAGGCCTCGACCACCGTGATGCGAAACGCGTTTTCAGCGCCAGTCTCCTTGGACCGCAGGCTGAGCCGGGCGCCCGAGGCGTCGGTCACGATAGATGCGCTGATGCCGGCATTGGCGCCGTTGATCTTGTCGCGAATGCTGGCCAGGCTGGTGTCGCCCGCGCCGATGGTCAGCGTCAGGGGCGTGGTGCCGCTCTTGGCTGTGAACGGTTCGGGCGGCGTGCCGAGGTTGTAGCTGCCGATGTCGATGGTCAGGCTGCCCGCACTGAGCGTGTCCGTGCTGCTGGGCAGTGCGGCGCTGGTCACGGTCTGGCCAACAGCCAGGTTGCTGACCATCACCGCATAATTTCCGACGGCGGCGTCCGGCCCGGTGGAGACTTTCACGGACGCGGTGTCCGACGACGTGGCGGTGGTGGACGACCACATGCCGGGTGCGGTGAGTGCGTTGGACTTGGTTTGCAGCGCTGAAAAATAGCTCTGCATCTTGCCCACGCTGGACAGCTTGGCGTTGAACGCGCTGGCCTGGTTCTGCAACTGCGTCATCGGCAGTTGTTCCACGGCCATCAACTTGGAGATGATGGTGGTGACGTCCAGGCCGCTGCCAATGCCTGTTGAGCTGACGCTGCCGGTGCCGGTGACGGATGTGGACATGGTGATGTGCTCCTTCGCATCTGTTGATTCGGCAGCGGCGGCAAAAACTTTAGCGCGACATTAAAACGGCAACGGCCCGGGTGGTGCCGGGCCGTCACTGCGGGGCGGTGGCTTTGGCTCAAGAGCTTGCCCGCTGGCAGGCGGGCAGATCGTTCGCCAGCCACGAACCGCCTGCCGGCGATCCATGCGCGGGCTAAGGGCCCGTTCGCCAATAACTTGAACGTTTGACTCGCTGGTCTTGGGCGCGCTGCGTCGTTGCGAATCGCTTGCGTGGTTCGCCACACGGCGCGCTTCGCGCCTAGCTTCGCATCCCAATCCAGCGGCCAAACGTCCAAGTTATTTTCTTACGGACCCTTACCCTTGCAGCAGCTTGAGTACTTGTTGCGGCAGTTGGTTGGCCTGGGCCACCATCGCGTTGCCCGCTTGCTGCAGGATGTTGGCGCGGCTCAGATTGGCGGTTTCCGACGCGAAGTCGGCGTCCATGATGCGGGACTTGGCGGCGGTCTGGTTTTCAACCGACACCTGCAAGTTGGAGATCACCGACTCAAAACGCGACTGCGACGCACCCAAAGTGGCGCGCTCGGCGTTGACGGTGTTCAGCGCGGTGTCGATGTTGTCGATCACCGTGTGAATGGCCGTCACATCGGCGCTGGAGTCGATCAGGCCCCGCGACGCGCCGGTGTTGTCAGTGCCCGCCACCACGGTGATGCT